>NZ_CP059215.1:0-347500 GCF_014252295.1 Blattabacterium cuenoti
ATGGATAATGAAGCTTTAATAGATTCTTTTTCAGATTTTAAATATGAAAAAAATATAGATAGAGTAAGTCTAATGGCTATATTAGAAGAATCGATTCGATGTGTTTTAAGAAAAAAATACGATTCATCTAAAAATTACGATATTATTGTGAATCCAGACCAAGGAGATTTAGAAATATGGAGGAATCGCATAGTAGTGGAAGATGGAAAAGTTAAAGATATAAACAAAGAAATTGAACTATCTACAGCACGTAAAATAGAACCTGATTTTGAAATAGGAGAAGAAGTCACAGAAAAAGTAGAATTGCAATCTTTAGGACGGAGATCTATTTTATCTCTAAGACAAAATTTACTTTCAAAAATCAATGAATATGATAATACAAATACTTATAAAAAATTCAAAAATAAAATAGGAGAAATTATTAATGTTGAAGTTTATCATATTTTATCTAAACAAATTATTATGAGAGATGAAGAACAAAATGAAATGGTTTTACCCAAACAAGAACAAATACCAAGTGATTTTTTTAGGAAAGGAGATCCAGTAAGAGCATTGGTTAAACGAGTAGATTGGAAAGACAACAAACCTTTTGCTATTCTTACTAGAAAAGATGAATCTTTTTTGGAAGAACTTTTCAAGTTAGAAATACCAGAAGTATCTGATGGTTTAATTACAGTTAAAAAAGTAGCACGTATTCCAGGTGAAAAAGCTAAAGTTGCTGTAGAATCTTATGACGATCGTATAGATCCAGTAGGGGCTTGTGTAGGAATGAAAGGTTCTAGAATTCATCCTATTGTTAGAGAGCTGAAGAATGAAAATATAGATGTTATAAATTATACTTCTAATACACAATTATATATTACAAGATCCCTAAGTCCTGCTAAAATTTCTATGATGGAAGTAAATGAAGAACATAAATATGTAAACGTATATGTAAATCTTGAAGAAATATCAAAAGCAATAGGAAAAGGGGGACAAAATATAAGATTAGCAAGTCAATTAACTGGATACAAAATCCATATATTTAGAGATTTTCCTTATGAAGATGATGTGGAATTAACAGAATTTTCTGATGAAATAGAAGCAGAAGTTTTAGAAAAATTTCATAAAGTAGGTTTAAACACTGCAAAATCTGTTCTAAATTATAGAAAAAATGATTTAGGAAAACGAACCAATCTTGAAGAAGAAATAATAAATAAAGTAGTTTCTATATTGAAAAAAGAGTTTGAGGAAGAATTAAATATTAATACATAAAATTTTTATTTTTTACTCTGTACACATTTTAAATTTAAATATGGCTGATAAAATCAGATTAAAAACAATATTAACTCAATTCAACATTTCTTTACAAAGAGTAGTAAGTTTTTTACAAAAAAAGGGAATTGAAATAGAACATAATCCTAATGCAAAAATAAAAGATCAGGTATACAAATTTATTGTGCAAGAATTTCAAAATTGTAAAGAAATACGAGATAAATCTGAAAAAATATTTTTACAAAAGAGGATTGAAAAAGAAAAAATAAAAGAAGAATTATTAAAATCAAAAAATATTAATTCTTTGCAAGATACTCAAAATAAAATTGTAAGTATACAATCGGAAAATTTAATTGAATTTAAAAAAATAGAGAAAATAGGAAAAACAAATATTGATAAAAAAAAATATGACGTTACAGAAGAAAAAAAAAATAATTTGCATAAGAAAAAGAAAGTAGAAAATAAATTTAAGGACAACAAACCTGAACACATCGATACTATCTATCAAAAATTAGATGGAGTCATGTTAACAGGAGATAGAATTGATTTATCTCAATTTGAGAAAAAAAAAATAAAACAAGAAATCAAAAAAAAACGAAAAAGAATTAAAAAAGAAATTTTTATTGATGATATAAAAAATATTGTTAGAAAAAAACAGGATAAAGAAAAAAAACTTTTTTTTAAACATTCTTCTGAAAAAAGAAGAGATAAACATAAAAATAAAAAAAATTCTCAAAAATCAGGAATTTCTGACGAACAAATAGAAAAACAAATTAAAGAAACTTTGGAAAAGTTATCGTCTAAAGGAATAAAATCAAAATCGTCAAAAATTAGAAAAGAGAAACGTCAACACAAAAAAGAAAAAAAACTTTTAAAAAATGAAAGAGAGAATGAAAAACAAGAAAAAATATTAAAAGTAGCTGAATTTACAACGGTTAACGAATTAGCATCTATGATGGAAGTGAATGCAACTGATGTTATTGTATCTTGTATGTCTTTGGGAATAATGGTTACTATGAATCAAAGATTAGATGCGGAAATACTAACTTTAGTAGCAGATGAATTTGGGTACAATGTAGAATTTGTGGGATTAGATTTAGAAGAAGCTATTCAAGATGATAAAGACTTAGAAGAAAATTTAAAACCAAGGTCTCCTATTATAACTGTTATGGGACACGTGGATCATGGAAAAACATCTTTATTAGATTATGTTAGAAATACTAACGTAATTGCTGGGGAAGCTGGTGGAATTACTCAACATATAGCTGCATATAGTGTTGAATGTCATGAAAATAAAAGCATTACATTTTTAGATACTCCAGGTCATGAGGCATTTACCGCTATGCGTGCGAGAGGTGCTCAAATAACAGATATTGCTATCATAGTTATTGCAGCTGATGATCAAGTAATGCCACAAACTAAAGAAGCTATCAGTCATGCCCAAGCAGCGAATGTCCCCATTGTCTTTGTATTTAATAAAATGGATAAATCTAATGCGAATTCTGATAAAATTAGAGAACAATTAGCAAATTTAAATTTTTTAGTAGAAGAATGGGGGGGGAAATATCCTTCTCAAGAAATATCAGCTAAATTAGGGACAGGAATAGATAAATTGTTAAAAAAAGTCCTTTTAGTAGCTGAATTACTAGATTTAAAGGCTAATCCCAATAAACCTGCAATAGGAACAGTAATTGAGGCTTCTTTAGATAAAGGAAGAGGTTATGTTACAACTTTACTTTTACAGGGAGGAACATTAAAAGTTGGAGATTATGTTCTTGCAGGAAGTCATCATGGAAAAGTAAAAAATATTTTGGATGAAAGAGGTAAATCCATACATTTTGCAGGACCATCCAAACCTATTACTATATTAGGATTAAACGGAGCTCCTACTGCTGGAGATAAATTTAAAGTTTTTCAAGATGAAAAAGAAGCAAAACAACTTGCTTCTAGAAGAGAGCAATTACAAAGAGAACAAAATATACGAGCTCAAAAGCATCTTACATTAGATGAAATAGGAAGACGTATTGCTTTAGGAGATTTTAAAGAATTGAAAATAATTCTTAAAGGTGATGTCGATGGTTCAGTAGAGGCTATTGCCGATTCACTTCAGAAATTATCTACGAATACTATCATGGTTAATATTATTTATAAAGGAATTGGACAAATAACAGAATCTGATGTATTATTAGCAAGCGCTTCAGACGCAATTATAATAGGATTTAATGTAAGACCTAATATTGGTTCTAAAACCATAGCAAAAAAAGAAAATATAGAAATACGAACTTATTCAATCATATATGATGTCACTAATGACATTCAAGAAGCTATGGATGGTATGCTTTCTCCGGAAATAAGAGAAAAAATATTAGGAAATGCTGAAATTAGAGAAATTTTTAAAATTCCAAAAATAGGAACTATAGCTGGGTGTATGGTTATAGAAGGAAAATTATTACGTCACGCAAAAGTGAGATTAATTCGAGAAGGTATTGTTATACATAATGGAGAATTTAATTCTCTAAAACGTTTTAAGGAAGACGTGAAAGAAGTAACTAAAGGATATGAATGTGGTTTAGGAATGAAAAATTATCACAATATAAGATCAGGAGATATTGTAGAAGTTTATGAGGAATTGTCTACAGAAAAAAAGTTAAATAAATAATGTATAGAACACATAATTGTGGAGAATTGTGTAAAAAAGATGTTGGAAAAGAAGTTATATTATCTGGATGGATTCAAAAAAAGAGAAATTTAGGATCTCTATGTTTTATTGATATTAGAGATTATTTTGGAGTGACTCAACTTATTTTTTCTAAAAAAAAATTAATAGATAAAAATTTTCTTTTAGGAAAAGAATTTTTAATTAAGATTAAAGGAAAAGTAGTTGAAAGATCATCTGTAAACTCAATTATTCCTACAGGAGAAATAGAAATTTTAGTGAAAGAGATAGAAATATTGAATTCTTCTCCTATTACTCCTTTTACTATCGAAAATAAAACAGATGGAAATGAAGAAATTAGAATGATTTATAGATATCTTGATATAAGAAGAAATCCTATAAAAAAAAATTTGATTTCTCGTCATAATATTTCTTTAGAAACACGTAATTTCCTTTCTAAAAATGGATTTCTAGAAGTAGAGACTCCCATATTAATAAATCATACACCAGAAGGTGCTAGAAGCTTCGTCGTTCCATCTAGAATACACATGGGAAAATTTTATGCATTAGCACAATCTCCACAGCTATTTAAACAATTATTAATGATAGGTGGGATAGATAAATATTTTCAAATTACAAAATGTTTTAGAGATGAAGATGCTCGTTCTAATAGACAAATTGAGTTTTCACAAATAGATTGTGAAATGGCTTTTGTAGATGTAAATGATGTATTAATTTTTTTTGAAAGTTTTATAAAACATCTCTTTAAAAAGATAAAAAATATTCAATTGAAACCTTTTCCTTGCATCTCTTATTCTAATGCAATGAAAATGTACGGAACAGATAGTCCTGATACCCGTTTTGATATGTTATTTGTAGAATTAAATAATTTAGTTCAAAAAGAAAATATTTCTTTCTTAAAAGAACAAGAATTAGTAATAGGAATAAAAATTCCGAAATGTCATAATTATCATGATAAAATGAATTATTTGAAAAAAAAGATAAAAAATAAAAATATTTTTTGGATACAATACTCATACGATGAAACTTCATTTTCTTCTAATTCATATTTTATGAATAAAAAAATGATCAAAATTTTTATTAAATATTTTAAAGCTGTACCTGGTGATTTATTATTCATTTCTTATGGAAAGAAGAAAAAATCTAGAAAACAACTAGGAAAAATTCGTTTGGAAATAGCTGATTATCTCAATTTAAAAAATCCAAACGTTTTCAACCCTCTATGGGTTATAGATTTACCTCTTTTAAAATGGAATAAAGAATCTAAAAAATATAAATCAATGCATCATCCATTTACAAGTCCTAAAGAAGAAGATATTCATTTTTTAGAAAAAAATCCGGAGAATATTCGATCTAAATCTTACGATCTGATTATAAATGGGACAGAAATTGGAAGTGGGTCAATACGTATACATAATAAAAACATACAAAATTTGATTTTTAAATATTTAGGACTTTCTGAAAAAGAGATAGAATCTAAATTTGGATTTTTTATAAAAGCTCTTGAATATGGTACTCCTCCTCATGGTGGAATAGCTTTAGGATTAGATAGATTAATTAATATGATAGAGGGGGGAGATGATATCAAGAATTTTATTGCTTTTCCAAAAAATAATTATGGAAAAGATTTGATGATAAAAGCTCCATCTACTTTGGAAAAAAAACAACTGAAAGAATTACATTTTCGTTAAATTATTGGTATATCGTGAACAAGACTGTTTGTACACAAAAATTGCCTCTTCTTTATTTTTCCAATTTCCTATTTGGACTTTTTTATTTTCTAAATCTTTATACACTGAAAAAAAATGTTCTATTTCTTTTTTAGAATGTATAGAAATTTCATGAATACTATTTAATGTATTATAATTAGGATCATTAATAGGAACACAAATAATTTTTTCGTCTTCTCCTTTTTCATCTACCATAAAAAAAATACCAATAGGTTTTACTTTTATTAAGCATCCTGGAACCGTAGGTTCTGTCAAGAAAACCAACGCATCTAATGGATCTCCATCCATAGAAAGTGTTTTTGGTATAAAACCATAATCGGTCGGATAACTCATAGGAGAGTATAAAACTCTATCTAACCGAATAAGATTATTTTTTTTATCAAATTCATATTTATTTCTACTTCCTTTTGGAATTTCAATAAGTACATCGAAATTTATTTTCATATTTCCTTTTAAATTTTTATATTTTTGTATAACAATTAAACTTTTCCAAATATAAAGCAACTTTTTTAGCAAATCCTCCTCCTAAGACTCCATCGATC
Source organism: Blattabacterium cuenoti (assembly GCF_014252295.1). NCBI lineage: Bacteria > Pseudomonadati > Bacteroidota > Flavobacteriia > Flavobacteriales > Blattabacteriaceae > Blattabacterium > Blattabacterium cuenoti. The sequence goes on from NZ_CP059215.1 coordinate 6,204, forward strand.
ACACGATGATCATAAGAATGTGATAAATAAATTTTGTGTCTAATTCCTATTAAATCTCCTTCTGGTGTTTCTATAATTGATAATTTTTTTTGAATTAAACCTATAGCCATAATAGCAACCTGCGGTTGATGTATAATTGGAGTTCCAAAAACATTTCCAAAACTACCAATATTACTAATTGTATATGTTCCTCCTTGAGTTTCTTCAGGTTTCAATTGATTAGATTTAGCTCTTTTTATCAAATCATTAATAATTTTAATTAATCCCCCTAAACTATAAGAATCTGCGTTTTTTATAACAGGAACAATTAAATTACCATTAGGTAAAGCTGTCGCTAATCCTATATGAATATTTCTCTTTTTGATAATATTGTTCCCATCAACGGAAATATTAATCATAGGAAGATCTTTAATAGCTTTTACTACACATTCTACAAAAACAGACATTAGTGTTAATTTTTCTCCTGTATTTTTTTGAAAGGAATCTTTTATTTTTTCTCTCCATTTTACAACATTTGTGACATCTGCTTCAACAAAAGAAGTAACGTGAGCAGATATATTTTTGCTATTCATCATATTTTCTGCAATGATTCTACGCATTCTATCCATTTCTACAACCTCTTCATTATCTCTCATTAAATCCTTTTTTTTGTTCCATGTTTTACACGAAAAAAATATATTATTCCTTTCTTTAGAAAGAAGAATTTTATTTTTTTGAATATATTTTAATATATCTTTTTTAGTAACGCGACCTTTTTCTCCAGTCCCTTCTATTGTTTCTAATTCATAGAAACTAATACCTTCTTTATGAGCAATAGTACGAACAAGAGGAGAATAAAAACGATTTTTATTTTCTTTTGTAGTTTTACCTTCTATTGTGGAAAATTTTTTTAATTTTTCTACCGTTTCTAAAATCGCTATCGAACTTCCTATCTTAGCTACCTCATTAGGATAAAATAATTTCTTTTTTAATATACCATTGACCGGAGAAGAAATTTCAGAGTCTACTTTATCTGTAGCAATTTCTACCAAAATATCTTCTTTTTTCACAAAATCACCCTCTTCTTTTAACCAACGAATGATCGAAGCCTCTGCTACACTTTCACCCATGGCTGGAAGGATCAAATTATACTCTGGCATATAAATTAATCGTTTTATATTTGCAGATACTAATCAGATTTTTCAATCTAAAAATAAAAAATTTACAAAATCAAACCAAAAATAATAAATTCATTTTAAAAAATGAAAATTCTTTCTTTAAATCAAATCAGAAAATTTGATCAATATTGTATTGATTACGAATCAATTTCTTCTATTAATCTAATGGAAAGAGCAGCTAAAAGCTGTTTTAATTGGATTATCAACAAGAAATGTTTTCAAATTAACAAAATTCCATTTATAGTATTGTCAGGAAACGGGAATAATGGAGGAGATGGACTTCTTTTAGCTAAAATGTTATATTTATACGGTGCAAAAGTTTCCATATATATAGTGAATATTTCCAATCATTTTTCAACTGAATTTTTAATTTGTAAAGATAAATTATTAAAAGATGGGATTCCTTTGAAAATCCTTCTTGAAGGAGAAAAATTTCCACTGTTGGATAATAATAGTTATTTAATCGATGCTATTTTTGGTATAGGATTTAATCGTCTTATAAGTCAATACTGGAAATCTTTTTTTCATTATATAAATGAAAAAAAATTTCAATATGTATTATCTATAGATATACCTTCTGGTCTTTTTATGGAAAAAAGTCATGAAGATTTTACAGGAATAATTAAAGCAACTCATACTCTAACTTTTCAAACTCCAAAACTACCTTTTCTTTTACCAAATTACGAAAATTATGTTGGAAAATGGAACATATTGGATATTGGATGTAAAAATGATTTTTTTCAAAAAATTCACACTAAAAATTTTTTTATAGATAATCAGTGCATTTATTCTATATACAAAAAAAAAAGGAGGAAAAAATTTTCCCATAAAGGAAATTATGGGCATGGAATTCTTATAGGAGGAAATTATGGAATGATAGGATCTATTGTACTTTCCGCAAAAGCTAGTTTAAGAACAGGAATAGGTAAACTAAGTGTATATGTTCCTTATTGTGGATATGAAATTATTCAGAATTCTATTTCAGAAGTAATTGTAAAAACAGATCAAAAAAAAGATTGGATAAGTGATATTATTATACCAATCAATATTGGTATAAATGCCATAGGAATAGGTATGGGTATGGGAGAAAATTATAAAACAGAACATGCTTTAGCATCTTTTCTATTAAAAAAAAAGCATAAAAATCTACCTATGGTAATAGATGCAGATGCTTTAAACATATTATCAAATAGATTAGAATTATTGAATACTCTTCCAAAGAATACTATTATTACTCCACATCCAAAAGAGTTTAATAAATTATTTGGATACTGGAAAAATGATTACCAAAAATTGGATCTTTTAAAAGAAATGTCCGCAGTATATAAAATTTTTATTGTATTAAAAGGTGCTCATTCAATTATTTCTACTCCCTATGGAGAACTATATTTTAATAGTACGGGAAATCCAGGAATGGCAACAGCAGGAAGTGGAGATGTTTTAACTGGAATGATAATGAGTTTATTATCTCAAGGATATTCTCCTAAGGAATCATGTATAATGGGTGTTTATTTGCATGGATTAGCAGGAGATATTGCTTTAAAAAAATCAAGCGAAGAATCAATTATTTCTAGCGATATTATTAATAACATAGGAAAAGCTTATCAGAATATAGAAATGTAAAATAAATAGAATAGAATTATTATTATTACTGATAAACTTATTTTATAAATAAAATCTCCATGTTTTATATAAAACGTTTTTTTGTTGTTTACGTATATTCTATTATAGAGTATTCCTTCCTTTCCATAAGGAATATGTGATATTATTTCTCCTTTATCATTGATAAAACAAGAAATTCCTGTATTAGCAGATCTAGCTATATATTTTCTATTCTCAATAGCTCTTATACGTGCATAATGCATATGTTGTTTATGACCATCTGAGTTTCCCCACCATCCATCATTAGTAATGATAATCATTAATTCTGCATTTTTTTTCTTAAAAAAATTAGAAACATATTCTCCGAACACAGATTCATAACAAATAATAGGCGCTATTTTCACTTTTAAATGAGGATGATGAAAAATTGAAGGATAATTTTCTTTACCAAGCTCTATTACGGTTCCTCCAAAATTGAGTAATGTATTGCCTAATATAGGACCAAAAATTTTTTTATAAGGAAAAATTTCTACTGCTGGAACTAATTTTGATTTATGATGATATTCTATATTGTCATTTTCTTTTATTCCTATTTGAATAACTGAATTAAAAGTATCTATCCATTGTATATTTTTTGATTTTCCTATGAAAATAGGAACAGATGTTTTGCTTTTTTTTTCTTTATGCAAAGAAAATAATTCTACGCCAGTTATAAATACTGCATTTGGATATTTATTTATTAAATAATTTCTAAATACAGAAACAATTTTATTATTTTTTATATTTTTTATTGAAATTTTATTTCCATTTCCATGAAATGTAGTTTCAGGAGATAAAATCATCATAGATTTTGTAGATATTTTTTGATTCATTAATTTTTTCAATTTCAAAATTAGGTTTTTTTTTGAAATATGATATTTTTGATAATATGGATCGATATTTGGTTGTAAAATTAATGTATCTACAAATTTTCCATATTTTTTTTCTTCATATTTAATATATATTAAATTAGATATAAAAATCATTAAAAAAATTTTACCTATATTGAATACAATTTTTAAATATAAAGAAGAAATATTTCTGTTTTTTTCATATTTAAGAATTGATTCTGTTAATCCTATATTAACTATCCATATCCATACAGATCCTCCTAAAGTTCCAGTATATTCATACCATTGGATCCATTTTATATGATTAGAAAAGCCATTTCCTAGGTTTAACCATGGCCAAGATAATTCCCATTCCAAATGAATTTTTTCAAACAAAATCCATAAACAAACTAAAAATGCGTATCCTATCTTTTTACTTTTTACATATTTTTTTATCCATGAAAAAAAAGTAAAAACAATTGACATAAAAAAAGAATTTAGTAATACAGGAGCTAAATATGCTTCTACTGCAAAAGAACCGTTTATTCTTTTTGAATAAGATAACCACCATGTAGAAGTAGCATTCCATATTAAAAAAGTAATAAAAGAGAGAAAAAAAATATAAAAATTCCTCAAGGAATTTTCTACATACAACAATGGAATAAAAGCAATAAATAAATAGATAGGATTACCATTAGTAGGCCATCCTAAACTCAATAGAATTCCTGAAAGAATGCTGTATAAAAAAAATTGAATCCTTTTTATATTACATAAAATTTTTGAAAAGGGATGGAGCTGGCGGGATTTGAACCCGCGTCCAAACAAGTAGTATAAAGATTTTCTACATACTTATCCAAAAAGTAAGTTTTCCGTATTTATTCAAGTTTTGGATCTAAAATAAAAACTAAGATTCAAAAATGTTTTTCAGAAAACTTAAGAATCATCTGTTTTCTTATCCTTAAAGAAATTTTGTACCTCTATATCAGAAATTATAAGGAACAATTTCTGAGAGATATTTTGCTTCTGCATTATTTTCGCAGATTAAGCTATAACATTAAAACATTAAGCAGCAAAAGCGTATTGTTGTTCGCCATTTATTTTTTTTGTAAAGCTTGATTTACGTGTAAGACTTTACGTAACACGGTATGCTTATTTTTATAACTAACCTTGCTGTCAAATCCAAAATCAGCCCCTTATTTATATAAAGTTAGTCTGATCTGATGCATCCATTCTGACAAATATAAATAATAAAATAGTAAAAGACCAAAGAGAAGACCCTCCATAACTGAAAAAAGGTAAAACAATTCCTATTGTAGGGAAAATACCCATTACCATACCTAAATTGATGACAAAATGAGTTAGAATAATATTTCCAACTGAATAACCAAAAACTCTTCCAAAAACATCTTTTTGTCTTTCAGACAAGAAATATATACGACTAATAAAGAATAAATAAAATGCAATAAAAATAATACTTCCTATAAACCCCCATTCTTCTCCTACAGTACAAAAAATATAATCAGTATGTTGTTCAGGAACAAATTTACCTTTTGTAACAGTTCCTTTTTGATATCCTTTTCCAAAAAATCTTCCAGAACCAATAGCTGTTTTCGAGTATAATAAGTTATATCCTACATTCTCTCTATATTTTTTGTCAAATTCATTTTGAAATAGAATATTAATTCTATCCCTATGATGTTTTTTCAAAAATTTTTGAGAGAGAAATGAAGAAAAAATAGAAATAGAAGAAAAAATAAAAAATAAAAATATGTAAAAAAATAAATCAACGAATGATATATTTTTTCTCTTTTTTTTCAAGAAAAAAATAAAAAATATAAATAAAAATAAAACTATTATCCACGGAGGTATATTTAAGGAAAGAACAAATAAAACAATAGAAAATAAAAAATAAAGTATGAAATAAATAGATAATCCTTCTCTATATAAAGTTAAAAGAAAAGAGAAAAAAACTATAGAAGAACCTGGATCTGGTTGAAAAAAAATTAAAGTAGCCGGCAATATAAATATAACACACGAATAAAATAACATCTTATTATTATATTGACTCATTAAATATGCTATCATTAAAGATGTAGATATCTTAGATAATTCAGAAGGCTGAAAACTAATAGGGCCAAAAACATACCAGGATTTTGATCCATTTACATTCTTTCCAAAAAAAAATACTCCAATCAAAAGAAGTAACGTAATCAAAAAGAAAAAAGGTGTAAAATATTTATAGTGAACAGGTCTAAATAAGAAAACAAAAAATATGAAAAAAAAACTTAATAAAATCCATACTACTTGTTTGTCTGCTTTTTCAGAAGAAACTGAATACAAATTTATATATCCAAAAAAAATTATGAAAATATAAATTGTCACTATTCCCCAGTCTATGTTTCTTAATAATATTTTATTTCTTTTTATCAAAAGAATTTTTTCTATAAAAACTATTTAATCTTTTCATTTTTGCTATAGTATTATACACTTTTTGCAATCCTGAAGTCATAACTTTTTTTTCCAAATTTTTTCTATATACATTATTATTTATATACTTTTCTGCGATAAGAGTAGCAATAGGACCTGCCCAACGAGATCCAAACCCTCCATTTTCTATAACAACGGAAATAGCAATTTTAGGATCCTCCACAGGAGCAAATAATATAAAAATAGAATGATCAGGTAAAGCAATTGTTTTTTTACGATTACTAATTTTAAGAAAATTTTGAGCTGTTCCTGTTTTTCCTGCCATTCTAATATCATATGATCTAAAATTCTTTCCTGTCCCAATTATAAAAACTTTTTCCATTCCATTAATAATTAAATCAAAATATTTACTTTTTACTTTAGTATATTTAGCCTTAGTATAGTTTGGATCACATATAGGACGATGATTTATATTTTTTACAATATGTGGTGTATAAAAAAAACCTTTATTTGCTATGGCACAAACCATATTTGCTAACTGCATAGGAGTTACATTGATTTCTCCTTGTCCTATACTATTGGAAATAATAGTAATGGCATTCCATTTTGTAATTCCATATTTTTTATTATAATAATCGCCTGAAGGAATAATCCCTTTTTCTCCTGTAGCCAAATCATTGTATAAATAATTTCCGAATCCAAAACTTTTTACAATATCACTCCATTCATTAACTCCTTTTGTTAAATTTTTAGGATATTTTTCAATAACACGTTTATAAACCTGTGCAAAATAATTATTGCAAGAAACAGCAACAGCCGTTTCTACTCCTATAGGGTATCCATGAACTCCAGAATGGCATTGAATTCTTTTCTTTCCATATTTAAATCCTTTATAACATATAAAAGTTGTTTTCGTATCCACAACTCCCATTTGAAGAGCAGCTAATTCCGTTAGTAATTTGAATGGAGAAGCCGGAGGATAACGAGCTTGTGTTGTCCTATCAAATAAAGGATTATCTATGGTATTTCTCATCAATTTTTTTAATTCTTTAGAACGATTTATTCCTACAAATAAATTAGGATTGTTAATAGGACTAGATACTAATGATAAAATTTCTCCATTTTTAGGATTTATAGCAACAATTCCTCCTTTTTTCTGATACATAAGTTGTTCTGCATATTTTTGTAAATTCCAATCTAGAGTTAAGGAAATATCACTTCCACTAACTGCTTTTACATCATTTTTTTTATTATTATAATTTCCTATTATACATCCTATTCTATCTTTTAACCAATATTTTACACCTTTTTTACCCCTTAGTGTTTTTTCATAAGATTTTTCAACTCCAGATAATCCTATAAAGTCTCCCATTTGATAATAATTAGATTCTTTTTGAATATTCTTTTGAGTAACTTCTCCTATATATCCAAAAACATTAGCAGAACTTTCCACTTTATAATCTCTAAGAGATCGTTTTGTCCAATCGAATCCTTTGTATTTATATAGCTTTTCTTGGATGAAAGCAAACTTCTCTTTTGAAATAAAAGGAAGAAAAACAGATGGTAAAAATTTAGAAAAAGATTTTGCTTTTTCTAAATTTTTAGAAAAAGTTTTTTTTTCAATTCCAACAAGATTACAAAATTCTATAATATTAAAATGTTCATCTATAAGAATAGGAATAACTATTAATTCATAAATAGATTGATTAAAAACCAATAAATTATCATTTCTATCGAAAATAGAACCTCTCTCAGGAATAATTATTTCTTGTTTAATGGAAGTATTAAAAGCATTCAAAATATACTTTTCCGTATATATCTGTATAAAAAATAATCTAATTGTAAAAACCAAACCTATGAAACCTAATAAAATATAAAATTTATATAATTTTTTCAATGTTTAATTTTTTTTGAAAAAAAAATATATAATACATAAAATAGTTGTAAAAATACTGCTGAATGTTGTTCTCAATAAAATAATTTGACTAAAAGTAGTTTCTTTCAATATTTCTAATATCAATAAAGATAAATGATGCGTGAAAATTAATGAAAATATATAAAGAGTTGTTCTAAAAAAAGGTAACTCATAAATAGAAAAATCATTTCGATTTATAAAACTCTTTCCATCAAAAAACTTTAGAAAAGGAATTCTTAAAAAAGCAGATAAAGTAGTAGAAAATGCGTGGATTCCTCCAGAGTTCATACAATGATCTATAATCCATCCAATCAAAAAAGAGAAAAATAAGAATAAAAATTTATTCTTATTGTATGGATATACAAATATAAATAGTACATATATATAAGAATAGTATCCTAAAAATAATGGATTTAATATTGATATTTGAATTAAACAAAGAAGAGAAATAAAAAAAATAGAAACAATAAAATTTTTGATAAAATCCATTATTTATTTTCAACTTTATAAAATTGAATATTATTCCACTCTTTTTTAAATAAATTTTTTACAACATAGGCATTTTCTATAGTAGAAAAATTAGCCATCAATTTTACCTTTATAATATAATTAGCATGTTCTTCGTCTAATCTATAAGAATCCACCTTTCCAATTTCTATTCCTTCAGGAAAGGTAGATGATTTTCCATCTGTTTCTACTATATCTCCTTTATTTATTTCGGAATGTCTAGGAATATCATATAAAATAACATATTCATGATCTAATCCATCCCAACTTAAAGTTCCAAAATATCTATTTTTTTTCAATCTAGCATTTACTTTAATTTTTGGATTTAAAAGAGAAATAGCAATACTAAAATGTGAAGATGTTTTTATAATAATTCCTGCAATTCCATCAGATAATATAATGCCCATATCAGGTTTGATTCCATCAATATTTCCTTTATTTATAGTTATATAATTTTCCTGTTCATGAATACTATTATTTATAATTTTCACAGGAGTAAAAGTATACTGTTGTAAATAATCAATATTTTCTTTTTTAAAATCTTCAGATATTTTTTCTATTTTAGAAAATATGTGTTCGTTCCTCAATTTTCTATTTTCGTTTAATAATCTTTTATTTTCAATTTCTAATAAAAAATAATTTCGTAATTTATAAATAGTTTCATAAATATTTCCAATCATAAAATTGGATGATCCAGTATAAATATATTGATGAAGTTTTGAATTTGAAAAAGAAAGAAAGATAGCAAAACATTCTAGTAAAAAAAAGAAAATAAAAAAACGCCATTTCAAAATAAAATTAAAAAATTCACGCATAAGATTTATCTATCCTATTTCATTAAAAATGTAAATTTATTAATATTCTTTAACGCTACACCTGTTCCTTTTACTACAGCTCTTAAAGGATCGTCTACTAAAAAAACAGGAAGTCCAGTTTTATTGGATATTCGTTGATCTAAACCTCTTAAAAGGGATCCCCCACCAGCCATATATATTCCTGTTTTATAAATATCCGCTGCAAGTTCTGGTGGAGTTCTTGAAAGAGTTTCCATTACAGCATCCTCAATTCGTAAAATTGATTTATCGAGAGCAGGAATGGTTTCTTTATAAGAAAGATTCATTTCTTTTGGCTTTCCAGTAGATAAATCTCTTCCTTGTATATGAATATCCTCTGGAGGATTCTCAATAGAATCCATAACTGCTCCTATATCTATCTTTATTTTTTCTGCAGTCCTTTCTCCAATATATAAATTATATTTTGTACGAAGAAAATAAGCAATATCATTCGTAAAAACATCCCCAGCTATTTTTATAGATTTTTGACAAACTATTCCTCCTAAAGCTATAACTCCACATTCCGTAGTACCTCCTCCTATATCAATAATCATGTTTCCTTCTGCTTTTGTAACTGAAATTCCAGAACCTATGGCTGCAGCCATAGGTTCTTCAATAAGATAAACTTCTTTTGCATTAAGGTGTTGAGCTGAATCTTTTACAGCTCTTTTCTCTACTTCCGTTATACCGGATGGAATACAAATTACCATTGTTAATGATGGAGTAAAAAATTTACTATTTATTCCTGGTATTTTTTTGATAAATTCTCTTATCATAAGTTCAGCTACTTGATAATCAGCAATGACTCCATCTTTTAATGGTTTATATATTTTAATATTCTCATGTGTTTTTCCTTGCATTTGTTTCGCCTCCTCTCCTACTGCTAATACTTTTTTTGTTCTTATATCTATAGCTATTATTGAAGGTAAATCCACTATAACCTTATTGTTGTACATAATAAGTGTATTTGCTGTTCCTAAATCTATAGCTATCTCTTGAGTAAAGAGGTTCTTCATAAAATCTACTACTACTCCCATTAATATTTTTTTTATGAAAATGTTATCCTAATTTAAATAAAAATTACAGTTTTTCAGTATATTAAACATGTTATAATAAATTTTTTCTTTTGAAAGAACATCATGTTTTTTTGTTACAAGGTAGTAATAAAGAAAATCGTAAAGAATATTTAGATCAATCTTTAATTTTAATATCTCAAAAAATAGGAGAAATTATTAAGAAATCTTCATATTTTGAAAGTGAAGCATGGAAAATGAAAAATTCATCTTTTTTTTATAATAGAGCTTTATACGTAAAAACTTTTCAGTCCCCTATTAATATTTTAGAAAATATTTCGAATATAGAATTTCTTGTAGGAAGAAGAAAAAAACATACAGACATAGGAAAAAAGAAATACGAAAATAGAGAAATAGATATAGATATTTTATTTTATGATGATATGGTTATATTTAGTTCTATTTTGTCTATTCCACATCCTTTATTACACATGAGAAAATTTGTTTTAGAACCTATGTGTGAAATTAATCCGAATAAAAATCATCCTATATTTAATTTAACAATTATAGAAATATTGGGAGTATGCACTGATAATCTAAATATCAGAAAATTATCAAATTGAGTTTCTTTTCAAGCATAAAAAAAATAATTTGTGTGTATAAAAAAGTCTCTTTTTTTCATTTTTTTCGTTATCATGTTCTTTTTTTCTGATTCTATTTTTGTGAATGCAAACAACGAAAAAAAAGAAAATAAAGATTTTTTTGAAAAAAAAAATAATTCTGTATTTGAAAGTATTATAAAGTACAAATCTGATATACAGGAGTATAATATAAAAGATGGAAAATCTTATCTAAAAGGAGATGCATCTATAAAATATGATGATATAAAAATTCAGGCAGATTTTATTGAATTCAATTGGAAAAATGGAGATTTATACGCAATTCAGAAAGAAAAATGTGCTTTTTTACAAAAAAAAAATCAAAAATACTATTTTAATAATCTTCATATTAATTTAAAAAGTAAAAAAATAGAGGCGAAAGATTTTTTTATAAAAAGAATAAATTACATGATCACAGCAGATAGTATTGAAAAAAACGATCAAAATATGAGTTTAATGAAAAAAATTAGATATACATCAGATCCTTTTTTTTTAGAAAACAAAGATAATGATCCAGATTTTTATTTAAAAACAAATTTTTTAAAATATCATCATATTAAGAAATATATTTTTTCTGGTCCCGTTTTCTTTTATTTATATAAAGTACCAATGCCTATATTTTTACCTTTTCTATATTTACCTGTAAAAGAAAACAAATATGGAATAATATATCCAAAAATTGGAATTCAAAACAAAAAGGTTTATTTAGAAGATGTAGGATTATTTTTTCCAATTTTTAAATTTCTAAATTTCAGAATATTAAGTTCTATATACAATTCTGATAATTGGAGATTTAAAACAAGAATGGAATATAAATTGAAACATTCTTATAACGGATTTTTCGATATAAATTACAAATTTATATCGAAACAAAAATTGAATTATCAATTTCAATGGGAACATAATCAAGATTATAAATCAGATTACGATACAAATTTCAATGCAAAAATTAATTATAATAATATAGAAAAAAGCGATAATGAATTTCTTTCATATTTGAGTGTAAGAAAGAAATTTTCTAATTTTTTATTATTCATGGATGCTTATATGTTTCAGCAAAATAGTAACAATAATCAAGTAGGAACAAAATTTGTAATTCCTGAATTTATTTTTCATATGAAAAACATGCCATTTAGCAATAAAAAAAACTTTTTTTTACGTTTTCTAAGCATAGAAAATAAAATATCGATTTATAATTTTGTAGATTGTTTTCACAAATATAAAAAAGTGTCATTGAACACTGGATTTAATCAAAAAATGAGTATTTCCACTTATTTTTCTTTTTTCGATTCTTATTTGAAAATTTCACCTAAGATTCTTTATGATGAATTTTATACATGGGAATTTCATCAGTTTTCCGTTTTAAACTTTCGAGAGATAGATTTTTCAACAGATGTAATATCTATTCCATTCTATTTCAATAAAATTTTAGGAATAAAAAGAAATTCCATTTTTTTGAGTCATAAAATAGAACCTGTGTTATCTTTTTATATCAGATATTTTCCTGATACTTTTTATAATAAAAAAAATCATTCTGAGAAAAGAATGGATTTTATATTGAATAATGATTTTTATTTGAAAATAAAAAATGTATTTGATAAAAAACTAAAAATAATCAATAATTTTAGATCTTCATTTATAGTTAACAATAATTCTATGAAATGGGATAATTTTCATGTTGAAGGATATACAGATTGGATAGAAGGGTTAGGAGTGAAATATAAAGGGGGTATAAACTCCGTAAAAAAAAATGAGAATATGAATAAAACAACGTATTTTGATTTTTCTTTTTTTTGTAGTTATGAAACTAATTTAGCATCCGTAAAAAACGGATATAATAAAAAGAGAGGAAAAATTCGTTATGATTATTTTTTATTTGATAAAAATAATTATGCAAATTATCCTATCCCATTTAGTTTTAATATTGATTATCATTCTAGTTATGAAAATTATGTCAATCAAGAAAAATCATTTAAAACTTTTTTAAGTATAAGTGGATCTGTGAATATTACAAAATATTGGAAAATTAATATCAATACAAATTATGATTTATTGAAAAAAAAAATAATATTAGCAAATATTATTTTTTATAGAGATTTAAGAAGCTTTGAAATGAGTTTTAACTGGGTTCCTTTGGAAACTCCTTCTTGGAATTTTTTCATTGGTATAAAAGATCCATACCTAAGAAATATCATACAATATAATGAAAAAAACTAAATTAAAATTAATATGATCCTCAAGAAATTTTCAATAGAACAAATTCCATCTTATGGCCCATACAACACATGTGTACTTGTAGGTAATTTTTTATTTGTTTCTGGACAAATAGCAGTAGATCCAAAAACTGGAAAATTAATTTCCGATCTTATAGAAGTTGAAACAAGAAATATAATGGAAAATTTGAAAATTATTCTTTCAAAGAATGGAATAGGATTTCAAGATGTTATTAAAACTTCTATTTTCGTGAAAAATATGAATCATTTATCCAAGATAAATGATATATATTCTGATTTCTTTCATAAAGGAAATTATCCAGCTAGAGAAACTATCCAAGTTTCTGGATTACCAAAAAACGCAAATGTAGAAATATCTTTAATTGCATATAAAGATTAAATATTTACTATTTACGTTGATTTCATTGTGAAATATTCTTTTTTATTCTTTTTTTTTATTTCATTTTTGAATCAAATATATTCCGAAAATATACATTTGGTTCATGCTGATTTAATACAAAAAAATAATAACGATGATACTATTTTTTTAGTAGGAAACGTTTATTTTAAATATAAAAAATATCATCTTTTTTGTGATCAAGCAATCTATCATAAAAAAAATAATAGATTACATGGATACGGAAATGTTCAATTGAAACTAGAAAAAAATAAAATAGTTTCTCGAGAAATAGATATAAAAAATAATTTTTCTCATTTCAAATTTTCAGGAGAGGTTTCTTTGTTTATAAAACATATAAAATTAACAGCTGATACAATTAATTATGATTTAAGAAAAAAATTTCTTCAAGCTGTTAACAATGTTGTTTTTCTTTTCAATAAATTGAAGTTAAACACAAACATGTTAGAATATGATTTTATAAAAAATCAAATTTTTTATAAAAAAAATAGTATAATTCATTATGAATCCTATATCATACATAGTAAAGAAGGTTATTTTTTTCCTAATAAAGAGAAAGCAGAATTAAAAAATGGAATTAAATTAATTGGTGATAATTATACTGTATATGCAAATTTTTTAGAATATTTTTTAAAAGAAAAAAAAATAAATTTTGACCATTATGCTGTTATAGTACAAAATGATAAACCAGATAATTTTATCTTTTTTAAAAAATCGTTATTTTTTATACGAAAAAAAACATTTTTATTCGAAAAAAATATTCGAATTCATTATAATGAAAAGATTATAAAAGGAAAATATTTTTTTCTTGATCAAAAAAAAAAATATGGATTTATTAAAAATTTTTTATTGGAAGATTTTAAAAAAAAATATTTCTTAATAAGCGGATATGGAGAGTTTGATTTCAACAATTATTCTTTAATTTTAAAAGAAAATCCAAAAATAGTCAATGTCTCAAAAAAAGATTCTTTTCTTATTAATTCAAACATTTTAAAAATAAATTTAAAAAAAAATTCTGAATATTATCTTCAAGCTTTTTCTGTTAAAAGTTTCTTTTTGAATGAATCTATTCAAGGAAAATGTAATGTTTTGAATTATGAGTCATCACATGATTATATACAATTTAATGGAAATCCTATTTTTTGGTTTCAAAACAAACAAGTAACTGGTGAGTCTATTTATATCTATTTTTTGAAAAAAAAAGAATATTTTGTGAAATCCATAAAAATTATAAAAAATGCTTTTTATATAGAGAAAATAAATTCAAAAGAATTTAATCAAGTACAAGGAGATATTATTTCTGGTTTTTTTGATCAAGAAAATACTTTAGAAAAAATTTTAATTCAAGGAAATATTAAGAGCATTATTTTTCTTTCTGAAAATGAAATGAAAGAAAAAAGATTAATTAACAAATCTTCTTGTGGAATGTTATCTTTGTATTTAGATAAAGAAAAAAAAATCAATAATATTTTTTGTGTAAAAGAATCTTATTCAGAATTAATCCCTTTATCTAAAAAAACTCCAAATGATTTTCTTTTTCTTTCAAAATTCTCTTGGAGAGAGAAAGAAAAACCAGAAAAAAATAAAAACTTTTTTGTTTACAAAACAATAGAAAAATATAAAAAAGAAAATTCTTTTGAAGAAGAAAAAATAAAACAAATCATAAAAAACATAACTCAATTCTTATGAAAGAATTAGAAGAGGATTTTTTTCAATATCAAACTCAAATTAACCCTTCTCCTATGAAAATCGTAGTTGATTATGCTGATGGAAACTATATTTATGGAAAAAATGGTCTAAAATATTTAGACTTTGTAGCAGGGGTTTCCGTTAATGTATTGGGACATAGAAATAAAATGATAAGAGAATCCATAAAAAAACAAGTAGATAAATATCTACATACTATGGTATATGGAGAATTTATACAAAGTCCTTGTGTAAATCTTTGCAAGAAGATAGCTGAAAATACTCCTAGTCCATTGACCAGTACTTATTTGGTGAATTCTGGAACGGAAGCAGTAGAAGGTGCTTTGAAATTAGCTAAGTGTTATACTGGTAGGGAGGAAATTATTTCCTGTAAATGGGCATATCATGGTAGTACTCACGGATCTATGAGTATAATGGGAAATGAAAAAAATAAAAGACCTTTTAGACCTCTTATTCCTTTAGTTAAATTTATAAAATTTAATAATGTAGAAGAAATAACTTCTTCAATATCAGAAAAAACATCTTGTGTAGTTTTAGAAACTATTCAGTGTTCTAATGGAATTGTGCTTCCTGATAATTCTTTTTTAAGAAAAGTAAGAGAAGAATGTTATAAAAAAAAGGCTTTAATGATACTTGACGAAGTTCAAACTGGATTTGGAAGGACAGGAAAGCTTTTTGCTTTTGAACATTATGGGATAGTTCCTGATGTTTTAATAATGGGGAAAGGAATGGGAGGAGGGATGCCTATTAGTGGGTTCACTTCATCTGAAAAGATTATGAAAACTTTTTGTGATTCCTTTCCATTAGGACATTTAACTACTTTTGGAGGGAATGCTGTAGCGGCTTCTGCTTCTTTAGCTACTTTAGAACAACTAGTAAATTCTAATATAATGGGAAAAGTTCTTCTTAAAGAAGAACTTTTTAGAAAAAATTTAGTTCATGATGAAATAAAAAGTGTAAATGGAAAAGGACTGATTTTATCTTTTGAATTAAAAGACGAAAATTCAGTAGAAAAATTATTACAGAATTGTATTAATAAAGGATTGATTTTATTTCGTTTTTTATTTCATAGTCATTTTGTACGTATATCTCCTCCATTGACTATCACAGATAAAGAAATAGAAAAAGGATGTTCTATAATTATTGAAAGCTTAAATCAATTAAAAAAAAAATAATGTAATTGAGATTTTTTATTGAATTATCTTATAATGGTAAATATTTTTATGGATGGCAAGTCCAAAAACAAGTAAGCACGGTAGAAGGACATTTAGAATATTGTTTATCTAAATTATTAAAAAAATCTATCAATGTAATAGGTGCTGGAAGAACAGATAAAGGAGTACATGCAAAACAAATGTTTGCACATTTTGATTATGATTATGAAGAAATAATCATCAATAACAAAAAATTGTTGGAAAAATTGAACATTTTCTTGCCAAGATCTATTAATATATTAAATATTTTTCCTGTAAAAGAAAATGTTCATGCAAGATTCAATGCTATAAAAAGGACGTATAAGTATTATTTAACACGTGAAAAAAATCCATTTTATCAGGATTTTTCTTGGTATTGTTTTTACCCATTAAACATTCGAAGTATGATTACTGCTTCTAGAGAATTAATTAAATATCAAGATTTTAGTTCTTTTAAAAAAAAAAGTAGCTCTGAAAAAGGAAATAATATATGTCAAATAAGTCATGCTTGTTGGTCTGTGAATAATAATATTTTATGTTTTACTATTGAAGCTAATAGATTTCTAAGATCTATGGTTAGGTCTATTATTGGAACGCTTATTAACGTTGGAAGAAATAAAACTACTCTTAGTGAGTTTATAGAAATCATAGAATCCAAAAATTCTAATTTTTGTAAACCAATAGTCCCTGCATCCGGTCTTTTTCTTACGAAAATTCTTTATCCAGAAGATATTTTTTTATGAAAAAACAATTCAAAAGGAAGAGATATTCCTTAAAAGAACTTATTAAAATTAGTTTAGATTATAAGTTAACACTAATAGCAACAATAACTACTTCTATATTAATATCTTTTATTTCTTCTTATCGTCCTAAGATGATACAAAAAGCTATAGATGTTCATATTCTTTATAAGGATTTTTTTGGATTGAAAAATATATTGATGTTAATTATTATTCTTCTTTTCTTGGAGAGCATTTTTCATTTTATTTTATTATACCTTTCCAATGTATTGTCTCAAAATGTAATTGAAAGAATTAGAATTCTTTTATTTGAAAGATTGCTTCATTTTAGAAACTCTTTTTTTAATAAAACTCCAATAGGAAAATTGGTATCTTATACAGTATCAGATATAGAAACTATAGCTGTAATATTTAATGATGGAATATTACTCGTTTCTGGAGATATTTTAAGAATTGTTATGATTACAGTAATGATGTTTACCGTACATAAAAAATTGTCTTTTATTGTTTTTTCTTCTATTCCCTTTATGTATGTCATTACTCGATTTTTTCAAAAAACACTAAAAAAAACGTTTCATAAAGAACGAGTACAAACTTCTCTTTTGAATAGTTTTCTGCAAGAAAATATTATAGGTATGCATGTTATTCAGCTTTTTAATAAGGAAAAAGAAGAATATTCAAAATTTGAATCTATTAATAAAAAATTAATGCATGCTCATTTTAAAACTATTTTTTATTTTTCTATTTTTTTTCCTATAGTAGAAATTGTTTCTGCATTGACAATAAGTGTTGTTATATTTTATGGAGGTATTTATGCAATTGAAAAAGAAAACATAAAACCAGGACAAATTATCGCTTTCATTTTTTTCATTTATCTTCTTTTTCGCCCTATGCGACAAATAGCGGATCGATTTAATATTATACAAAGAGGAATAGCTGGTATAGAAAGAATATTCTCTATATTAAATTCTGATGAATTTATTATTAATAAGGGAAACTTACGTTTAAAAAAACTAAAAGGACATATTGTATTTAATAATGTTCATTTTTCATATATTGAGAATGAAATAGTTTTGAATGGAATTTCTTTTGAAATTTACCCTGGAGAAAAAGTTGCCATAGTAGGATCTACAGGGTCTGGAAAATCTACAATTACTCATTTAATATCCAGATTATATGAAATCAATAAAGGTTATATTTCTATTGATGGATATCCTATTCAAAATGTGGAATTACAAAATTTAAGATCTCATATAAGGGTTGTTACTCAAGATACTTTTTTATTTAATGATTCCATCATAAATAATATTACATTAGGAGATTCTTCCATTAGTATTGAAAAAATAAAAAATATGGCAAAAAAAATTGGAATTCATAATTTTATAAAATCATTACCTAATGGTTATCAATATATTGTGAAAGAAAGAGGGGAATTATTATCTCTTGGAGAAAAACAATTAATTTCTTTCTTAAGAGTTCAAATGCATCCTTATTCTATACTTATATTAGATGAAGCTACAGCTTCTTTAAATAAGGAATTAGAAAAAATGATTTATAATGCTACAGATTTTCTAACTAAACAGAAAACTTCTATTATTATTACCCACCGTCTTTCTACATTAGAGAATGCTGATAAAATATTAGCTATTAGAAAGGGATGTATTGTGGAGAAAGGGACTCATCAAGAATTGATTCAACTTAATGGATATTATGCTTCTTTATATAAAGAATCTTTTAAGAAAAAAAATTAAGTATACTTGATATAAGTTCTTTTGAATGTTTCTTTTGACCAGTTTTTTATCACTTCTTTTTTTTTCATGTTTTTTACAATATTTTTTAATATTGTGTAATCCTTTTCAAAAGAAATAGGACGAGATGGAATAACATCTAATAATTTTACTATGAAAAATGCTTCTTTCCCATTTATAATTTCCTGATAAGGTTTGGAAACTTTACCTACTTTTAAAAAAGTTAATATTTTTTTCATATTTTTTGATAGTTCATTTTCTTGCACCCAAATTTTATTCCATATTGAGTAGTTCACTATTGAATTATTTTTTTCCTTTTCCATAATATTTTCAATGTTTGCATTAGATATTTTTTTTGGAATTGAGTCTACAAATAATTTTGCTTTTCTTAATTCGTATTTTGTATAATTAGGCTTAATGAAAATATGCCTTATATCTACTTCATCTTTTCTTTTTTTTTCTAACTTAATTAAATGAAACCCGGAAGATGTTTCTACAGGATTTGATATTTCTTTTTCTGATAATGATTGAACTACATTTTTTAATTCTTTTGGAAGACTATCTACTTTCACTCCTTGAATTAAACCACCATTTAAAGATGAATAGGTATCTTCAGAATATAAAATAGCTTGTACAGAGAAATCTATATCAGAATGTATTTTTCTCTTTAAATTATTTAATAATTCGATATTTTTTTTTCTGTTAATTGAACTTAATTTTGGATAAAAAACTATATAAGAAATGCACATTTTTTTTGGAATTAAAGGGATTTGATTACTTTTTTTAGTAAAAAAATATTTGACTTCTCTAGGTGAAATTTCTACATCATCCGTTTTTTTTCGATAAAATTTTTCTATATACTGATTATTTTTAATTCTTTCTTTTAATTTCTCAATAAATTCTTTATTTCTAATTTGTATCGAAAATTCTTCTTGATTTGCATAATTTTTACTAATTTCTGATAATAACTCTTGAGTTTTTAATTCTAATTCTCTGTCGCTTATTTGTATACTATTATCTTTTTTTGCGTAGTAAAGCATTAATTTTTCAATCAAAAGATCATCTACAAAATTTTTTTTGTTATCATGTTTTTCAGTTTTTATTTCTGAATCTAAAATAATCTCATTTCCTACTATAGCATATATTCCTCCTAATTTTTCAAATGAAAAAGAAAAAGGAAAATAAATGAAAAAGAAGAATAAAAAAAAAGAATATCTTTTGAATATCATAATTGTGAAAATACAGGTTGTATATTTTTATAATAATACAAAAAAATTATAATATAATGACTTTATTAGCTAAAAACTTATATAAAAAATATAAAAATAAATATGTGGTTAATAATGTTTCTTTTAAGTTAAATAAAGGAGAAATAGTTGGATTAATTGGTCCTAATGGAGCTGGGAAAACGACCTCTTTTTATATGATTGTAGGAATAATTAAACCGGATAAAGGTAAAATACTTCTTCATAAAGAAGATATTACAAAAAAACCAATGCACCAACGTTCTAAGAAAGGAATAGGGTATTTATCTCAAGAACCCTCTATATTTAGAAAGTTATCTGTAGAAGATAATATCTTATGCATATTAGAAATGCAAAGAAAATTTTATAAAGAAAGGAAAAAAATAACAGAGAAATTGATTGAAGAACTAGGATTACAAAATATCCGAAATCATAGGGGAGATCTTCTTTCTGGAGGAGAAAGAAGACGTACGGAGATTGCAAGATGTCTTGCTATAAATCCTGAATTTATTTTTTTAGACGAACCTTTTTCTGGAATCGATCCAATAGCTATAGAAGAATTACAAAAAATTCTTCTTTCTCTAAAGAGAAAAAATATAGGTATATTAATTACAGATCATAATGTACAAGAAACTTTTACGATAACAGATAGAATCTATCTAATGTTTCAAGGAGAGATTTTAAAACATGGATCTACTGTAGAAATAATGCAAGATTCTGTAGTAAAGAAAGTTTATTTAGGAAATCGTTTTTAAAAATAAAAAAATATAAAGAAATAAAAATGAATCATCGTTTTAAAGGTCCAGAAGTTGGATTATTTCTTAATGGAGAACCTCCTGTTTTTTTAAAAGAAAAATTTTCTTTTTATAAAAAAATTTTTGCGGCAGATGGAGCTTTTTATTACTTAAGTAAATCAGGTATTTCAGTAGATTATATTATAGGAGATTTAGATTCTATTAAAAAAATTCCTTCGGAGAACAATTTTTCTATTATTTATGATCAAAAATATACTGATTTTGATAAATCTTTGAATTTAATTCATAAAAAAGGATTTTTTAATATCAATGTTTGGGGAGCAAGTGGAAGAGAACAAGATCATTTTCTGGGAAATTTATCTACAGCTTTGAAATATAAAAAAAAATTATCCATCATATTTCATGATAAATATCATTCTTATTTTTTTTCTGATAAAAAAACATTTTTTTATCAGAAAAAAAATAAGAAGGTATCTTTATTTCCTTTTCCAGAAGTAAAAGAACTGCATACTCATGGTCTCAAGTATCCTATTCACAAAGGATTTTTAAAAATAGGTAAGAATATAGGAATAAGAAACGAATCTAATGGGGAGAAAATTGAAATAACTTATAAAAAAGGAGAATTACTAA
Source organism: Blattabacterium cuenoti (assembly GCF_014252295.1). Taxonomy (NCBI): domain Bacteria; kingdom Pseudomonadati; phylum Bacteroidota; class Flavobacteriia; order Flavobacteriales; family Blattabacteriaceae; genus Blattabacterium; species Blattabacterium cuenoti. The sequence goes on from NZ_CP059215.1 coordinate 27,834, forward strand.
TTTTTTTAGAAAAATAAAAATTTCCCATTATAATTTTCATTTAAAACGAAAAAAAGTTCAATTTTTCAATCATTTTTCTTATATGATTAGAAGATTTAATTAAAAGACATTTTTCATTTTCATTTAATTTTAAATCTATGATTTTTTCTATTCCAGATTTTCCTAAAATAACTGGAACTCCCAGATATATATTTTTTAAATTATATTCTCCTTTTAAAAAGGCTGAACATGAAAAAATACGTTTAGAGTCTTTTAAAATAGCTTCTATCATTTGTACAACAGAAGCACCTGGAGCTATCCAAGCAGATGTTCCTAATAAATTAACTATTTCTTCTCCTCCTTTTTTTGTTTTTTCAACAATAACATTGTTCTCTTCTTCTGATATAAACTCTTGTATTGGTATTCCAGATATAGAAGTATATCTGTATAAAGGAACCATTGTATCTCCATGTCCTCCTAATAATAAACATTGAATATCATTAGGTGATAATTTTAATTTTTTGGATAAAAAATAACGATATCTTGCAGAATCTAATATTCCTGCCATTCCAATTACACGGTGAGAATCAATTTTAGCAGTTATGTAACTTACATATGCCATAACATCTAATGGATTTGATACAACAATCAATTTTGCTTCTGGAGAAAAAAAAATAGCTTGTTCTGTTACAGAACGAATAATTTTTGCATTAATCTTAACAAGATCATCACGAGTCATTCCAGGTTTTCTAGTAACACCACAGGTAATAACAATGATTTCAGAATTTTTTGATTTTGAATAATCATTAGTCAATCCAATTATTTCAGTATTTGATCCAATAATAGGTAGCATTTGAGAGATATCCAAGCTCTTCCCTTCAGAAAACTTCTCTTTAATGTCTAATAAAACAATTTTTTTAACTATATCTTTTTGAGCTAAAAGACTAGCACAAGAAGACCCAACGTTTCCTGCTCCAATAATAGTAACTTTCATATTATTTTATTTTAGATAAGCTTAAATATTTGCCTAAATTTGTAATCTCTAAAGATAAAAACAATTTCTTTTTTTATGAAAGAGGATTACATCAAAAGAAAAAAATTCTATCATAGACATATAGGACCATCTTGTAATGAAATTCACGATATGCTGAAAGAATTGCAATGTTCCTCTATTAAGAATTTTATTAAAAAAGCAATTCCTAAAAAAATACGTTTAAAAAAAAAATTAAATATACCTAATTCTATTTCTGAATATCAATATTTAAATCATATTCATAGAATTAGTAAAAAAAATAAAATCTACCGTTCTTACATAGGATTAGGATATAAAAATACTATTACTCCAAGTGTTATTCAAAGAAATATTTTAGAAAACCCAAGTTGGTATACTCCTTATACTCCTTATCAATCTGAAATATCTCAAGGTCGTTTAGAAGCTTTAATAAATTTTCAAACTGTGATTTCAGATCTTACTGGAATGAAAATAAGTAATGCATCTATGCTAGACGAATCAACAGCTGCAGCAGATGCAATGTTTATGATTTATCAAGAAAAAAGAAAAAAGGAAAAAATCAACAATGATTATTATTTTTTTGTTTCAGACGAAATTCTTCCACAAACTTTTTACGTATTAAGAACAAGATGTTTCGGGTTAGGAATCCATCTTATAAGAGATACTCATAAAAATTTATTGAAATATGATAAAAATAAAATATTTGGATTAATAATTTCTTACCCTTCTTGTTTAGGAGAAATATATGATTATACTAAAACTATTGAATTTGCAAAAAAAAATAATATCTCAGTAATTGTTTCTGCAGATATTTTATCTTTATCTTTATTAAAACCTCCTGGAGAATGGGGGGCTGATGTTGTAGTAGGATCAAGTCAATCTTTCGGTGTCCCTATGGGGTATGGTGGTCCTCATGCTGCTTTTTTTTCTACTCATGATAAATATAAACGTTTTCTTCCTGGAAGAATAATTGGATTATCTGTAGATATCAAAAATAAAAAAGCATTTCGTATGGCTTTACAAACTAGAGAACAACATATTAAAAGAGAGAAAGCCACTTCGAATATTTGTACATCACAAGTTTTACCTGCAATTATGGCTTCTATGTATGCTGTATATCACGGAAAAAAAGGATTAGTAGCAATAGCTAAAAACATTCACAAGTATGCTAAAAAATTGGAATTTTTATTGGTTAATAGTATTAATAATATTTCTCAAGTAAATTCATTTTATTTCGATACTATTAGAATAAAAATTGATTGTATCGATGAAATTAAAAAGGTTTCAGAAAGAAAAAAAACAAATTTCAGGTATGTAGATAAAAATCATATAACTATCACTTTAGATGAAACAACATGCGAAGAAGATATAAATCATATATTATCCATATTTCATGAAGTTTATAATCAAAAAAGAAAAAAAATTTCTTATAATGCGAGAAGAGATAGTGATAAATATAAGTTTCCTAGTTTTTTAAAAAGAACTTCTAATTTTTTGAAAAATGAAATTTTTCAAAAATTTCATTCAGAAAATGAATTGATGCGTTATATAAAACGTCTGGAGAGAAAAGATCTCTCTTTAAATCATTCTATGATTCCACTAGGATCATGTACTATGAAACTTAATGGTTCTACAGAATTATTTTCTTTGAGTCAACATGAATGGAGGAATATTCATCCTTTTGTTCCTGATAAACAAGCAATGGGATATCATTTTATCATTCATAATTTAAAGAAATATCTCAAGGAGATAACTGGATTTTCTGGTATATCCTTGCAACCTAATTCTGGAGCTCAGGGGGAATATGCTGGATTAATGGTCATAAAATCTTATCATCATTCATTACAAGAATACAAAAGGAATATAGCATTAATTCCTTCTTCTTCTCATGGAACTAATCCTGCTTCAGCAAATATAGCAGGGATGAAAGTTGTTTTAATTTCTACAAAAAATGATGGATCAATTGATCAAAACGATTTATTCAAAAAAGTAAAAGAAAACAAAAACTTTTTATCTGTGTTGATGATTACTTATCCATCTACTAATGGTATTTATGAAAAACATATCCAAGATATTACATCTATCATTCATGAAAATGGAGGACAAGTTTATATGGATGGAGCAAATATGAATGCTCAGGTTGGTTTGATAAAACCAGCAGATTTAGGAGTGGATGTTTGCCATTTAAATCTTCATAAAACTTTTGCTATTCCTCATGGAGGAGGTGGTCCTGGAATGGGGCCTATCTGTGTAGCTTCTCATTTGAAACCTTTTCTTCCTGATCATCCTTTTTTTGGGGAAAAAAATAAAGATAATAATAAATTGACAATATCATCTTCTCCATATGGATCTTCTTTAATTCTCACAATTTCCTATGCTTATATTCGTTTACTCGGTCCAGATGGAATTAGAAAATGTACAGAAATATCTGTATTGAATGCCAATTATATAAAAGAAAAATTAAAAAAATTTTATAAAATATTATATGTAGGAGAAAATAATACAGTAGCGCATGAATTAATTATAGATTGTAGGATTTTTAAATCTTTCGGAATAGAAGTTGTAGATATAGCAAAAAGAATGATGGATTATGGATTTCATGCTCCTACTATATCTTTTCCCGTAGAAGGATGTATGATGATAGAACCTACAGAAAGTGAATCTAAAGAAGAATTAGATCGTTTCATTGAAACACTTATTAACATACGTAAAGAAATTCAAGAAATTGCAGATGGTAAATTTTCTAAGAAAGAAAATGTTTTAAAAAATGCTCCGCACAGTATAGAATTATTAACTGAGAATGACTGGAAATATGCTTATAGTAGGGAAAAAGCCGCATATCCATTATTTTGGGTTAGAGAAAGAAAATTTTGGCCATCAGTGAATCGCGTTGATGATGGATATGGAGATAGAAATTTAATTTGTACATGTACTTAGTATGAGTAAATTTGCAATAACATTCTTAAAAATTTTTAAATTTTGAATATGGAGAAACATTAATAGAATCGAATAAGTTTTTTTCATATTTCAATAATCCTGTAATAGCTATCATTGCTCCATTATCTGTGGTGTATTCTTTTTTAGGAATGAAAATTTCCCATTTTTTGTTCTCTTTTGCAAAAGATATAAAAACTTGTCTGATATCATGATTTGCGGAGACTCCTCCTGCTAAAGCAATTCTAAAAATATTAGTTTTCAGAGTTGCTTTTTGCACTTTTTCTAAGATAATTTCTGCCATCGTTCTTTGAATGGAAGCACAAATATCAGACAAGTTTTCTTTTATAAAAGATGGATTATTATGTAATTTGTTTTTGATAAATTGCAGGACATGACTTTTAAATCCACTAAAACTAAAATTTAGACCATTGATTAATGGCTTTGAAAAAACAAATTTTTTGCAATTTCCATTTTTAGAAAAAAATTCTATAATAGGTCCTCCAGGATAATGAAATCCCAATATTCTAGCTAACTTATCAAAAGTATCTCCTATAGAATCATCTAAGGTAGATCCTAGTATTTTCATTTGAAAAAAATCATTTACTTTCACTATTTGAGTATGTCCTCCACTTATAACTAATCCTAAAAATGGGAATTTAGGAGAACAATTATTAATATTTGAGTTATTTATAAAATGAGCAAGTATGTGAGCTTGAACATGATTTACTGTTATTAAAGGAATATCTAGGCCCATTGAAAATGATTTTGCGAAAGAAGCACCTACTAATAAAGAACCTATTAGTCCTGGCCCTAAAGTAAAGGATACTGCGCTAATTTCTTTTTTACTGATTTTCGCTAAATTAATAGCTTGATTTACAGTTTTTACAATATTTATATCATGTAGTCTTGAAGCTAATTCTGGAACTACTCCTCCATATTTTTTATGGATATTCTGATGAATAATAATATTAGATAATACATCTCTATTTCTAATAATAGAAACAGCTGTCTCATCACATGATGACTCTATACCAATAATAATAGGTTTTTTTTTCATAAGAAAATAACAATTTCATTGAAAATGAACAATGTTTTTTTTGCATAAATTTTTTACAAAAAAAATAATCCTTTAAAAGGAACACAATTACTTGTTCTAAGTTAAGAATAGAAACATCAAATTTTGTGTATCTAGACTCTAGAAAAAATATTATAATTAAAAATCAAAAAATAGAAGCTTCTATATCTTCACTACAATCTCAAATTTTTACTCAAAAAAATAAATTTTTTATAGAAAAATTTTTTTGTAATTCAATATATTATTACCCTGAAAAATTAGTAATCCGTGATTTCTTTATAAAAACATCTAATAGTTTTTTAAGAGGAAATTTTTCTTCTTTTTGAAAAAAGAATATAGAGAAAAACTTGAAACAAGTGGAAAATATTTTGTAACAGATGGATTATTTCATTTTTCTAAAAAAAAAGAAATAATTCCACTTATAAGATTGGACAAAAGATTTAAAATAAAACAAGGAAGTTTCATTACTTGGGAAAATAATTTCGATAAATCCGATATTAATTTAACTGCTTATACAAATAAGTATATTTCCACAATTAATTTTTCAAAATATTCAAAAATATATAAATACAAATAAGTATATTTCCACAATTAATTTTTCAAAATATTCAAAAATATATAAAAAAGTGGTTCCTATGGAATTAGGAATTAATATTTCTGGTAATATAAAAAATCCAAATATTAATTGAGAAAATTTTTCCTAAAAAAAACGAAAAAATTCAACAAAAACATTTAATGAATGGAATTCTTTTGAAGAAAAAACAATACAATTAGCATCTATTTTAATATTAGAAGGATTTATTCTGAAAATTATAAATAATATTTTATATTTTTTTATTTTCAATGTAAAAAAAATATTATCAAATTTATATATAAGTTATACTCTAAATGTAGAAAAATCAAATCATTTATGTCATCATATTACTTATTTGTTGAAAAAAACTACCTATTTTCTTCCAAAGAAAGTTTTGTATCTTGGTATCTTTAATACTTTTATTCAAAAAAATATAAAACGATGATTCTAAGATATAATACAGATGAAATAGACAATACTATCGTCAGAAAATTAAATATAAATTCCAGAACTCCATATACTGAAATTAGTAAACAAATTAGCGAAGAAATAAGACCATTATCAGTAGGTACTGTTCATGTTAGAGTTAAAAAATTAGAAGATGCAGGTATTATAAAAGGAAGCACTTTGATTATAGGATATGAATCTTTGGGATTTCATTTAATAGCTTTTGTAGGAATTTTATCAGATTCTCGGGAATCTAAATTCGTGAAAGAAGAATTAAAAAAAATTCCTAATGTAGTACAATTATATATTACTTCAGGTAAGTACAATCTTTTTTGTAGGATTATTGCTAGGGATCCTTCAGATGCTAGAGATGTTATTTCTAAAATTGGAGAAATAAAAGGAGTTCTTAGAACGGAATCTACTATTTGTTTAGAAGAAAGCATTAATGATGAAAATAGACTATTATCCAATATTTTGCAAAATAATCAATCATCTTATAAAAAAAAAACATAATGATATCATCATAATGAATTGATAATTATTGTTTAATGTTTAATACTTCTTCTCGAAAAGAGAACAATTTCATCCTTCCAAAAAAATTGTATGGGTTCAATTTTTTAGGTAATGGCTAACTTCTTAAAATTTTATACATATAAAAATATTGTAGATAAGGTCCTAGTTCCAGTTATTGCAGTCTTATCATTAACATTTTCATTTCCAAAAAAAGATATTTTTCAATATGAATTTTTAAAAGAAAAAAATTGGAATTATAAAGATTTATTTTCTCCATTTGATTTTTTCGTTGAAAAAAACAGAAAGGATATTGATTTTGAAATAAATAAACTGAAAGAAAACCAGGAAATATTTTTTACTCAAAAAAAGGAAGTAGTTAAAAACATAAAAAAAAAGATAAAAAAAAATTTATTTATAAGTAGCGATAAGCATAATTATAAAATCGTTCAAAAAATATTAAATACTATATATAAGTATGGATATATAGATAATATTCCTCCATATGCATCAAATATTGATATAATTTTTTTCCAGAGAAATAAAAAATGGATTCCAACTTTATATAAAAAAATTTATACTAGAAAAAAAGTAAATAATATCATTAATAAAAATTTCTCAAAAAAGAATTATCGTTCCAATATCTTAAAAATGATTTTAAAAAAAATTATTGTTCCAAATTTTTTTTATAACAAAAATTATACTGAATTTTTTTTTCATGAAAAAATTAGATCTATCAATAAAATAAAGTATTCCTTTTCAAAAGGAGATAAAATTATTGAAAATAATGAAATAATAGATGAAAAAAAATTTCAAATTTTGTCTTCTTTCAAAAAAGAATATGAAAATAAAATATGGAATAAAAAAAAATATTATTGTCTTATTATAGGATATTTTTTCATAATCAGTATGATTTTTATTCTATTTATATTATATCTTTTTTATTTTCATAAAAAAATATTTCAAAATAATAGAGTAATTAATTTTTTAATTATAAACATATTACTTGTATCATTGATCACTGTTTTCACCATAAAATATCATTCTAAAATATTATATATAATTCCTTTCTGTCTCCTTCCTATAAGTATTCGAGCTTTTTTCAATTTTCATTTGAGTCTCACTATTCATTTAATAACCATTTTATTGTTGTCTTTAATAACTCCAAATAGTTTTGAATTTATTTTTATTCAGTTTACTACAGGATTCCTAGTTTTATTGACAAATAATAACATTTATAAAATGAAAAATCTATTTATTGCTGTAGGAAAAATAACAATTACTTATATAATTGTATTTAGTTCACTCACTTTGATTCGTGAAGGTTCTTTAGAAAAAATTTCTTGGTATACTTTCTTTCTATTTTTTTTTAGTGGAGTTTTAACTTTATTTGTTCATCCATTAATATTTCTTTTCGAAAAATTATTAAATATTACTTCTGATATTTCATTGTTAGAATTATCGGATACTAATACTCCTATATTAAGATTATTATCTCAAAAAGCTCCAGGTACTTTACAACATGTTTTAACAGTATCTAATCTTGCAGAAGAAGCTGCTGTAGCTATTGGTGCTCATTCATTATTGGTAAAAATAGGATCTATTTATCATGATATAGGAAAAGTAGAAAATTCCAATTTTTTTTCTGAAAATCAATACGATATAAAAAATCCACACGAAAAATTAAGTCCTATAAAGAGTGCAAAAATTATCTTAAAACATGTTTCAATTGGAATTGAGTTAGCAAAAAAATATCATTTACCTGATTCTGTTATTGATTTTATAAGAACACATCATGGAAACAGCCTGATTCATTTTTTTTACGAAAAACAAAAGAAAAAGTATCCATATATCAAAATAGATAAAAAACAGTTTCAATATTCTGGACCAAAACCATTTTCTAAAGAAACGGCTATTGTCATGATAGCAGATTCTGTAGAAGCAGCTTCTAAAAGTATTAGAAATCCATCTTTTAAAGCTTTAGAAGAATTAGTAGAAAATGTTGTTAATAAAAAAAAAAAGGAAAATCAGTTTTCTAATGCAGATATTACTTTTAAAGAAATAGAAAAAGTCAAAAAAGTTTTTCAAAAAAAACTAATAAATATTTATCATACTAGAATAGAATATCATAATCATAATACCTAATTATTTTTGTTTATTTTGTAGATCTATTTTAGATTTGTATTCTTTCTTTGGAGAGTTGCCGGAGTGGTTAACGGAACAGTTTGCTAAACTGTCGGTATATAAAAATACTGCGTGGGTTCGAATCCCACATTCTCCGCAAAAAAAAACGGGGTATGGCGTAGTTTGGTTATCGCGCCTGGTTTGGGACCAGGAGATCGTAGGTTCAAATCCTGCTACCCCGATTATTCTAAGATCACGTAGCTCAAATGGATAGAGCAACTGCCTTCTAAGCAGTAGGTTACAGGTTCGAGTCCTGTTGTGATCACTTTTTCCCTTCTAGAACTTCATCTATCATTCCGTATTTTTTTGCTTCTTGAGAAGTCATCCAATAATCTCTATCTGAATCTTTTTCTATTTTTTCAATAAAAACACCAGAGTGCTTCGATATAATTTCGTAAAGATCCTTTTTTAATTTTAAAATTTCACGAACTGTAATTTCGATATCTGAAGCTTGTCCTTGTGTTCCACCCAGAGGTTGATGTATCATAATTCTTGAATGCTTTAATGCAGATCTCTTATTTTTAACTCCTGCACAAAGTAAAACAGCAGCCATAGATGCCGCCATACCAGTACAAATGGTAGATACATCAGGTTCTATAATTTGCATAGTATCATATATACCTAATCCTGCATAAACATCTCCTCCTGGAGAATTAATATATATTTGTATATCTTTCACAGAATCAACGGATTGTAAAAATAATAATTGTGCTTGTATTATATTTGCCACCTGGTCTTCTATAGTTGTTCCTAAAAATATAATTCTATCCATCATTAAACGAGAAAAAACGTCCATTTGGGCTACATTAAGTTTTCTTTCTTCAACAATATAAGGAGTCATAGACCGAATATATTCATCTATTGTTAAACTGTTGATTCTTTTGTGTTTAGTAGCATATAGCATAAATTCTTTTGATTTTTTTCTATAATCCATTATTTTTATATTGATGACTTTTATAGTCAAAGTTACTCATAATTAATCTCTATTTCTATGAAAAATTTTTATAAAAAATATACACATGTATAAAAAATATAGAAATTGGAAACTTAAAATTTTGCATTTAATTTGTATAAAAAATTAGCAACACAAACAATTATTTACTCCATTGGATCAATTTTACCAAAAATTATTAATTATGCTTTTTTAAGATTTTTTACTATTTCTTTAAAAAGAGAAGAATTTTCTCTTTATACAGATATGTATTCTTTATCTTTTTTGGCTATAGGATTTCTTTCTTTCGGATTAGAAAATACTTATTTCAGATTCTTGTATAAAAAAAATTATAATCAAGAAACTGTTTTTTCAACAGGAGTTATAATACAATTATTAATTATAACTTTTTTTTTGATTATTTCTATTAACTCTATTAACTATTTAATTTCTATTGCTGGATATCATAATCATCCAGAGTATTTTTTTATGTTTTTCTTTATCATATTTTTTGATACTATTTGTATTCTTCCTATGGCATGGCTTCGTGCACATGAAAAACCACTGAAATATACTGTTATAAATGTAATAAATATACTTATACAATCATTTTTAACAGTATATATGTTTTTTTGTTCTAATAATTTTTACATAAAAAAAACTTGTTTAGTTTCTATTTTTGAATGGATAAATTCTTTTACAGATAGGACTGGTTATATATTTTTCGCAAATATGATATCATCTTTAAGTAATTTGTTTTTAGTGTTTCCTATTCTTTTCAAAGAAGTAGTTATCCAAAAATTTGATAAAATTCTTGCTAAGAAAATGTTAAGTTATGGAATTCCTATTATGTTGGGAACTATTGCCTTTTCTATTAATGAAAATCTTGATAAAATTTTGATTAAAAGATGGGGGTCTGATGAAATGAACGGATCTTATTCTGCATGCTATAAAATAGCATCTTTTATGAGTTTGTATATCAGAGTTTTTAGATTAGGAATTGAGCCTTTTTTTTTTAAAAAATACGGTGATTCTGATGCAGAATATTATTATGAAGAAATAAATTATATGTTTATCCTTTTCGGATTAATTTTTTATGTTTTAATATGTGGAAATATTCCCATTATTATAGGATTGTTTATTCATCAAAAATATCACTTTGCTATGTCCATTATTCCTATAATAATGATGGGAAATCTTTTCTTAGGAATTTACACAAATTTATCCATATTTTATAAAGTATTAGATAAACCTATTATTGGTACTTATATCTCTTTTATAGGAGTATTAATTACTTTTTTATTTAATATTATTTTTATTTTGATTCCTAATAGCAGTTTTATGATACCTGCTTGGGGAACTTTTGCATCGTATGGGTGCATGTTAATCATTTTATATATTTGGGGAAAAAAAATTTTTTCTAAATTTTTTAGAAAAAAAATAAATATCATAATTCATTTTTTATTCGCAATTTTTTTAGTTTTTGTAATCAATAAAAAAAGGGAAATAATGTTCAGATTTTTTTTTCAACTCCTTTATTTGATAATTATTTTTGTACTAGAGAAAAAAAGATTTTTTAATTTAATAAAACGGTAACCATAAAAGTTAATATACTGTGATAAATAAAGTATTTCAATTAATTTTAATTGCTAATATAGAAAAATCTATTTTCATTAATTTTTTGGAAAGAAAATTAATACCAACAGGTATTTTTATTCGTTTTCACCAAAAAATGAAGTATCATTTTTTGGTGAAAAAAAAATTAGTGGAAGCTATTTGCATTATACATTTTGCAAAAAATAATAAAGAGAATCCATTCTTGGATCAAGAAATTAAAATCCTTTTAATAAACGTTTTTTTTGAAAAAATGAAGATTCAATCTAATGAACAACTAGTTGTAGTAAATATATTTCAAGGAAATAAAATAAAATGGGAAAAATGTTCTATTTTAAATACGAGTGTGAGGGGGAGCAACAGTTTTGGAAGTACTGGTATATGAAATATATGAAAAAAGTATACACCACAAATTAATAAGTAGATATGAAGATTATAATTCCTATGGCTGGAAAAGGATTGCGTTTACATCCGCATACTTTAAGTACTCCAAAACCATTAATACATATTGCAGGAAAAACAATTTTAAAAAGACTGATAGAAAATTTATCCGAAGTTATAAAAATTTTCTTGGTTCAAGAAATTGTTTTTATTATAGGAACTTACGGAAATAATATTGAAAAAAAATTAATAAAATTGGCTAATGATGTAGAGATTAATCCTATCATTTATTACCAAAAAACTCCACTTGGAACGGCAGATGCCTTGTTAAAGGCTAAGGATTCATTGAATGGAGAGCCAGTAATTATTGTTTTTTCCGATACTTTATTTTATAATACTTCTTTAGAAAAAGAAATTTCTATTAAAAATCGAGAAAATAATATTATATGGACAAAAAAAGTTAAAAATCCCCATTTATTTGGAGTTGTTAAATGTGATTCTTCGGAAAGAATTACTCATTTTATAGAAAAACCAAATAATTATATTTCGAATCTAGCAATCATTGGTCTTTATTATTTTAATAATAGTCTTTCTTTAAGAAAAGAACTGCAATTCCTATCAGGAAAAAACAATAAAAATGAGAAAGAGTATCAATTGACCTCTGTTTTGGAAAATATGAGAAAAAAAGGAGAAAAATTTATTAGCAAACAAGTTCAAGTATGGATGGATTTCGGAAATAAAAAAAGAACTATTTATTCTAATTCAAAAATATTGTCTATTGAATACAAAAATTCACAGCTAATTCATAAAAAAACAATTGTAAAAAATAGTTTAATTATAAAACCTTGTTCGATTGGAAAAAATACAATCATTGAAAATAGCATTATAGGTCCTTATGTTTCAATAGGAAAAAGTACAAAAATTAAAAATAGTAATATAAGAAAATCCTTGATTCAGAATTATACAAAAATTCAAAATGCAAATCTGCATAATTCTATGATAGGAAATCACACTTATTATATTGGAAAAGTGAAAGAAGTCAGTTTAGGGGATTATTCTTCTTACAATTAAGAAAATTGATTAAAAATTGATAATTTTTTTTATATTTGGATAAAAATCCCATTAAATGGATTTATTTTCTGTTTTTTTAATACTACTTGGAACTTTTGGAACCACGGAAATAGTGGTTATTGTCATTCTTGCGCTTTTACTTTTTGGGGGTAAAAAAATACCAGAATTAATGAAAGGATTAGGAACAGGATTGAAAGAATTTAAAAAGGCTTCTGAAGGAAAAGAATCTGAATCTGAAGAAGAATAAGAAATTTCTTTCATTTTACGTTTGTTCATTAGTACTTTTTTCTACAGTTTGAGAAACTAATAATGGCAACGATAACAATAAGAAATATTATGTTTTTTATGCTAATCTTAAAAAGCTTGATTCTTCAATCAATATCAAAACCCTTTTTATTTTTACATAAAGATATTTATGATCAAAAAAAAGATGTAGATAATATTTATACAGAAAAATTGTGGAAAAAAATGCTTGTAGGAAAAAAAAAATCTTCTCATGGAAAAAAATTATATCATAAAAGAAATATTCTTATTACTAATATAGATACTGAAGAGCTGAAAGCTAGATTTAGTTTTTTAAATACAAAATCTAGAATGAAGGTTTTTAAATACAATAGCATTGTACATGCTTCTGTAGAAAGCTATCTTCGTATGGGTGAATACATAGGAAAGATTATTTCGTTCGCAAATTTTTATTTTCCTATGTTTGAGGAGAAACTCGAAACCCATCGTCTTCCAAAAGAATTAAAATATTTAGCAATTGTAGAATCAAATTTAAATCCTATTGCTACTTCCAAAGCAGGAGCTAAAGGAATTTGGCAGTTTATGCCTGAAACTGGAAAAATATACAATCTTAATATCAATGATATTTATGATGAAAGAAACGATCCTGTAAAATCAACAGAAGCAGCTTGCCGTTATTTAAAATTTTTGTATAAAAAAATAGGAAATTGGGAACTAGTTTTAGCAGCTTACAATGCTGGACCAGGAACTGTATATAAGATTTTACAAAATAATCAAAATAGAAAAGATTTTTGGGAATTATGGGAATTTTTTCCAAAAGAAACTCAAAATTATGTTCCAAAATTTATTGCTATTAACTATGTAATGAATTATTACAAGGAACATAATATACCTGTACAACGATCATCTCCATATAAATATAAGTATAAAGAAACAATTTTGATTCCTATAAAAGAAAAAATTTCTTTAAAATTTTTTTCCTATAGTTTAAATATGTCTTATCAAGATTTAATTCTTTTAAATCCACAATATCTGGTAGATATTATTCCTCCTGGAAATAAGTTTTTTTTGAGATTGCCTAAAAGAAAAGTTCTCTTTTTTCAAAAAACTCAAAAAATTGGTAATCATGGACAAAGGGACCCCATACTTAAAAACATCCCTCAACACCCTTAACATTTTCAATATTATGAAGGAAAAAACTGACCAAAAAAGAAGATCATTAGAACTTGTTCTGGAAAAAATGGATAAAATGTATGGGAAAGGGACTGTTATGCGAATGGGAGACTCTAATATAGAAAATTTAGAAATTGTTTCTTCTGGATCTCTAAGCTTAGATATAGCTTTAGGAATAAAAGGATTTCCAAAAGGTCGTATCATTGAAATATTTGGACCAGAATCTTCTGGAAAAACTACTTTAGCTTTACATGCAATTACTCAATCTCAAAAATTAGGAGGATTTGTGAGTTTTATTGACGCTGAACATGCTTTTGATTGTTTTTATGCAAAAAAAATAGGAGTTAATATAAAAGATCTAATCATATCTCAACCAGATAATGGAGAACAAGCACTGGAAATAGTAGATAATTTAATTAGATCTTGCGTTATTGATATGATTGTTGTTGATTCTGTAGCGGCTTTAACTCCTAAAAGTGAAATAGAAGGAGAAATGGGTGATTCTAAAATAGGATTACAAGCTAGATTGATGTCTCAAGCCTTGAGAAAACTAACTTCTAGTATAGGAAAATCAAAAAGTATTCTCATATTTATTAATCAATTAAGAGAAAAAATAGGTGTTTATGGAAACCCTGAAGTTACTACAGGAGGAAACGCTTTAAAATTTTATTCATCAATACGATTAGATATACGAAAAGGAAATCAAATTAAAAATGGAGAAAAAATATTAGGCAATAGAACAAGAGTAAAAGTAGTAAAAAATAAACTATCTCCTCCTTTTAGAACAGCTGAATTTGATATAATGTACGGAGAAGGAATATCAAAAATAGGTGAAATACTAGATTTAGGAGTTGATCTAGGAGTTATTAAAAAAAATGCATCTTGGTTTAATTATAAAGATATGAAACTAGGTCAAGGAAGAGATTCTGTAAAGGAATTTTTAAAAGGGAAAAAAAATATTTTAAATGAAATAGAAACAAATATAATAAATCAATATGTTCGAAAATAAAAAATTGGTTAGTTCATACATATGAAAATTACCTTTTTAGGAACTGGATCTTCTCAAGGTGTTCCTATTATTGGATCTAAACATCCAGTATGTTTATCTAAAAATCCAAAAGATAAGAGACTTAGAAGTTCTGTTTTAATTGAAAAAAATCAAAAGAAATTACTAATTGATTGTGGACCAGATTTTAGATATCAAATGTTGAGAAGTAATCATTGTAGATTAGATGCTATTTTTATTACACATGAACACCATGATCATATAGGTGGATTAGATGATATAAGATCAGTTTATTTTCAAATGAAAAAACCCATACCTGTTTATGGGTTGCGAAGATCTTTAAAAGAAATAAAAAAAAGATTTTTTTATTTCTTTTCAGAAAATCATAAATTAAATACATCAAAAATATCCATACATGAACTAGATAATTGTAAAGATTTCTTTTTTATGGAGCATTTTCAAGTTTTTCCTTTATTTATATGGCATGGGGATCTTCCTATTTTGGGGTTCCGTATAGAAAATTTTGCATATATTACGGATGCAAGCAGTATTTCAGTTCAAACAATTCAACAGTTAAAAGGATTAGATATATTAGTCTTGAATGTTTTAAGAAAACTTCCAAAAAATCATTTTACTATTTTCGAATCTTTAAATGTAATTCAAGAAATTTTTCCTAAAAAAACTTATTTAACGCATATTAGTCATGTGCTTGGATTTCATGAAGATCTTGAGAAAGAATTACCGAAAAATGTCTATTTAGCTTATGATGGATTAATCATATATGTATGAAAAATACAATAAAAATATCTTTTCCAAAGATTCCTAAATTAGGATCCTCATCGTGATAATCTCATTATTAATATTGTACAAATGATTTTTCTTCTTTCTAAGAATATTTCTATTAATTCAACAAAAATATGCAGCAATTAAGAAAAATTTTTTTTTCCACAAAAATAACTTCTTTTTTATTTTTATTGTTTGCAATATCTATGGCTCTAGCTACTATTCTGGAGCAGAAATATTCTACCAGTGTTGCAAAAGTATTTATTTATGAATCTACTTGGTTTGAGATTATAATGTTATTAATTATAATAAACCTTATTGGAAATATATGGAAATATAAATTATGGAATTATAATAAAATTCCTCTTTTTATTTTTCATTTATCATTTGTATTTATCCTCATTGGAGGAATTTTTTCGAGATATTATAGTTTTGAAGGAATAATGTCTATAAGAGAAGGAGAAACAAATAGAAAGATTATTTCTAGAAAAAATTATTTTAAATTAGAAATTAATCAAGGAAATTACACTAAATTTTATCATGACCCTTATATCCTTTCTTCTTATCATAGTGGATATAAAAAAAATTTTTCTTTTCAAGGAAATCCATTAGAAATAAAAATTTTGGATTTTATTCCATGTGCAAAAGTTATTTTTTCTCAAAAAAAACCAAAAGAAAAAATTGTCAAGATTATTTCAAGTAGTCAAAAAGGAAGAACAGAAAATTTTGTTAAAAATGGAGATGTCACGAAAATAAATGGTGTAATATTTTCTCTCAACAAGAAAATTCCTTTTGGAATACAAATTTTTGAAAAGAAAAATAAGCTGTTTTTAAAATCTTCTTTTACAGGAGAATGTATTAATATGATTAATAGAAAAAACTATTTTGTACTCAAAAATACTTTTGATGTTTTAAGAATAAAACACTTATATCGATTTAAAACAGATCATGGAATGATTCATTGGGTTGTTCCAGAAGGAATTGTAAAAGGAAAATTAGAATATATAAAATCATGTGAAAAAGATGGAGATGATAATAACGGTTTATTAAATGCTATTACAGCAAAAATATCTTTTCTAGATCAATCTAAGTTAGTAACTTTTTTAGGAGGAAAAAATACAACAAAAATGAGCAATCCTTTATTGTTTAGGGATTGTAAAGTATCTATTGGATATGGATCTTTATCTTTGCATCTTCCTTTTTTTTTGAGATTAAATAATTTTAAAATAGAAAATTATCCAGGTTCTGAATTTCCTTCCTCTTTTATGAGCAATGTAACTATCATAGATAAAAAAAATCAAAAAAATTATTTGATTTATATGAATAATGTTTTGAATTATAAAGGATATAGATTCTTTCAGTCTGGATATGATCCTGACAAAAAAGGAACTCATTTCTCTGTTAATAATGATTATTTAGGTACCTATTTTTCCTATATAGGTTATTTTTTAATGAGTATAGGCATGTTTATGACTTTGTTTTGGAAAGGAAGTAGGTTTAGTTATTTAAAAAATAAATTAAAATATTTATATTCCAAGAATTATTCAATTTTACTTTTTTTATTATTATTTCTAGGGAATAATTGCGATTCTTTTTCTCAAGAAAAAAATACAAATAATAAAATACACGAATTCAAAAAAATTCCTTTAGAAAATGTATATGATGCTATCCATATTCCTAAAAAACATAGTGAAAATTTCGGACGTTTATTAGTACAAGATTACAAAGGAAGAATAAAACCTATTAATACTATAGCTATTGATCTTCTTAGAAAAATACATAAAAAAAATTCTATAGAAAATATAGATGCTAATCAATGGTTTATATCTATACATCAAGATAATATTTTTTGGACAAAAGTTCCTTTTATTAAAGTAGATAAAAAAGGAGGAGATAAATTTTTAAACAAGGTAAAAGCAAATAAACAACATTATGTTTCTTTGATGGATCTCTATATTTTAGATCCAAAAACATTAGGTTTAAAGTTTGTACTACAAGTAGATTATGAAAAAGCTTTTTCTAAAAATCCAATGTACAGAAATCAGTATGATAAAGCAGTCTTAAATCTTAGTGAACGTGTAGGAATTATTCATGAAATTTTTCAGGGTAAATATATTCGCATTTTTCCTATTCCTAATGACGTTAATCATACCTGGTCTAGTTGGATTATATTAGAATCAAACAGATTAAATTTTCCTGGATTATTTATGTATAATAATTATCTAAAATCTCTATTAGATTCTCAAAATGAGAAAAATTGGAATATTGCAGATAATGAAATAAAAAAAATACGATTGTATCAAATAAAACATGCAAAATCTCTTCTACCTTCTGAAAATAAAATTTCGATGGAAATCATTTACAATAAACTTAATATATTTTATATTTTATCTTTTCTCTATGCTTTTTTTGGAATCGTTATTATAATCAATTCTTTTTTAAGAATTTTTTTTCATAATAAATATTTGCATTTTTTTTCTAAAATATTTTTTTTTATTTCATTATTTTTATTTGTTTTAAATTTTTTTGGTTTAGTTTTTAGATGGTATATTTCAGGACATGCCCCATGGACTAATGGATATGAATCAGCTATTTTTATCGGTTTTTGTTTAGTAGGAATAGGATTTCTATTTTATAGAAATAGATTTGTTTTAGGAATAACCGTTTTAATATCATCTATTTTATTAATGATAGCGAATGGAAATACAATGGATCCAGAAATAACAAATTTAGTTCCAGTTTTAAAATCTAATTGGTTAATTATACATGTTGCAACAATAACAAGTAGTTATGGTTTTTTTTTCACAGGATCTTTTTTAGGATTTTTTGTGTTGCTTTTATATATATTAAAAGCATATATTCACTCTTATAGAAAGAGAATTCAAATGAATATTGAGAAATTAACGATTATTAATGAAATGTGCCTTATTATAGGTATTTTTTTATTAACAATAGGAACTTTTTTAGGTTCTATTTGGGCAAATAATAGTTGGGGTAGATATTGGAGTTGGGATCCAAAAGAAACTTGGGCATTAATTAGTATTATGATTTATGCTTTTGTATTACATATGCGATTTATTCCATGGATGAAAAGTATATTTGCTTTTAATTTTTTTAGTATTTTATCAATAAGTTCTATTATAATGACTTATTTTGGAGTAAATTATTATTTATCTGGATTGCATTCCTATGCCAAAGGAGATCCTATTCCAATTCCTTTTTGGATATATTGTAGTTTATTAATTTTTTTCATTTTCACAAGTTTTTCATATTATTCTTCTAAATTTTATAATATTACAAAAAAATAAAAGTGGATTTTCATTCATTTTTTTTAAAAACCAATGAAAAAAAAAAAAGTACTCTTTTTAGAGACGCATTCGGAAATTTACATTTTATAAAACGTTTTTTAATTTTCACTTTTGGTTGCATTTCCTATAATCGTTATAATGGATTTAATCAACTACAATTAAAGGGGACAGAATATATTAAAGATCTACCTGATAAAAAAGTTCTATTTGTCTCTAATCATCAAACTTATTTTGCAGATGTATTCGCTATGTTTCATGTTTTTTGTAGTGTAAAAAATGGATTTGTAAATAGCATAAAAAACCCAATTTATCTTCTAAACCCAAAAGTTAATTTGTATTATGTGGCGGCTAAAGAAACTATGAATAAGGGGTTTTTAACAAAATTATTTATTTATTCTGGAGGTATCACTGTAAAAAGAGCATGGAAAAAAGGAGAAAACAAAGTAAGTCAGTCAGAGAATATATCTGAAATAACTCGTATGGGAATAGCTATTAATGATGGATGGCTAATTACCTTTCCACAAGGTACGACTCAAGAATTTGCACCAGGACGAAGAGGAATTGTTCATGTAATTAGAAAATATAATCCTATCGTTGTACCTATTGTAATAGATGGATTTCAAAAGGCTTATGACAAAAAAGGAATTCGAATTAAAAAAAAAGGGATATTACAGAAAATGAAATTTAAAAAACCTATTCAATTAGATATAAAAAAAGATTCTACTGAAAACATTATGGAAAAAATTATGGATGCTATAGAACAATCTCCTAAATATTATAGAAAAAAAATTCATAAATAATAATGTATTGATTATGAAATACAAATTGATAAAAGACACTTTTCTCAGTTTTTTTCAAAAAAAGGAGCATAAAATTATTCCTTCTTTTCCTATTTATTCAAATAATGATCCTACTCTTTTTTTTATCAATGCAGGAATGAATCCTTTTAAAGATTATTTTTTAGGTCACATGAAACCGGATTATTCTAGAATAGTAAACGTTCAAAAATGTCTTAGAGTAACTGGAAAACACAATGATTTGGAAAACGTAGGATATGATAATTACCATCATACTATGTTCGAGATGTTAGGAAATTGGTCTTTCGGAGATTATTCCAGAAAAGAAGCCATAGAATGGGCTTGGGAATTATTAATTGATGTTTATAATATTCCAGAAGAAAATATTTACGTATCTATTTTTATTGGAGACAAAAAGGAAGGATTATTTATGGATGACGAAACTTTCAAATGTTGGAAAAATTTAATAAAAAAAGATAATATTCTTTTCTTTGGAAAAGAAGAAAATTTTTGGGAAATGGGATTAACAGGTCCTTGCGGACCTTGTTCAGAAATTCATATAGATTTACGTAATGAAAAAGAAAAAAAATTTTTACCAGGAAAAAATCTTGTTAATAAGAATCATCCAAGAGTCATAGAAATTTGGAATCTTGTTTTTATAGAGTTTTTACGTAAATCAGATGGTATTTTAGAGAAACTTTCAAAAAAACATGTTGATACAGGGATGGGATTAGAAAGGTTATGTACAGTATTGCAAGGAAAATTTTCTAGTTATGAAACTGATATTTTTTATCCAATTATTCAAACCATTAAAGAATTTTTGGGAAAAATTTATAAAGAAGATTTTCATCAAAAAGTGTCTATACACATAATAGCAGATCATTTAAGATCTATTGTTTTTTCCATTTCCGATGGAATATTACCATCAAATAATGGAGCTGGCTATGTTATCAGAAGAATTATTAGAAGATCTATAATTTATGCAAATCGTTTTTTGTATCAAAAAGGACCTTTTATTTATCAATTTGTAGATTTTTTAGTAAACAATATGGAAAATGATTTTCCAGAATTGGAAAATAAAGAAGAACACATAAAAAATGTAATTTTGGAGGAAGAATTATCTTTTTTAAGAGTTATTGAACAAGGGAATCAAAAAATTCAACATATCATAGAAAAAACTAAACAAAAAAATGAAATCATTGTTGATGGAAAAACTATTTTTCAATTATATGACACTTATGGTTTCCCTATGAGATTATCAAAAATATTAATTGAAAAAAATAACATGTCAATTGATGAAAAAGCATTTCATGAAAAACTGTTAGAACAAAGAAATAGATCCAAAAAAGGATATATAAAAAAAAAAGATTGGATAAAAGTACATGATCATCAATTTATTAACGGAAATATTAGTCTTGTAGGATTCATAGGATATGATACAATAAAATGTGAAATTTTAATTGTAAAATACAGGAAAGTAGAAAATATACTAGAAAAAACTCATTATTATGAGTTAGTTTTTTCAAAAACTCCTTTTTATCCGGAAGGAGGAGGACAGTTAGGAGATAATGGAATCATAAAAAATGAAAATGATGAAATTCATATTTTCAATACTAAAAAAGAAAATTCCATTATTATACATTATACTAAAAAATTGCCTTCGAATGTTTCTTCTCATTTTCATGCTATAGTTAATCAAAATAGAAGATCAGAAATTGAGAAAAATCATACTTCTACTCATTTACTGCACTTTTCTTTGAAAGATGTATTAGGAAATCATATACAGCAAAAAGGTTCTTATGTAGGAGATGAATATTTACGATTTGATTTTTCTCATTATAAAAAGATAAGTCTTGAAGAATTGCATAGAATAGAAAATATGGTACAAAAATTAATTTTTTCTGATCTTCCTTTAGAGGAAAGAAATTTTTCATCCTTGCAAGAAGCTAGGAAAAATAGATCTATTAGTGATACATTCGAAAATAAATATAAGAAAGGAGTTAGAGTTATAACTTTTGGTGATTCATCTGAATTATGTATTGGTACACATGTAAGACACACTGGACTAATTCAAATTTTCAAGATAATATCAGAAACGTCTGTATCGTATGGAATACGAAGAATTAAAGCAATAACTTCGAAAAAAGCAATACAATACTTAAAATCAATTCATGATCAATATCAATCTCTAAAAGAGATGATGAAATATCCTGAATCTCCTTTAAAAAATTTTATTGATTTACAAAAGCATAATAAAGAATTAAAAAAAGAAATATCAAAAATACGGTTACAGCAAGTGAATAGAATCAAAAAAGAATATTCTCTAAAAATTATTCAATTATCTTCAATTAACTATTTATATGATATCGACCTTTTTCAAGAAAAAGAATTAGATATGAATCTTGTTAAGAAAATAGTTTTAGATTTAAGATGTGAAATATCTAATTTATTTATGATTGTTGGGTTTCTAAGGGGGGGGAAGCCAGTTGTATTTATATCTATTTCAGATTCTGTAATTAAAAGTCAAAATATTCATGCTCATAAAATCATATGTAGGATTGCATCTTATATACATGGTAAATATTGGGGAAATTCTTTTTTTGCAGCGGCTATAGGAACTAAAAAAGATGGATTGAATTTAATTTTGAAAGATGCAAAAAACATAAAAAATCAAATAAACTTTGATAGATATTTAAAATGTTTAAATTTGGAATAAAAATAGTATATGAGTGAATCTATGAGTGATAGATATTCTTTTCTAAATTCCATTCATCTAAAAAATTTAGAATATCTATATAATAAGTATAAAAAAAATCCTAATTCAATAGAAAAAAGTTGGAGAGATTTTTTTCATGGATTTGATTTTGGAGAAAAAAACTATAAAACAGTTTTTTCATCAAAATCAAATAGTCAAGAAAGTTATAAAAAATCATTTCAATCATTTCATTTAAAAAATGATAATAATCTTATTAACCAGGAATTTTTAGTATATAATTTGATTAATGCTTACAGAAAAAGAGGTCATTTTTTTACTCATACAAACCCTATACGAGAAAGAAGAAAACATTTTCCTTCTTTGGATTTAGAAAATTTTTCCTTATCAGATAAAGAACTAGATATGTCTTTTGAAGCTGGAAAATTGATAGGAATTGGAAAAAATTCATTAAGAAATATAATCAAATATCTTAAAAATATTTATTGTGGGTCAATAGGAATAGAGTACATGTATATTTCAGATCCTACAAAAATTCAATGGATTGAACAATGGTTTCAAAAAGAAAAACTGCAATTTTCTGCAGAAGAAAAAAAGTTTTTTTTGAAAAAATTAAATGCAGCAGTTGCATTCGAAAACTTCATTCATACGAAATTTGTAGGTAAAAAAAGGTTTTCTATAGAAGGACATGAATCTATATTGCCTGGATTAGAAGAAATGGTAAAGTATGCATCCAGAAAATATTTGACAGAAGATTTTATAATTGGTATGTCACATAGAGGTCGTTTAAATCTTCTTTCTAATTTTTTTCAAAAAAATTATTCTCAAATATTTAGTGAATTTCAAGAAAAAGAATACAAAGAAAAAACTTTTTCTGGGGATGTAAAATATCATCTTGGATTTTCCACAATCAGAAAAGATTATAAAGAAAAATATATTAAACTGAATTTAGTACCTAATCCTTCACATTTAGAATCTGTAGACGCTATTGTGGAAGGAATTACACGTGCAAAAATAGATATCATTTATAATCAAAACAGTAATTCAGAGAAAATTATCCCTATTTTAATTCATGGAGATGCAGCATTAGCAGGTCAGGGTATTGTTTATGAAGTTATTCAACTATCTAGATTAAAAGGATACAAAACTGGAGGTACAATTCATATCATACTTAATAATCAAATAGGTTTCACTACAAATTACACTGAAGGACGTTCTAGTATTTATTGCAGTGATGTGGCAAAAGTTATACTTTCTCCAGTATTACATGTTAATGCAGATGATGTAGAGTCTGTCATACGAGCTATTCATTTTTCTGTAGATTTCAGGATGAAATATCATGAAGATGTTTTTATAGATTTGCTTGGATATAGGAAATATGGACATAATGAAGGAGATGAACCTAGATTCACTCAACCTTCTTTATACAAAGCTATTTCTAAACATACAAATTCTTATAACTTGTATAAAGAAAAATTAAAAAGAGAAGGAGTTGTTAGTAATGATGATATAATAAATATGGAAAAAGAATATGAAAACATTCTGAATATAGGATATAATAAAGCAAAGAACATAAAGTGGAATGTTTTGAATTCTTTTTTAGAAGAAGAATGGAAAAATGTTCCTATAGTATCTAATCATAAAGATATTTTTCATACAGTAGATACTAGAATTTCAATGAAAAGAATTATAGATATATCCAATAAAATTTTTTCTCTTCCCAATCATAAAAAATTTTTTAGAAAAACGGAATCTATTTTTCAACAAAGATTAGAAATGATTAGTAATCAATTAGTGGATTGGAGTATGGCGGAATTGCTTGCTTATGCTACACTTTTGGATGAAGGATTTCATATTCGTTTATCGGGAGAAGATGTAGCTAGAGGAACATTTTCTCAACGTCATGCAATTGTCAAAACAGAAGAAGAAGAAGAAATTATTCTTTTGAATAACATACGAAGAGAACAAGGAAAAATACAAATTTTTAATTCCCCTCTTTCAGAATACGGAGTATTAGGTTTTGATTATGGATACGCTATGTATTCTCCTCATGTTTTAACTTTATGGGAAGCTCAATTTGGAGATTTTGGAAATGGAGGACAAATTATAATAGATCAATATATCTCCTCCGGAGAAAACAAATGGAAAATTAAAAATGGAATTGTCTTATTGCTTCCTCATGGATATGAAGGACAAGGTCCAGAACATTCTTCTGCGCGCGTAGAACGTTATTTGCAACTTTGTGCTAACAACAATTTATTTGTGGTAAATTGTACTACTCCATCTAATTTTTATCATCTTCTAAGAAGACAAATGAAATTAAAATATCGTAAACCTCTTATAGTTTTTACTCCAAAAAGTTTACTTAGAAATTCCAAATGCTTATCTCAAATAAAAGATCTTTCTGAAGGAAAATTTGTTGAAATATTAGACGATCCTTCTGTGCAAGATACCAATCAAATAACTAAATTAATTTTTTGTTCTGGAAAAATATATTATGAATTGCTCAAAAAAAAAGAATCTATAAAAAATGAAAATACAGCATTGATTCGAATCGAACAAATTTATCCATTAAAGATGGAAAGAATTAAAGAATTACTTGTTACGTACAAAAACAAAAAAGAAATTTTTTGGGTTCAAGAAGAACCGGAAAACATGGGATTATGGAGTTTTATTTTAAGAAAGATAGGAAATATAATATCGTTTAATTTAATCTCTCCGTCTGAAAGTTCTAGTCCATCTACAGGGTCTTATCCAGATTTTTTAAAAATTCAGAATAAAATATTGGAAAAAGCTTTTTTTTGATTTTATAATATTTAAAAAAATTTATATTTATGATAATAAAAGTAAAAGTGCCTTCTCCAGGAGAATCAATTACAGAAGTAGAAGTCTCCACATGGTTTGTGAAAAATGGAGATTATGTTGATAAAGGTAAAACAATAGCAGAAATAGATTCAGATAAAGCTACTTTAGAAATTTCCGCAGAAGAAAATGGAGTAATTACTTTAATGGTAAAAAAAGGAGAAAGAATAAGAGTTGGAGATGTTTTATGCCTTATTGACACTTCTAAAAGTTCTAAAAATCAAGAATGCGCAGAAAAAATTCCTAAAAAAGAAAAAGAGTTGTATTTAGAAAACATAAAAATTCTTTCTCCAGCTTCAAAAAAAATTTTAAAAGAAAAAAATATTCCTATAGAATATGTAAAAGGAACAGGAAAGGATGGTAGGATCACAAAAGCAGATTGTATTCTTTTTCAAGAAGAAAAAAACTCTTTTTCAGAACCTCTTTCAGTACCTAGATCCAAGAAAATAACACCTCTTTCTTCTTTGAGAAGAAAAATTTCTGAAAGATTAGTATCTATAAAAAATGAAACAGCTACACTGACTACATTCAATGAAGTTGATATGCAAGAAATTTTTATTATAAGGAAAAAGTACAAAAATGTTTTTCAAGAAAAACATGGAGTACACTTAGGATTTATGTCTTTTTTTATTCTTTCTTGTGTCAGATCTTTACAAAGGTATCCAGATGTTAATGCTATGATTAGTGGAGAAAAAAAAATTAATTTTGAATATTGTGATATTAGTATTGCTATATCTGGTCCTAAAGGGTTAATGGTCCCTGTTATCAGGAATGCGGAAAATTTATCATTTCGTGAAATAGAACAGGAAATTAATAATTTATCAATACGTGTTCAAAACGGAACAATTTCTATAGATGAAATGACAGGTGGTACATTTACTATTACTAACGGAGGTGTTTTTGGATCTATGTTGTCTACTCCAATAATCAATCCACCACAAAGTGCTATATTAGGAATGCATAAAATTATGGAAAGACCTGTATCTATTCATGGGTCTATTGAAATTCGTCCTATTATGTATTTAGCTTTATCCTATGATCATAGAATAATTGACGGACGGGAATCTGTTGGATTTTTAGTATCTGTTAAAGAACATATAGAAAATCCAATAAAATTTTTAATGGGAGGAAGTGAAAAAAATATTCCTAGTGTATTAGAATTGTAAAAATTCGTTTAGTTGATAAAATTTTTTTGTAGAAAAAATGAAATGTTATGATTTTCTAATATAAGGATTTTGTTTGTTTTTATTTCCTATATTTATTTTTTTCATTTGCATTTGTATAATCTGAATTTGATCATGTAGTAACCCATAAGTATCCGTTTTTTTTGCTTCCAACAATAAAATTTTAGCCATTTTTTTCTCTCCTCTTGATAAAGACGCTATTGCCAAGTTCAATTTGGCAATTGCTATGTTTTGTTTAAACTTTAGTCCAAAATGTAGAGATTTCTGCATATAACTCTCTGATTTAAGTATATTCCTTTCAGAATATAAAATTCCATTCAAAAAATAATAATAAGCAATTTGATTCTTAGTAAGTTGTAACTTAGGGTTTTTTATATATCCCAAATATTTTTTTAATCCATTCATATCTTTTTTTCTTATTTTAAGAAATGCCAATAACAAAAATTCATTTCTGAAAATAAAAAAAACAGGTATAAAACTTAATAAAGTAAAAAAAAACCCGAAAAGATAATTTCTCTGTAAAAAGAAAAAAATGGATACAAAAAAAGTTATTATGAATAATATTATTTTTGAATATTTACTCATGATTTTGTTTATTATGGTTTATTATTATGGTTTATTATTTAGAATAAATATGTTTTTTTTTAATCCAATTCATAAGATCTTGATAATTTAAACTGTTCAAAGTATGTCCCGATTCATATTCTTTATAATCGAAAGAAAGTATTTCATTATCCTTAAGAAACTTTAGTCCTTTTTTGGTCCAATTTAAAGGTATGATTGTGTCATATTTTCCATGAGATATAAAGAACTCCAAATTAGAATAATGATTTTTGTTTATTTTTTCAGGTAAAATATTTCTTTCTAAATAACCACTTAAAGCAATTACTTTTTTTATTTTATTAGGTCTTTTAAAAGCAATAGCATAACTTAAAATAGCACCTTGACTAAATCCACATAACCAAACTTGGTCTTCTTTTAACTGATATTCTTGAATAGCTTCATCTATAAAAAAAGATATTTTTTCAATTGTTTTTTTAGCTTGTAAAACATCGATAAATTTTTTTTCATTTGAAAAATCAATATCATACCAAGAATATTTGTCTGTTCCAAGAGAATAAATTCCTTGAATGCTAATTATGAAAAAGTTATTAGGAAGATCTTTTTTAAAAGAAAAAAGATCTTCCTCGTTACTTCCATATCCGTGAATCATCAAAAAAAGAATACTTTCATTTCCATTACCATTAATTGGTTTTTTTATAATATGTTTAATAGAAAGTTGATTTTTTAAAAGCATAAAATATTTTATTTTTTTATTTGATAGATTTTTCCATTTTCTATTTTTAGTTGTTCATCAGCTATGTCTGCTAATTGCATATTATGAGTAACAATTAAAAAAGTTTGTTTTAGTTTTTTTCTAAGGAAGAAAAAATTATGTAATTTATCTGCGTTTTTCTTATCTAAATTTCCAGAAGGTTCGTCTGCAAAAATAACTTTAGGATCATTAATTAAAGCTCTTGCTACAGATAACCTTTGTTTTTGTCCTCCAGATAGTTCTTCTGGCTTATAGTTTTCATATTTAGAAAGATTTAATTTGTTTAATAAATTTTTAGCTTTTTTTTTTACATTCTTTTTATTTTTTTTATTTATAAACCCCGGTAAACAAATATTTTCTAATGCAGTAAATTCAGGAAGAAGTTGAGGAGTTTGAAAAATAAAACCTATCGTTTGATTTCTTATAATAGAAAGTTCTTCATCTGAAATAGATAATACTTCTTTTCCATTTATTTTTAAAACAGTTTTTAATTTTTTTTTTATAGTAGGTCTTTCCAAAGTTCCAAGTATATGTAACAAAGTACTTTTTCCAGCTCCAGATTCTCCCAAAATACAAACTATATTTCCTTCTTTTACAAAAAGATTCACTCCTTTGATTACTTCATCTTTTCCAAAAGATTTATAAATATTTTCAGCTTGAATCATTTTTTGTAAATTTTTATTTTTTAATTCTTTCGACATATTCAAGTTAAATAAACATTATCAAAAATAAGCGAATTTTAGTTTAAATTTACTTGTAAATAAAATTATTTTCTAATGAATTTACATGAATACCAAGGTCGTGACATATTGAACTCTTTTTCAATTCAGATACCATATGGTATCATTGCTTCCTCTCCAGAAGAAGCTGTAAAAGCGGCAAAAATTATTTTTCAAAGAACTGAAAAAAAATCTTTGGTAATTAAAGCGCAAATACATGCAGGCGGACGTGGAAAGTCTGGTGGTGTTCAAATTGTGAAAACTTTAGACGAAGTTTATGAAAAATCAAAAAATATATTAGGAAAATTTTTAGTTACTTCACAAACTTCTAAAAAAGGAAAATTAGTTAGAAAAATTTTATTGTCTGAAGACATTTATTCTTACGAGTTCAATCCACCTAGAGAATATTATTTATCCATATTACTCAATCGTGATATAGAAAAAAATATGATTCTCTATTCCAAAGAAGGTGGAATGAATATAGAATCTCTTTCCAAAAAGAATCCAGAAAAAATATATACAGAAAAAATAGATCCAATATTAGGATTACAATTATTTCAAACTAGAAAAATTGCTTTTAATCTGGATATGTATAATGATTCATTAAAAAATTTTAGTTCTTTTTTAATTTCTCTTTATGAAGCTTATAAAGCCTGCGATGCTTTATTATTGGAAATAAATCCTTTAATAAAAACATTTGATAATAAAATCATTCCTGTAGATATAAAAATAGTATTGGATGATAATGCTTTGTTCCGTAATAACAAATATTTTATGATAGAGGATAAAGAAGATGTTGATATTCTTCTTGAAAAAGAAGCTAATGAAGCAAATTTGAATTTTATAAAATTAGAAGGAAATGTAGGATGTATGGTAAACGGAGCAGGATTAGCTATGGCTACAATGGATATGATTAAATTTTGTGGAGGAGAACCAGCTAATTTCCTAGATATAGGAGGTTCCGCGGACAATAAACGTGTAGAAAAAGCTTTTTCTATAATATTAAAAGATCAGTCTGTTAAAACAATATTGATTAATATATTTGGTGGAATAGTTCGTTGTGATACAGTAGCAAAAGGAATAATTAATTCATATTCTAAAATCGATCATGATATTAAAATTCCTGTAGTTATTCGTTTACAGGGTACAAATGAAAAAACAGCGAAAGAAATGCTTAAAAAAAGTTCACTACCTATTTATTCTGCTGATACATTAAAAGACGCTGCTGATAAAATTAAAAATATTTTACATCTAAATTAAAATAGATGTTCTATGAATAAAATTTTTCTCAAAAAAATTATATTAGCCGAAAAATATAAACCTATTAACTTAAATGAGTTGATAGGACAAAGAAATATTTGTATTTCTTTAAAAAAAGCAATACAGGAGAATCGTTTATCTCAAGTTTTATTTTTTTTGGGACCAAAAGGAGTAGGAAAAAATACATGTGCATATATTTTAGCAAATGAATTGAATTCTTTCTCCGAATTAAAACACTCAAATGTATTTGAAATCAATGGAGGGTTTCACTACTCTTTAAAATATATTTATAAAGTTATTGATCAATCTAGATCTTTTCCTAAAAAAGGAAAATATAACATTTTTATTTTTAAAGAATTACATAATTTTTCTCAATATTTTTTCTATCTATTTTATAATTTTATAAAAGAAGAAAATCCACATATATTATTTATTTTTTGCGGAATAGAAGAAAAAATAATTCCAGAATTTATTTTATCACATAGTCAAATTTATGAATTTGAAAATATTTCTGTAAAAGAAATTTTTTTTCATTTGAAAATGATTTCGGAAACAGAAAATATAGAAATAGAAAATGAATCTTTATTGATTATTTCCCAACATGTAGAAGGATCTCTAAGTAAGGCTATTCATTTGTTCGATAGATTTCTATCTATTAATAAAACAAAAATAACTAAATGCCTTATAATGAATAAATTAGGAATTATTGACATAAAATACTATTTTGAAATAGTAGATCATATTTTAAACGAAAATGTCAATAAAATATTGATCCTGTTAGATACAGTATTTCAAAAAAAAATTTACTATTATAATTTTGTAGCTGGATTAACTAAACATTTCAGAAATTTATTTTTTTCTAAAAATTATGAAACAATTTCTATTTTGAAATTCAAAAAAGAGATAATACAATCTTATGTTGAACAATCAAAAAAAATATCTTCCTTTTTTTTAATTCATTCTTTAAATATATTTCATCGTTTAGAAAACGAATGCAGATTAAAAAATCAAAATTCCAGATTGACTATAGAAATAAATTTAATACAATTAACACATTTTTTTTCTATTCATAAAAAAAAAAATCATAAAAATTTAACAATGCAAACGATAGAAAAAGATCGTAAAGAATTTTATTTATATGAAGAGAACGAAAAAATTCAGTTCTTGCAAAAGAATTGGATGATATTCGTACAGAAATTTTCAAGAAAAATAAATCCTATTTACTTGGACTTTTTAAAAAATGAAATACAATTTCAAATCATAAAAAATAAAATACTTTTTATGATCCCATCAAAATTAGAGAATCGATATTTTTTATTAATTCAAAAAAATTTTGAAAAATATTTCAAAAAAAAATTAAGTAGTTCAGATTTGGAGTTTCAAGTCATAAAAAAAGAATATCCAATCAAACAGTTAGAACAATATAATTTTTTATATAAAAAAAATAAATTAGTAGAAACATTAATAGAACGATTGAATTTAAAAATATCTTCTTCTAGAACTAAATAGAACTAGATAATAAAACAATAAAATTAGTTATAATTTTACTATGTAAAAATATGTAAATATGTAAAATTTTTCGAAAAAATTTTATATTCATTTTCCAATAAAATACATAATATGTTTTATCTTTTCTATAAATTTTAATTTATGATTCATTATTACTCGTCAAAAATTATAAAAAAAGTTTTTTTCTCTTATTCAGATGAAGACATGGAAAATGATAATAGTTCTACTTCTTATTCTTACGGATCAGGAGGAAGTGGAGCAGGATCAGGTTATTATGGAGGAGCTTCAATAAAAAGCAAAACTCCTGTTTTGGATAATTTTGGGAGAGATTTGAATGCTATAGCAATAGAAGGTAAATTAGATCCAGTAGTTGGAAGAGACAAAGAAGTAGAACGTGTTTCTCAAATATTGAGTAGAAGAAAGAAAAACAATCCTTTACTTATAGGAGAACCTGGGGTAGGAAAATCAGCAATAGCCGAAGGATTAGCGCTTCGTATTGTGCAAAAAAAAGTATCTAGGGTATTATACAATAAAAGAGTGGTTGTTTTGGATTTAGCCAGCTTGGTCGCTGGAACTAAATATAGAGGACAATTTGAAGAAAGAATAAAGACAATTATAAATGAATCAGAAAAAAATTCTGGTCTAATCCTTTTTATAGATGAAATACACACAATGATTGGAGCAGGAGGAACAACAGGATCATTAGATGCATCTAATATATTTAAACCGGCTTTGGCACGAGGATATATTCAATGTATTGGAGCCACTACATTGAATGAATATAGACAATATATAGAAAAAGATGGAGCTTTAGAACGAAGATTTCAAAAAATTATAGTACAACCCTCTTCTGAGGAAGAAACTATAGAAATATTGAAAAAAATAAAAGGGGAATATGAGAGTCATCACAATGTTCTTTATACAGAAAAAGCAATAAAATCTTGTGTAACTCTAACTGTCCGCTATCTTGTAGACCGTCATTTACCTGATAAAGCTATTGATGCTTTAGATGAATCAGGATCTCGCGTGCATATTAAAAATATAAAAGTTCCTCAGGAGATAGTCATTCTGGAAAAAGAATTAGAAAATATTCGTAAAGAAAAATCTAAAGTTGTTAAAAGCCAAAAATACGAGGAAGCTGCACGTTTACGTGATACAGAAAAACGTATAGAAAAACAATTGATAAAGGCTCAAAAGGAATGGGAAAAATCTTCTAAAGAAAATAAAGAAATCGTATCTGAAGAAAATATTGAAGAAGTAGTATCTATGATGAGTGGAGTTCCAGTAAAAAAAATAGCTCAAGCTGAAATGAGAAAGTTAAATAGAATGACAGACATATTAAAAGAAAAAATAATAGGTCAAGATGAAGCAATAGAAAAGATAGTAAAAGCAGTTCAAAGAAACAGAACTGGATTAAAAGATCCTAATTCTCCTATAGGTTCTTTTATTTTTTTAGGACAAACAGGTGTAGGGAAAACCTATTTAGCAAAAATTTTCTCAAAAGAACTATTTGATTCAGAAGAATCATTAATACGTCTAGATATGAGTGAATATATGGAAAAATTTTCTGTTTCTAGATTAATAGGGGCTCCTCCAGGTTATGTTGGTTATGAAGAAGGAGGACAATTAACAGAAATTATACGTCGTAAACCATATTCTGTAATATTGTTGGATGAAATAGAAAAAGCACATCATGAAGTATTTAATATTTTATTGCAAATGTTGGATTACGGATGTGTAACAGACAGTATTGGAAGAAAAATAAATTTTAAAAATACCGTAATTATTTTTACGTCAAATACAGGGACACAACAATTAAAAGAATTCGGTAAAGGAATTGGATTCCATACTAAAGCACGACAATCAAATAATTACATTAAAAATATCCTAGAGCAATCTTTAAAAAGAACTTTTCCTCCAGAATTTTTAAATAGAATAGACGATATTCTTATTTTTAACTCTTTAACACGAGAAAATATATCTAAGATAACTTCTATAGAATTAAAAAAGATAATACTTCATGTTTCTAATCTAGGTTATAGGTTAACTTTATTACCTGAAGTAATAAACTTTATTCAAAAAAAAGGATTTGATCATGAATACGGAGCTCGTCCTTTAAAAAGAGTAATGGAAACATTTATTAAAAATCCTATATCAGAATGTATTATTAATGAAACATTAAAAAAAGGAGATATAATCTCATTGAGAATGAATAAAAAAAATAACAACACAGAAGCTTTAATTCAAAAAATATGAATCTTCTTTTTTTCAAAAAAAAAACGGAAATAATTGAAAAAATATTAGATTCTTTATATCCAAATCCAAGGAGCACTCTATATTATATAAATGAATACACCTTGCTTATAGCTATTCTCCTTACAGCAAAAAGTAAGGAGAAAAAAGTAAATGAAATAACAAAATGTTTATTTAAAAAAATAAAATATCCCAAGGATATTTTGCATTTTTCTGTTGAAAAAATAAAAAATTTTATAAAAAATATAGGTCTTCATAACAAAAAATCAAAAAATATTTATGACTTGTCTATTACTTTGTTGAAAAACTATAATAGTTTTATCCCTAAAAACATTTCCAAATTAAAATCTTTGCCCGGAATAGGACATAAAACAGCATCTGTTTTTTTATCTCATGTATCAAATATTCCTGTATTTCCTGTAGATTCTCATATTCATAGAATGATGAATCGTTGGGAATTGAGTAATGGAAAAAATGTTAAAAAAACGGAAGAGGATGCAAAACGAATTTTCAATAAAAAAAATTGGAAAAAATTACATTTTCAAATTATTTTTTATGCAAGAGAATATTCTCCTTCTCAAAATTGGGATCTAAATAAAGATATAATTTATCAAAAATTATTAAAAAAAAAATTGTTAGAAAGGTAAATCATCAAAATCATCAGAAGATAAAGATGGAGATATAGAGGATGTTTTTGAAGAACTAGAATCTTCTATTTTCCATCCTTGTATGGAATTAAAATATTTAATAACTCCTTCAGGATTAGTCCATTCTCTTCCACGAAGATTGATAAAAATTTTTATTTTATCTTTTTGTTTTATATTATCTAACAAATCTACCTTATCTTGAATAAATTCAATTAATATATTTTGCGGATATGGTTCTTCAGTAGTAAGAACAATTTCTCTTTTTCTAAATCCACTATCAAATTTTTGAGTTTTAAAAAGCTTTTTAACTATTCCTATAATTTCCATGAAATTTTATGATTTATTTTTTTTATTCTTTTTTTTGAGTGTTTCTCCAATTTGATTAGAAATATTAAATGAAGTAATCATATTATTCAACATTTCACTAGCTGATCCTGGAGAATTAGGTAATAAAATTAAATTTGTATTACTTCCTTCTCCCATGGATTGAAGAGTGTCATAATGTTGTGTTACTACAATCAAGGCTGAAGCTTCCTGTGAATTTATTCCTACATTATTTAATACTTCAACAGATTCTAATATCCCTCTAGCTATCTCTCTACGTTGATCTGCTGTTCCTTTTCCTTGTAATTTTTTACTTTCAGCCTCTGCTCTCGCTTTAGCAACAATTTTAATCCTATCAGCTTCCGCTTTATACTCAGCTGCTACTTTTTCTCTCTCAGCTGTATTAATACGATTCATAGCTTGTTTTACTTGTTCATCGGGATCTAGATCTGTAACTAATGCTTTAATAATGGAATATCCATAATCTAACATAGATCCTTCTAATTCTCCTTTCACTACGAGTGCTATGTGATCTTTTCTTTCAAAAAGATCATCTAAACGCATTTTTGGTACCTCTGCTCTAACAACATCAAAAATATAAGAAGTAATTTGAGAATGAGAATTATCTAATTTATAAAAAGCTTCATATACTTTTTCTTTGATTACTTTAAACTGAACTGATATTTTCACTTTAACAAAAACATTATCTTTTGTTTTTGTATCCACTAAAATGTCTAATTGTTGAATTTTTAAAGTTAGTTTTCCTACTATATGATCTAAAATTGGAATTTTAAAATTTAATCCAGCATAACGAATACTATGAAATTTACCCATTCTTTCAATGATAAAAGCAGTTTCTTGATTAACTATAAAAATGAAACCAGAGACAATAGACAAAATTAAAATAGTTAATATTCCATAAAATAATAAACTAAAAATACTCATACTTAAAAAATTTTATAATAAACCAAGTTCTAAACGAGCTTCTTCGCTCATGAATTCTCTACTCCAAGGAGGATCAAATGTTAAGACTACATCTACATTTTTTATTTCTTTCAAGGATTCAACTTTATTTTTGATCTCAATTGGTAAACTCTCTGCTACTGGACAATTTGGTGTAGTTAAAGTCATTATGATTTTAACTTTTTTTTCATTGGAAATCTGAATATCATAAATAAGACCAAGTTCATAAATATCTACCTCTATTTCAGGATCATATATACTTTTTAAAACAGAAATAATACGATCTTCTAAAGAATAATTTTCTTTCATTTTTCATCTTTTTTTAAGAAAGATCCGTTTGGATTAAAAAAACGAATCGGATAACCTAATTTTTTTATATTAGGTAATATATCATTAGATTTTCCAATAACTATAATCCTACCTTTTTTAATAGAAAATATTTTTTGAGATGACTGACGTATATTTTCTCTAGTAACTGATTGAATTTTTTTTAAATAGTTTTTATAAAATCCATTCGAAAGATTATTTCTTTTTTCAGAGATAAAAAGATCATTAATCCTATTGGGATCTTCTAAATCAAGAATAAATTGTCCACTGATCTCTTTTTTCTTAATATCTAATTCCTCATAAGAAACTTTTTCCTTATTTATCTTTACAATTTCATCTAATATATCTTTAATCGCTTTTTCTGTTACTTTACTCCTAACCTGAGTATAAACGGAAAAATAACCAATATTTTTATCAGATTTTAAAACAGAATAAGCTCCATATGTATAAGCTTTTTTTTCTCTAAGGTTTAAAAATAAACGACTTTGAGGTCCTCCACCTAATATACCATTGGCTAATATAGAAGAAAAATATGAAGGGTCACTTTTCTTAAAACGAACTGGACCTCCAAAACAAATCGTAGATTGTGTAAGAGAAGGAACATCTACTATATTTATTTCTGTTTCAGATGGAAGAATATATTCTTTTTTTACATATTTATTATCATTCACAAATGGCTTTCTTTTCCACTTAGAAAAATATAAACTGCATAATTTTTTCGCTTCTTTTTTTGAAATATCTCCTATAAAAGAGAGATAAAAAATATTTGGAATATAATATTTATCATATAATCTTTTTAAATCATCAAGAGTTATATTTTTAATAGTATCATGAGTTTCATACTCTCCATAAGGATGATCTTTTCCAAAGTATAAAACATTTTTAACTCGTTGTAAAATAGAATTAGGATCCTTTTCAGAAAGACGAATGTCTATGATTCTTTGTTTGATAATTTTTTCCAATTCTTTGGAATTATCAAATTTACTATTTATTAATATATCACTGACTATAGAAACAGATTTATTTAAATTCTTTTTTAAAGTAGAAATTGATATTTCAAAAAAAGAAGTATATAAATTAGATCCTATATGATCAATCGTTTCATCTAATTCTTCCTTGGAACGATTTTTTGTTCCAGCACGAAGCATTTTACCAAAAATTTTTTTTATTCCAGCTTTATCTTTTTCCAAAAAAGGACTACAGTCTAATTCCAAACCAATTCTAACTAAAGGAAGTTTATGATTTTCTGAAACAAGAACTTTCAAACCATTTTTCATCCGAAAAAATTCAGGTTTTTTGATATTGATAGTAATTTTCCTTTTTAAAGATTTGGGAGGAATATTACGATTAACAGTGTTAGAAAACATAATTGTTGTTGAAAAAATTGTTGCAATAAGAATAATAATTTCTTTAAAAAGTTTATTTTTCATCGGAACTTGGAACATTGTATAAACGAACTCTACTGTTTTTATTTAAATACTTGTTAGCGACTCTCTTTATATCTTCTACGGTTATCTCACGATATTTCTTTATATCGGTATTAATTAAATTTGCATCATTATAATATAAATAATAATGAGCTAAATTTTCAGCTATTCCACTCATGTAATAATTATCAGATAAAAATTTTTTTTCAAAAATATTTCTCTGTTTTTCCAATTCATATTCTGTAATACCTTTTTCTTTTAATAAATCAATTTCATCATCTATTGTTTTTGTTAAATCATCTAAAGTAATTCCTGGATTAATAAGACCATATATAATAAAAATTCCATAATCTTCCATTGTGTCAAAAAAAGAACCTGCATAAGAAGCTATTTGTTTAGAATTAACAACTGTTTTCATAATTCGGGAACTTTCTCCAGAAGATAAAACATGATCTATTATTTTTAGTATATAAGAGTCTTTATTGGTCATTTTAGGAACTCTATACGATAAAAACACTCCAGGTACTTTCGTGTTTTTATCTACATATGTAGAAAATATTTCTTTTTGAATGGGTTCTTCTTTTATTTCTTTCATTCTAAAATCTATTTTACCTTTTGGAATGGAAGAAAAATATCTCTTAATTAATCTTCTTGCTTCATTCATATCAAAATCACCTGCTACAACTAAAACAGCATTATTTGGAACGTAATATGTTTTATAAAATTTTTTATAATCATTTTCCGTAGCTGTATCTAAATCTTTTTCAAATCCAATAATAGGATATTTATATGGATGTTTTTTGAACAATAAAGAAGGAATGATTTCCGAAAGAGCTGTTACATATGGTTGATTTTCCATTCGCATTTTTTTTTCTTCTTTCACCACTTCTCTTTGTGTATTAATACTTTCTTCATCTACTTTGGCATGAAGCATTCTCTCAGATTCTAACCATAAAGCCAATGGAAGACGATTAGATGGTAAAATTTCATAATAACAAGTTTCATCGTAATTTGTATAAGCATTATTTTTTCCACCATTAGATGCTATATATTTAAAGTATTCTCCTTTTTTAATGTTTTTAGATCCTTCAAACATAAGATGTTCAAAAAAATGAGCAAAACCTGATTTTCCTGGAGTTTCATTTTTACTTCCTACATGATATAAAACAGAAACAGAAACCAAAGGATTTGTTTTATCTTGATGTAAAATAACATGTAATCCATTTGATAATTTTTCTTCAAAAAATTTTATTTTATACAATTCTTTGGAATTTAAATAATTAAACATTGTAGATGAAACTAACACTAACAATAAAAAAAAATAAATCCTATGCATAACAGGAAACAAAGTTAAAGATTAACAAAAGAAATTTACGAATTTTTTTTTCCAAAAGAATGGTATTTTTTTCTTTTATTCCATATTTTATTTTGTCAAAATTATGAATTTTGTTTATTTATATGAATATGAAAAAATTTTTATCTTTCGTATTTTTCTTACTCTTATTTACTTTTTTTCCTAAAATAAAAGGTAATGCTAATGAAGGGGATCCTAATGAAGGGGCCATTCTTTTTAAAAAAAATTGCACAGCCTGTCATTCTATAGATTTAGAAAAAAAAATGATAGGACCAGCTTTAGCTGGAGTAACTAAAAAGAGAAGTCGTGAATGGTTACATAAATGGATTGTAAATAATAAATCATTGAGAGAAAGTGGAGATAAAGAAGCCATAGCTATTTATAAAGAGTATGGAAATTTAGAAATGAATTTATTTCCTCAATTATCAAATAAACAGGTAGATGATATTTTATCCTTTATTCAAAATCCAATAATAAAAAAAAAAGAAAAAGTAGAAAATCATGAAGAAAAAGATTATGAAAGTAAAAATGAAATAGAAGAAGGACAATTTCTAACTAAATTAATTGTTTTTTGTTTTAGTATTTTATCTTTAATATTACTTTGGACTTTATATAGAATTCAATTTTTAACTAGGCTATTAAATAAACCTAGAACTTTAGTTTTTGAAAAAAAGGATTTTTTAATAAACATTTTATATAAAAAAATTTTAGGTAGAAAAAAAATAAGATGGAGGATGTTATCTTGTTTTGTAGGGTTTTTGTCTATTTTCACGATATATGAATTTTGGAATTTTTTAATGAAAATAGATGTTAACAAAGGATACAAGCCTGAACAACCCATTTATTTTTCTCATAAAATTCATTCTGATATCAATGGAATTGACTGTCAATACTGTCATTCTTCAGCAAAATATGGTAAAGTATCTAGTATTCCTTCAGCAAATGTCTGTATGAATTGTCACATTACTATTAATGAATATAAAGGAAGTTATTTAGAAAAAGGAAAAAGTAGAAATGAATATAACCAAGAAATACAGAAAATATATTATTCTGTAGGATGGAATCCGGAAACTAGAGAATATTCCAAAGAAACTCATCCAATTAAATGGATACGTATACACAATATGCCAGATTTTGTTTATTTTGATCATTCTCAACATGTTATAACTGGAGAAAAAATGATCAAACAACTTAAAAAAGTAAATTTAGTTTGCAATGCTTGTCATGGTGATGTTCAAAAAATGGATCAAGTAGAGATGTCCAACGATTTTACTATGGAATGGTGTATTTCTTGTCATAGAAATGCAAAAGTTGATATTCACAATCAATATTATAAAAAGTATTTTATCAATGACATAAAAAAAGAAAAAAAAATAACCGTAGATATGGTTGGTGGGACAGAATGTGGTAAATGTCATTATTAAAATGAATGGAAGATATTAACTAAAATTATTATGAAATTAAAGAATAAGAAGATAAAAAATTATAATCCAATTAAAGATATATTGAAAGAAAAAACTTCTAGACGTGATTTTTTAAAATGGATAGGATTTAGCACAGCTTCAGTAACTTTAGCTGCTTGTAAAGGTCCAGTTATTCAATCTATTCCTTATATTGTTAAACCAAGTTCTATAACTCCAGGAATACCAAATTATTACGCTTCTACAATGATTGATTCTTTTGATATAGGATGCATTTTGGTAAAAACAAGAGAAGGACGTCCTATAAAAATAGAGCCTAATTCAACTTCAAAATACTTTAATACAACTTCTGCTAGAATACAATCTTCTTTATTGTCTCTTTATAATGAAGAAAGATTAAAATATCCCTTTTTAAAAGGAAAGAAAAGTTCTTGGAAAAAAATAGATGATTACATTATTCAACATTTAGAAAGTATATCTAAAACAAATAAAGATATAATCTTTCTTTCTTCTTCTTTTCCAAGTTTTTCTACAAAAAAATTAATTCAAAATTTTAAAAATATTTATCCTAATACTAAGTGGATTACTTACGATGCTATTTCATATTCCAAAGTATTAGATGCATCGGAAAAAATATTTGGAGTTCGTGCTTTTCCTTTTTTTAATTTAGAAAAGTCTGAATTGATAGTGTCGTTTGATGCTGATTTTTTAGGAGATTGGTGCCCAGAAAATATGGGTAAACGTTACGTTACCAATAGAAATCCTAGCAAATCAATGTCGCAACACATTCAAATAGAGAGCAATATGAGTATTTCTGGAGCAAATGCAGATGTTAGAATAGCAAAAAGACCTTCTGAAATAAAAAAAATGTTATTTGAAATTTATCAAAAAATTTTTTTTGGAAAAGAACCCAAAGATCGATCCATAAGGAAAATAGCGTCCTTAATTGAGGAAATAGGATCTAAAAGTGTAGTTTTCGCAGATGGAGACCAAGATTCTTATGAATTATCTTTTTTAATTAATAAAAAAATTAATAGTGATGCATTAAAAAATGATAAGTATATTTTATCAAAAGAAAGTAACGATAAAAACTTCAAAAAATTTCTGGAAGATTTAGAAAAAGAAAAGATAGGATGTTTATTTATTCACAACACCGATCCTCTTTATAGCCTCCCACTATCTATTTCCAAAAATATAAAAAGATTTATCAAAAAAATACCTTTAACTGTATCTTTATCAACAAGTCAAGATGATACTAATGAAATAATAGACGTTTTAACTCCAATTCCTCATTGGATGGAATCTTGGGGAGATACAAATCCTATTACTGACACTTTTACCTTAATTCAACCTACTATTCAACAGATTTTTGATACAAGACAATTACAAGATTCTTTAATTATTTGGGGAAAAATGAAATATAAAGATTATTACAATTTTTTGAAAGAAACATGGGAAAAAAATATTATTCCTAAATCCAATGTTTCTTCTTTTCATGAAGCATTATTCCATGGAGTTGTGCAGATAAAAAATAAAAAATCTAATAATAATTTTTTTAACATTGGTAAAAGAAAAAGAAAAGAATGTAGATATAAATTAATTGATTATCAAAAAAAATCGGAAAATAATTTTGAATTAAGATTGTATACAAAAATCAGTATGGGAGATGGATATCAATATAATAATCCTTGGTTACAAGAACTTCCGGATCCTATAACACGTACTACTTGGGATAATTACTTAACAATTTCATATTCTGATGCAGATAAAATGCAGTTAAAAAACTGGAATGAAGGAGATGGATCTTTAAATGGAAACTGTGTAAATTTAATTAAAAATAATGAAATATTAATTCGGGATATTCCTGTTTTTATTCAAATTGGACAAGCTATAGGATCTTTAGGTTTAGCTTTCGGTTATGGACAAAAAAATGGAAAATTATCCAATTTATGCAACGGAAAAAATGCTTACAAAATTTACGATAATTTTTGTATTATACAAAAAGATATACAAATAAAAAAAGTAAATAAAATTCATAAATTTTCTTGTATACAACTACAAAATACAACAGTAGGAAGAAATTTAATTAAAGAAACAGATTTAGATACTTTTTTAACAAAAAATAAAGAAATTTGGAATGAAGAAGAAAAAATTTCTACTTACAAAGGAATGCTTTCTCCACAAGAAATTTCTATTTGGAATCAAAATAAAAATAAAGAGGAAAAGAAAAAAAGTGGACATCATTTTAATTTGTCTATAGATTTGAATGCTTGTATAGGATGTGGATCCTGTATAATTGCATGTCATTCAGAAAATAATGTTCCTGTTGTTGGAAAAGAAGAAATCAGAAAATCTAGAGATATGCATTGGTTACGTGTGGATAGGTACTATTCTAAAAGTAATCAAAATAATATTGATCAAGAAAATATTCATGATAATACAAAGGTTTCTTTTCAACCTATTATGTGTCAACATTGTGATTATGCTCCTTGTGAAACTGTATGTCCCGTTGGAGCAACTATTCATGGAAAACAAGGACAAAACATGATGGTCTATAATCGTTGTGTAGGAACTCGCTATTGTGCTAATAACTGTCCTTATAAAGTGAGACGTTTTAATTGGTTTAATTATTCTAATAACCAGAAATTTGATTTTAATATGAATAATACTTTAGGAAAAATGGTTTTAAACCCTGATGTAGTCGTTAGAACTAGAGGAGTTATGGAAAAATGTTCTTTATGTATACAAAGAACGCAATATGTTATAGGAATAGCAAAAAAAGAAAATAGAGAAATAAAAGATAAAGAATTTGAAACAGCTTGTAGTATTTCTTGTCCTACAAATGCCATTACTTTTGGAGACATTAATAATGAAAATAGTCTTATTTATGAAAAGATAAAAAATACAAGATCTTATAAACTTCTTGATTTTATAGGAATACGACCTAATGTTTCTTATCAAGTGAAAATAAGGAATGATAAAAAAAAATGAAATAGAAAAATTATGTCAAATCACTATGATTCCTCTCTCAGAAAACCATTAATTTTAGGTAAAAAAACATTCAAAAATATTACTGATGATATATTAAATCCTATAGAAAAA
Organism: Blattabacterium cuenoti; assembly: GCF_014252295.1. Lineage (NCBI taxonomy): Bacteria > Pseudomonadati > Bacteroidota > Flavobacteriia > Flavobacteriales > Blattabacteriaceae > Blattabacterium > Blattabacterium cuenoti. The sequence goes on from NZ_CP059215.1 coordinate 71,239, forward strand.
AAAGCTGGAAATCTATGGTGGATAGCTTTATTCATTTCTATTTTAGCTTTTTTATGGGGATTAATATGTATTATCTATACAATAGGAACGGGTATAGGGGTCTGGGGATTAAATAGAACAATAAATTGGGCTTGGGATATTACTAATTTTGTATGGTGGGTTGGTATTGGTCACGCTGGAACTTTAATTTCCGCTGTTTTATTATTATTTCGTCAAAAATGGCGTTTGTCTATCAATCGATCAGCAGAAGCTATGACAATTTTTGCGGTTATCCAAGCTGGATTATTCCCCATTATTCACATGGGGAGGCCATGGAATGCCCATTGGGTATTGCCTATCCCTAATCAATTTGGTTCTTTGTGGCCTAATTTTAATTCTCCTTTATTATGGGATGTTTTCGCAATTAGCACTTATTTTTCTGTATCTACTGTTTTTTGGTTTATGGGATTAATACCTGATTTTGCTATGATTAGAGATAGGGTATCAGATCCATTTCAAAAAAAAATTTATGGTATTCTTAGTTTTGGATGGGGAGGAACATCAAAAGATTGGCAAAGATTTGAAGAAATATCCTTGATTTTAGCTGGTCTATGTACACCATTAGTTTTTTCTGTTCATACCATAGTTTCCTTTGATTTTGCAACTTCTGTAATAAAAGGTTGGCATAGTACTATATTCCCTCCTTATTTTGTAGCAGGAGCCATATTTTCTGGATTTGCAATGGTACAAACTTTACTCGGTGTAGCTAGAAAAGTTCTTTCTTTAGAAAGTTATATAACAAGAAATCACATAGAATATATGAATATGATTATTTTGTTAACAGGGGGAATCGTTTTATTGGCTTATATTTCAGAATTTATTCTTGCCTGGTATTCAGGAAATCCATTTGAAAAATTCATTTATTTTTCTAAAGAGGCAGCTACAGGCCCATTTTGGTGGGCTTTTTGGACTTTAATCATTTGTAATATCATTATTCCTCAATTTTTATGGATTAAATATATACGGAGAAGTTTTTTTTGGTCTTATGTAATAGCTATAATTATAAATATAGGAATGTGGTTTGAAAGATTTGATATCATTGTTTTAAATCTAAGTCATGACTATCTCCCTTCTTCTTGGACTGGATTTATTCCATCATTTGTAGATGTTGGAATATTTATAGGAACAATTGGATTGTTCTTTGTTCTTTATTTATTATACATACGTACATTTCCGGTAATATCACAATCAGAATTAAAAACAATCTTAAAACCTTACAACAAAAACAAAGAAAATGAATAATAAATATATACATGCATTATATGATAATGATTCTACATTAATGAACAGTATTAAGATTCTTCAAAATAATGATTTTAGTATACATGAAGTTTATTCTCCTTTTCCCATTCATAATTTAGATAAAGTATTAAAATTAGAAAAAACTAATTTATCTTTTTTGTCTTTCATGTATGGATTATTTGGATTTTGCATAGCAAGTATTTTAACTTGGTATACTATGATTTTAGACTGGCCTCAAAATATTGGTGGAAAACCATCTTTTTCTTGGATCAGAAATATTCCTTCTTTTATTCCTGTAATATTTGAATTATCCATTTTTTTTTCTGCACATTTTATGTGTATTACTTATCTTATTCAATGCAGATTATTTCCAGGATTTATTCGGAAAAACCCAGACCCTAGAACCACTGATAATATGTTCTTAATAGAGATTAAAATTAAAAAAAATACTAAAAGATTGGTAAATTTACTGAAAAATAATGGAGCAATGGAAGTTTTTATAAAAAATTAAAGATCTCTTGAATAATGAAAAATTTTTATAGAATTACTATCATATTAAATATGACTTCTATATTTATATTAGGATCTTGTTGGTTGGATAAGAAAAAACCAAATATAGTTTACATGCCAGACATGTATTATTCAGACGCATATGAGCCTTATTCAGATCCTGATTTTTATTATTATAAAAAAATTAAAAAAATTAAAATTCCATTATTTTTGAATGGTAAAACTTCTTCTCTTTTACCAGTAAAAGGAACGGTTCCAAGAACTGATTTTTATAACTCTATTTCATATGAAATAGAAAATAAAGGATTTAATTATTCTAAAAAAATAATCACATATCCTTTTCATGTTCATGAAAATAACAATGAAGATATTTTAAAAAATGGAAAAAAATTATATCAAATCAATTGTTCTATATGTCATGGAGATAATGGAGATGGAGAAGGTCAATTAGTAAAAAATGAAAAAATATTAGGAATTCCTAATTATAAAGATAGAAATATTACTATTGGAAGTGTTTATTATGTTATTACATACGGTAAAAATAATATGAATTCTTATGCTTCTCAATTAAATGAAATGGACAGATGGAACATATCTGAATACGTTATGTATCTAAAAAATAAATAAAAAATAAACATGTATCAATTTATTAAAAATAATAAAAGAATTGCTATTCTTATAATGATTATAGGTTTTGTTTTTATTTTTTTAGACAAAATTCTTTTAGAAGATTTAGAAAAAAATAAAAATTTTTTAAACTTTAATAAAGAAAAAAAAATTCTGACACATGAGGAAACAGAAAAAAACAACAATCCTTGGACAGGTTTATATATTTCTATTTTTTATTTTACTTCTATTTCTTTAGGATCCCTATTTTTTCTAGTTATTCAAAACGTTTCAAAATCAGGTTGGTCTGTTATTTTACATCCTATTATGGAAATAATAGCATCTTTTATTCCATATGGATGTTCTATGATTTTTATCATTTTATTATTAAATACAATGGATTGGATTCATATGTTTCATTGGATGGATTCTAATTTATATAATCCAAACTCTATAAAATTTGATAAAATTATAGAAAGCAAAAAATTATTTTTAAATATTCCTTTTTTTTTAATAAGAAGTATTATTTATGTATTAGGATGCAGTTTTTTTTATTTAAAAATAAAAAAAATATCTTCTACATTATATAAAACACATTCTCTGAATGATTATAAAAAATTATATTTCATATCTGTTATTTTTATTGTATTTTTCTCTATTATTTCTATATTTATGGCATGGGATTGGATTATGTCGTTAAATCCACATTGGTTTAGTACTTTATTTGGATGGTATGTTTTTAGTAGTTATCTAGTGACAGGAATAGGAACTATTACAATAGTAGCTATTTACCTAAATAAAAAAGGATATTTTCCATTATTTAGAAAAAGTCATTTACACGATTTAAGTAAGTATTTATTTTCTAGTAGCTTATTATGGACTTACTTTTGGTTTTCACAATTCTTACTTTATTGGTACGGAAATGTTCCAGAAGAAATTGCCTATTTCTTAAAAAGAGAAGAAATGTATAATTTCATTCATTTTTGGATGCTTATTCCAAATTTTGTAATTCCTTTTTTTGGATTAATAAGCAGCAATAGCAAATCTAATCCTAATATTGTGTTTACAGTATCTTTAATTTTACTAATTGGACATTATATAGATATCTATAATTTGATAGCTCCAGATGTTAATATAGAAGGAAATATAAAATATGGAATATCTGAAATAGGTTCTATCTTATTAATAGGTGGATTTTTCATTTATATTTTGTGTTATAAAATAAATAAGAAAGAATTAAATGCTTCAATAGGAAATCCTTTTTTTCAAGAAAGTAAGAATTATAAATATCCCTACATGTAACCGTTAAGAAATAAAATTAATAAAAAAAACATTTTAAAATTTTCTATTTATTCTTTAAAATATTTTATTTTTTACATTGAAAATAGAAACCTATTTTTTATCTTTTAAAAAATTCATTATAGATTTATTAGATCCAAAAAGAGTCAATATATCACCTGTTTGCAAAATAGTATCACCTGTAACCAATCCAATTACTTTTCTTGTAAAATTTTCTTTTGAAGACATAGGATTTTTAATATCTCGTATTACAGTAATTAAAGAAACAGAATATTTTTGTGTTAGTTTCAAACTTTTGAGAGATTTTCCACTAAAAGAAGATGGAGAAAAAACCTCTGCTATGGAATGTTTATTATCTACTCTAAAATAATCTAAAGCATAATTAAAAGATATTTGTTTAGTTAATCTAAAAGCAGCGTCCTGTTCTGGATGCACAACATCACTGATTCCCATTGCTTCTAATATCGTATCATGTATCTTTGATAAAGATCTACTAACTATTCTAAGATTTTTGTACTTCTTTTTAAGGATTGCAGTAGTTACTATTGATGAGCCTTCATTTTCTCCAATGGCTACAATTCCTAAATCTGCTTGTTGAATAGGTAATACTTTATAAGCAGATTCATTATTAGCATCCATACATACTACATTTGCTATATGATCTTTTAATAAATCTATCTTTTCCATTTTATGATCTATACCGAACACTTCGTGTCCATTATCCGTTAAATTGAGAGCTAAAGATCTTCCAAAATTTCCTAACCCTATAATTATAATCTTCATGTTTTTATTATGTAAATCTATTAATATTAATTAATCAGTATATTTCCTTTAGGAAATCTATAATAATAATGAGAACTAATTTTATTTTTCTTGAATAATCCAACCATTACGTTAAATATCCCTATTCTTCCTAATAACATTAGACATATTAAAATCAATTTACTTCCATTAGATAAACTAGAAGTGATTCCCAAAGATAATCCTACTGTTGAAAAAGCAGAAAAAACTTCAAAAGAAATAGATAAAATATCTTTTTTAGGATCTAAAAAAATAATAATTAAAATACTTATGTATATCACGATTAACGATAACATAATAATTGAAAAGGATAATCGGATAGATTCTGAAGGTATTTCTTTTCTTTCTATTTCTAATCTATTTTTTCCTCTGGATAAAGAAATAATATTCATTAATGCTAATGCAAAAGTACTTGTCTTAATTCCACCACCAGTAGAAGCTGGAGAAGCTCCTATCCACATTAAAAATATAGTTAAAAAAATAGTTATTGGAGCTAAATTATTCATGTTTACAACATGAAATCCTGCTGTTCTAGACGTAGCAGAAGAAAAAAATGAAGCAATCCATTTTCCATAAAAAGAAGAATGTTCCGAAAGAGAAGAATGATATTCACTGATATAGTAAAAAACAGTTCCAAAAAAAAGTAAAAAAACAGTTGTTGTTACAACGATTTTTGTATTTAAAGTTACTATATGTGCAGGATGATGAAGATACTCATCTTTAAAAATTTTATAAAAATATTTTTTTATGGTCAACCATATATATGTAAAAAAATTAAATAGAATATTAAACCCTATTCCACCTAATATTAATAAAAAAGCAACAATTATCTGTAAAAAATAATTAAACCTTACAGAATGTGAATATAATCCTTTACTAAGAGTAGAAAAGCCACTATTGCAAAAAGCGGAAATAGAATGAAAAATTGAAAAAAACAAAGGACTATCAGTCTCTATTGTATTTTGATCCTTAATAGAACAATAGATTAACAAAGTTCCTATAAGTTCTATTGTTATAGTAAACATAACTACCTTTACAGCTAGAGTAAGAACATTACTTGTTGTTTTTGTATTTAAAAAATTGCTAACGAAAATAGCTTCTTTAAAAGAAAATCCATCTTTAAAAAAATAACTAAAAAAAGAAGTTATAGTTAAAATCCCTAAACCTCCCAATTCAACTAAAATAAGTATAATTACCTTTCCTAAATAAGTAAAATCTTTAGCTGTATCTAATACGGATAATCCTGTAACACATACAGCGCTAGTAGAAGTAAATAAAGCATCTATAAATGATATTTTTTTGACTGTAGATGCTGGAAACATTAACAAAAATGAACCTAAGAAAGATAAGGAAACAAAACTTATAATAAATATAAAAGCAGGATTGTTTATTTTTGAATAAATTATTCGTATAAAATAAGTAACACGAATAAGTATATGTAGAATTAAACTAACCAATAAATATATTTTTATGTCGTCTGTTATTTTTTCATCATTACATAAAAATATTTTCCATAAAGAGAAAATAATAAAAATTACCAATATAAAAAAAGACAAAAAAACCATTAATTTATAATTCCTTTTTAAGTCTGTTTTTAAAAGAATAAAAATATGTATTATACTTATAATGAAGACTAATCCTATAATCATTTCGGAATTGAAAAATCGAAAAGTTTCCCATCCTAGAGAAATTATTATATAAAGTAATATAATTGAAGTTGCAATTTCTAAAAAATTTCGAAGTCTAATTTTAATCATGATTTTTATGAAACATTTTTTGATTATTTCGAATATTTCTCTTTTTGTTACTTGGAAAGTTTTATTACATACATTTACATTGATTATATAAAATCATTACTTATTTTATTTTTTCGAACACTTTCGTATAAACTACGAAATGTTACGGAGTTTTCTTTTTGAGAATGATAATGGTTTCAATATGATAATTTTACCCTTCTTTATCTAAGTAATTTTAATTTTGTTTCTGTTACTCAGAAAGAGTATCTTTTCTAAAAAAATTTATGGATTTTTATCGTAGTCTATTAAAAAATTTATAAATAAAAAGGAACAAATTTTTCAATATCATCAAATTTTTTATCGCAAAACTTTACGTAAGAAATAAAAGACATATCTATTGCAGATGGATAAGCTTTAAAGAAAAAATTTTTTTTAGAAATCAATTTTTCTACGGAAAAATCAACATTTCCTATAAAGTGTACTTTTTGATTTTTCGTGAATCGTGTAAAAAAATCGTCATGAATTTTTTTAATAGAAATTGGATATAATCTTTTTTTTGATTCATTAAACAATGAAGTATAAAACAAATCAGATTTAGCTTGTATCATTGGAATCAAAAATCCACTTTTTACATTTATTTTTTGACTTAAAATAGTTAAAGAATCCATAGATAATAAAGGAATCCCTAATGAATAACATAACCCTTTAGCTGAGGAAGATCCTATTCTTAAAGCGGTGTATGACCCTGGCCCTTTACTAACGCAAACAGATTTTAAATCTTTAAGATGTATTTTAGAAATTTCTGTAGCATATTTTATAAATGTGTGTAATTTTTCTGAATGAAAATATTCTTTCGAATATTCTTCTATAGAGACTAGACATAATCCATTTTTAGCAATACTCACTGAACAATTTTTAGTAGAAGTTTCTAAATTTAGAATTAAAGACATATAAATTTTATTATATTGAAAACAAAAAAGATCATTAAATATATTGTTTTTTGGTTAAAAAAATATATTGATCAATCTCAATCAAATGGTTTTATAATTGGAATATCTGGTGGAATAGATTCTTCTGTAACTTCTTCTTTAGTAGCCATGACAAAATTTCCTACTATAGTTTTGGAAATGCCTATTTTAGAAAAGAAAAAAAATTTTTTGGCTGAAAAACATGCAAAATTTTTAACTAATACATATTCAAATGTTTCTTATTTCAAAAAAGATTTATCTATTTTATTTACTTCTTTTTGTCATATAATTAATAAAAAAAATAAAAAATCTTCTTTAGCACTGGCAAATCTTCAATCTCGTCTTCGAATGTTAACTTTATACTATTACGCCAACGTGAAAAATTATCTCGTTGTTGGAACTGGAAATAAAGTAGAAGATTTTGGAGTAGGTTTTTTTACAAAATATGGAGATGGAGGAGTTGATTTACATCCTATAGCTGATTTAACTAAAAGCGAAGTTCGTTTTCTCGCAAAAGAGTTAAATATAGTAGATGAAATTCAAAAAGCAAAACCAACAGATGGACTTTGGGAGGATGAAAGATCAGATGAAAATCAATTAGGAGTTTCTTATGAAGAATTAGAATGGGCTATGAAAATTACAAAAAAAAAAGATTGTAATTTTTCTAAAGAGAAATACAAAATCTTCAAAAGATATCAAATTTTAAATCAAAAAAATAAACACAAGATGATTCTTATTCCGGTTTGTAAAATTCCTTCCTTATTTAAGGTATAAAAGTCATATAAAGAAAAATATGATAAAATTAATCATACAAAATCCTTTTCGTAACTTTGTTATTCTATAGATTAAGTTTATTCTATGATGGAAGAAAAACATAAAAAAATTAACTCAACTAATCATGAAATGTCTTCACGAGACAAGTATTTTTTGATGAATGATGAAGATAAAATTGAAAAAATAGAAAAATATTTTTTTCAAATCATGAAAATATTAGGCTTAGATATGAATGACGATAGCTTGCGTCGTACTCCTAAACGTGTGGCAAAAATGTTTATTCAAGAAATATTTAGCGGTCTAAATCCAAAAAATACTCCAACAACTTCTATTTTCGATAACAAATATCAGTATAATCAAATGTTAATAGAAAAAAATATAACAGTTTATTCCACTTGTGAACATCATTTTCTTCCTATCGTAGGAAAAGCTCATGTTGGTTATATTTCCAATGGAAAAGTTATAGGTCTTTCCAAAATTAATAGAATTGTAAATTTTTATGCAAAAAGACCACAAGTTCAAGAACGTTTAACTATGCAAATTGTAGAATCTTTACAAGAAATGTTAGATACAAAAAATGTAGCCTGTGTTATAGAAGCGAAACATTTATGTGTAAATTCTAGAGGAATTAGAGATATAGACAGTAGAACAGTGACTACTAAATTAGTAGGATCCTTCAATATAAATTCCGAAATTCGTAAAGAATTTCTACATCATATTGGAATTTCTTAAAATGGAATAAAATATGGAAGAAATAAATTTAAATTATATAAAAAATAATTTAAAAATATATAACACTCTAACAAGTAAAAAAGAATTATTTAAACCAATTCATAAAGAATATGTAGGAATTTATGTTTGTGGGCCTACAGTGTATAATCACTTGCATTTAGGAAATTGTAGAACTTTCATACTATTTGATATTGTTTTTCGTTATTTGAAACATATTGGTTATAAAGTTCGTTACGTTAGAAACATTACTGATGTTGGACATTTAGAAAATGAAGAATATGACTTAGAAGATAAAATTTCTAAAAAATCTCGTATAGAAGGAATTGAACCTATGGAAATAGTCCAAAAATATACTATTTCTTTTCGTAATGTACTACGAATTTTCAATGTTCAATCTCCAAACATTGAACCTACAGCAACATCTCATATAATAGAACAAATAGATATGATTCGAAAGTTGATTGAAAAAAATTTAGCATATGAGATAAATGGTTCTGTTTATTTTAATTTGAAAGAATATGAAAATTTATATTCTTACGGAATTCTTAGTAAGAACAAGACAGACCAACTTAAAAATAAAAAACTGAATTTTTCGGCAGAAAAAAGAAATTCACAAGATTTTTCTCTTTGGAAGAGAGCATCTTCTAATCATATTATGAGTTGGAATTCTCCATGGGGAAAAGGATTTCCTGGTTGGCATATAGAATGTACTGCTATGAGTACAAAATATTTAGGAGAAACTTTTGATATTCATGGAGGAGGTATCGATCTCAAATTTCCTCATCATGAATGCGAATTAGCACAAGCTATAGGTGTTTATAACAGAAGTTATCTTGCACATTATTGGATGCATACCAATATGTTAACTTTAAATGAGAAAAAAATGAGCAAATCAACAGGAAATTTTCTCAATCCAAAAGATATTATTCAATCTAATAAAAAACCTTTTTTACCAAGTATCCTTAGATTTTTTATTTTACAATCTCATTACAGAAGTATTATGAATTTTTCAAATCAAGGACTCATGAATGCAGAAAAAGGATACCATAAAATTATGAAATTTATAAGAATATTAAAAGATTTTCATTCAGAAAAATCAACAGTAAATAATAATATTTTTGATGTACATCATTGGATTAAAAATTGTTATCAAGCTATCAATGACGATTTTAACATTCCTTTATTAATTTCTCACTTGTTTCAAGCAACTCATATTATGAATTCTCTAAATGATATAAAAAAATCTCATATCAATTTACTGAAAAAATACATGATTCATTTTGTTTTTGATATTCTTGGTCTTCAAGAAGAAAAAAAACAATTTCATTCTGAAAAAAAATTAGAAATACTTATTAAAAGATTAATCAAATTTCGCATAGAAGCAAGAAAACAAAAAAATTGGATTCTATCTGATAGAATTCGACAAGAATTATCCTACATAGGAATCACATTTCATGATGAAAAATTATTTTAATGCTCTATCTATATCATTTATAAGATCTTCTACGTTTTCTATTCCAAGAGATAGTCGAATAAGAGAATCTTGTATTCCAGCGTTTACTCGAATCTCTAAAGGAGTAGATTTATGAGTCATAGTTGCAGGATGACAAATTAAACTTTTTGTTCCTCCTAAACTTTCAGCTAACTTAAATAATTTTGTTGATGTAACAATTTTTTTAGCTGATTCTACTGTATCATTTTTTAAACTAAAAGATACAATCCCACCAAAATATCTTTGTTGTTTAACTGCTATTAAATGATTTTTATGATGTGATAATCCAGGATAATAAATTTTATCAATACAGTAATTTTTTTCCTTTTCTAAAAAAGAAGCTATTTGAAATGCGTTTTGTGATTGTTTTTTTACACGTAGATACAAAGTTTGGAGCCCTCTAATTGTTAACCAACAATCAATAGGAGATAAAACACCACCACTTGCATTTTGTATGTATTTCAATTTTTCGTACAAATCTGGATCATTTACTGTAATAAGTCCAGCCAATACATCTGAATGTCCTGCTAAATATTTTGTAGCGCTATGAATAATTATATCTGCTCCCAATTTAATAGGATTTTGAATAGCAGGAGAGGCAAAAGTATTATCTACTACAATCAATACCTTTGAATTCTTATTTTTTGATTTTTCACTGATATATTCTATATCAGATATTTTTAAAGTTGGATTCGTTGGACTTTCCAACCAAACTAATTTTGTATTATTAGAAATTAAAGATATAGCTTTCTCTGGATCAGTTGTATCCACGAACTTTATACTAATTCCTAACTTTTTATATAAATTTAATAAACGAAAAGTTCCTCCATAAATATCATCTACTGCTACTATTTCGTCACCACATTCCAATAATTTTAAAACAGCATCTACGGATGCTAATCCTGAAGAAAACGCTAAACTAGCATAACCATATTCTAAATCAGTAATTAAACCTTCCAATATTTTTCTTGTAGGATTATTCGTTCTTGTATAATCAAATCCTTTATGAATTCCAGGAGCTTGCTGTACATATGTTGATGTTTGATATATCGGTGTAGAAATAGCTCCTGTAAGAGGATCTGATAAAATATTCTGAATAAGCTTTGTTTCTTCCTTCATTAGTTTAATAAAATTTCATAAGTATTGTGTGCAAATGTACTCTCAAAAAATGAGAATACAATATCTTGTTTTTGTAATACAATTTTTTTTTAGATAAAAACAACATTTTTTTGGGAAAAAATCTAAATTTGTTTCCTATTTATTTGATTGAAATAAATGATTTCAAAAAATTTATTATTATTTTTTTTATTATTTCTTTTATATTCTGATTCTGACACAAAGGTTAAAAATAATAAGTTTGATAAGAATCAAGAAAAAATAAATGTATCTAATACAATTTTTGAACATGTTAGTGATTCTCATGAATGGCATATTGCTGGTTCTCATGATAATGGGATTGTATTGTCTTTACCTATTATTTTATGGAATCATGGGTTAGAAATTTTTGTTTCATCAAAATTATCATGTAAAAAAGTGTTTAAAGGAAAGTATGGATATTATAAAATGTTTCAAGGTAAAATATATAATACCGATTTTACAGGAAGATTACATTTAAACAAACAAGGAATTCCAATTAATTATAAACCTTGGGATTTTTCTATTACAAAAAATGTAGTTTCTCTTTTTATTTCTTTTTTTTTGTTATGTTTCCTATTTATTCGTATGAAACATTGTTATAAGGATAATCAAGTAAAATGGAGATTAGGAATTTTTTTAGAATTTTTAATTTTGTTCATACGTAATGAAATAGCAATTCCCAATATTGGAAAAGAAAAATATAAAGCGTATTTTCCATTTCTGTTAACATCCTTTTTTTTTATATTATTTAATAATTTAATGGGTATAATTCCAGGATTTCCAAATGTTACTGGAAATATAAATGTGACATTTGTTTTAGCTATAACAACATTTATAATTACTAATATAAATGCAAGCAAAAGTTATTGGAAGCATACTTTTTGGATGCCTGGAGTTCCAATAGGAATTAGGTTTTTATTAGCTCCTATAGAATTTTTAGGAATTTTTATTCGCCCATTAACTTTATGTATTCGTTTGTTTGCTAATATTACTGCTGGTCACATAATCATATTAAGTTTTATTTGTCTTATTTTTATTTTCAAAAATTTTTTTATAGCCGGTTTTTCCATATTTTTCGGTTTTTTTATTTCTATGTTAGAAATTATGGTATCTTTTTTACAAGCTTTCATTTTTACTACTTTATCTTCTTTACTCATAGGAATGTCTATCAAAAATTATGAAAGTGAAACCCATTAAAAATTAATTATTATGAATATAGATTTAATATACACTGGATTAGCAGCTTTAGGATCTGGACTTGCAGTAGTAGGAGCTGGATTAGGAATTGGAAAAATTGGAAGTTCTGCAATGGATGCGATTGCTAGACAACCTGAATCTTCAGAAAAAATACAGAACGCAATGATTATTGCATCTGCATTGATCGAAGGAGCAGCTCTTTTTGGGATAGTAACTACATTATTGGCTGTATTTAAATAAAAAATAATAGAAAAATATGGATTTGATTACTCCTTCTATTGGATTAATTGTTTGGCATTCTATAATATTTTTAATTCTTATATTATTTCTTTCCAAATTTGCTTGGAATCCAATCGTGAATTTTATTGATGAAAGAGAAAAAGAAACTGAAATGTATGTTAATAAAGCGCACAATGCTAAAAAAGAATTAAAAGATTTAGAAAATAAAAAAAACGAAGTATTAAAAGAAGCTCGTCTAAAAAGAGATATAATTTTGAAAGAAGCGATTCAAATCCAAGAAAAAATAAAATTAAAAGCAAAGGAGGAGGGGATCATGATAAAGAAAAAAATGATGGAAGAAACGAAAAAAAATATTCAAATAGAAAAAGAAGCTTCTGTTCACAGATTAAAAAATGAAGTAGTGGATATTTCCATACAAATAGCAGAAAAAATATTAAAAAAAAAGTTGGATCAAACAAATAGACAAGATAAATTTATAAAAGAATTAGTAGAAAAATTATACTAAATGAAAAATAAAAATGTTTTCAAATAAAAAAATAGTTCAACATTACGCTAGGGTTTTTTTTGAGTATTCTAATACAAATAATGATGATTCTAATGATTTTTTTTATTACAAAGTCAAGAAAATATTCTCTTTACTATGTAAAAATTCAGATTTAAACAAGATTATTTATACTTCATTATTAAGTTCAAAAAAGAAAATAGAAATTTTCGAAAAAATTATTTATAATTTCGATGTTTCACTTTTTCAGTTTATAAAACTTTTAATTGTAAGAAAAAGAGAATCTCTTTTGAAAGAAATTTTTTTAGAATATCAAGAAATATATGAAAAAGAAAAAAAAGGAATTGTAAAAGCTCTTATTATTTCTGCATTTCCATTAAGTATAGATACAAAAAAAATGATGATCAAGAAAATGAAAAAAATACATTATAAATATCAAAAAAAAAAATTTCACATAATTAACAAAATTGATAGGTCTATTATTGGAGGATTTTTGTTCCGTATAGGAAATGAAGAATTGGATTTTAGCGTAAAAGGGAAACTGTCTTTTCTTAAGAAAGAATTCAAAATTAAATAAAGATTTTATTTTCATGTCGAATTTAAAATATTCAGAAATATCTTTAATTCTTAAAGAACAATTATCAAATTTTCAATTTGAATCAAAATTATCTGAATCTGGTATTGTTATTCAGGTAGGAGATGGAGTTGCTAGATCTTTTGGTCTAAATTCTGCTTTTTATGGAGAATTAGTAGAATTTGATACTGGAACTAAAGGTATAGTTCTGAATTTAGAAGAAGATCACGTTAGTATTGTTTTGCTTAGCCCTTCAAAAGATATTAAAGAAGGAGATATAGTTAAAAGAACAGGAAAAATTTTTTCTATAAAAGTTGGAGAAGGCATGTTAGGTCGTGTAGTTGATATATTGGGAAATCCTATTGATGGAAAAGGCCCTATAGAAGGAAAACTATTTGATATGCCTTTAGAAAGAAAAGCTCCAGGTGTCATTTATAGAGAACCAGTTAAAGAACCTCTTCAAACTGGTATTAAATTTATAGATTCTATGATTCCTATAGGAAAAGGACAAAGAGAATTGATTATTGGAGATAGACAAACGGGAAAAACAACTATAGCTATTGATACTATTATTAATCAGAAAAGATTTTATGAAGAAAAAAATCCAGTTTATTGTATTTACGTGGCTATTAGTCAAAAAGGATCTGCAATAGCAAGTACTTTCAATCTTTTACAAGAAAAAGGAGCAATGCCTTATACGGTGATAGTTTCAGCTAAATCTTCTGATCCAGCTTCTATACAAGTCTTTGCTCCTTTCTCAGGAACTTCTATCGGAGAATATTTTCGTGATACTGGTCGTTCTTCTTTAGTAGTATATGATGATCTTTCCAAACAAGCTGTCTCTTATAGAGAAATTTCACTTTTATTGCGACGTCCTCCTGGTAGAGAAGCTTATCCTGGAGATGTTTTTTATTTACATTCTCGTCTTTTAGAACGTGCATCTAAAATTATAAAAGATCAGAAAATGGCTGAAAAAATGAATGATATTCCAGAATCCATTAAAAAAGAAGTTAAAGGTGGAGGATCTTTGACAGCTTTACCTATTATTGAAACCCAATCTGGAGATATATCTTCTTATATTCCTACAAATGTAATTTCGATTACTGATGGTCAGATTTTTTTAGAAAAAGATTTGTTCCATTCTGGAGTTCGTCCAGCAATTAATGAGAGTATATCTGTTTCCCGTGTAGGAGGTGCAGCTCAAATTCAATCCATGAGAAAAATATCTGGAACTCTTAAATTAGATCAAGCACAATTTAGAGAATTAGAATCTTTTTCAAAATTTGGTTCTGAATTAGATACTCATACTATGGATATTTTGAAAAAAGGAAAAATAAATATAGAAATATTAAAACAATCTCCTTATTCTCCATATGATATAGCAGAACAAGTGGCTATTATTTTTATTGGAACAAAAAATATATTAAAAAATATTCCTATTGATAAAATTTCAATTTTTGAAAAAGAATATCTTTTCTATTTAAAGGAAAAACATGAAGACTTATTAAGTTTACTAAGAAATGGATTTTTAAATGATAAAATATCTAGAACTTTGGAGAAAGTTGCATTAGAATTAAGTAATAAATATGTATCCTAATTTTCGTTATGTCTAATCCAAAAGAAATAAAAAGAAGAATATTATCCATAGAATCAGTTATTAAAACAACGGAAGCTATGAAAATGATTTCGATCGTAAAATTACGAAAACATAAAGGTTTATTAAAAAGTGCAAAAACTTATTATGATCATATAGAATTGCTTCTTTCAGATTTTTTTTTAACGGAAAAAAAAGAGAATTTTGAAATAAAAAAATATTTTTTAGAGGAAGGACAGAATAGTATTCTTATCATATTCACTTCAAATCGTGGATTATGTGGATCTTTTAATTCATCAATTTTTGAAAAAATTAATTTTTTTTTTCAAAAAAACATTTCATTACATCATAATGAATGTATGTTTTTTTCAGTTGGTAAAAAAGGATTTGATTTTTTATCTAAAAAATATGGAATACATGAAAAAAACAATAACTGGATAGACTGGGAAAATAACTTTTCTAAAGTTTGTGAAAATACAAGATTTTTAACAAAAAAACTAATTTTTAATTTCATTAAAAGAAATTTTTCTTCTATTTATTTAATATATAATAACCTCAAAAATTCTTTGTTTCAAGAAACAATTATAGAGAAATTACTTCCAATCAATGTTGGAAATTTTAAAGAAAAAAGAAAAAGAATTGACTATATTATAGAACCTTCTAAAAAGGAAGTTTTTCATTACTTGATTCCTAAATTTATAAGTTCAAAATTATTGAAAATTTTTTTGGAATCCTCTGTAACAGAACATACATTACGTATGATATCTATGCATAAAGCAACAGAAAATGCACATGATATTAAAAATAATCTAGTGTTAAATTACAATAAAGAAAGACAAACTTCAATTACAAAAGAAATACTTGAAATTATTAGTGGATTAGAATCGTTGAAAAAATAATTCTACGATATTACTACAATATATTTTAGTTTTTTTTAAAATTGATTAGGTTAAAAAAAGAACTATGGAAAAAATATTAACAGGAATTAGAAGTACAGGGACTCCTCATTTAGGAAATATTTTAGGTGTTATGATACCATCTATAAATATTGCAAACATGAATGAAAAAAATTCTTCATTTATATTTATAGCAGATTTACATTCTATGGTTCAAATAAATAATATAAAAACAGTAAAAAATAACACTTATCAAATTGCAGCAGCATGGTTAGCTTTCGGATTGAATACAGAAAATTGTCTTTTTTATAGGCAATCTGATGTTTCAGAAGTTACTGAATTAGCTTGGTATTTTAGTTGTTTTTTCCCTTATCAAAGACTTACATTAGTTCACTCATTTAAAAATGAAGTGAAAAAAAAAATTAGTTTAGGATTATTTTCTTATCCTATTTTAATGGCTGCAGATATTTTACTTTATAACGCCAGCATTATTCCTGTAGGAAAAGATCAGTTGCAACATATAGAGATAGCTAGACGGATTGCAACTTCTTTTAATAAAAGAATCAATGAAAAATTATTTGTATTACCTAATGCTTTTTTACAAAAAGAAGCTATGTCTGTTCCTGGAACAGATGGGGAAAAAATGAGTAAATCTAAAAATAATTGGATTAATATTTTTTCTGCAAATGAAATTTTGAAAAAACAAATTATGAGTATTCGTACAGATAATAAATCTTTAAAAGAAAAAAAAAATCCTGAACAAGATTATATAATGTCTTTATATAAATTAGTAGCTCCTTCAGAAAAAATAAATGAAATGAAAGAAAAATATATAAAAGGAGGATATGGTTATTTGGAAGCAAAAATATCTTTATATGAAATGATACTTCATAAATTTTCAAAAGAAAGAAAAAAGTTTTTCTCTTTCATGAAAAAAAAATCTTTGTTAGATCATATTTTATATTCAGGTGCTAAAAAAGCAAAAAATGTAGCTATTGAAAGATTGAATAAAATTAGAAAATGTTTAAGACTAAACTCCATAAAGTTATAAAAATTAATGTCATAATGACAGGATTAATTTATGGCAAATCTTTTGCTCCTAAACCATAGAATTGTGTTAAAAATATTTTATATTAATTATGGATATCAATCAAAAAAATACTGAAAAACATTCGGATTCATCTAACGATGTCTGTAATATTGGATCTGATTCTTGTCAAGAGGAAGTACAAGATCCATCAAAAAAAGAAATCAAATTTCTTAAACTTAAAGAAGAAAAAGAAGAATTAGAAAAAGAAAAAAATAAGTTTTTACGTCTTTTTGCAGAATTTGAAAATTATAAGAAAAGAATTCAGAAAGAAAGATTGGATATTTTTAGAACAGTTCATGAAAAAATACTTATAGATTTAATTCCTATTTTAGACGATTTTGAACGAGGAGTTAAAGAGTTAAGAAAATCTAAAGATGATCATATCGTTAAGGGAATTTTTTTAATACAAGAAAAACTTCTTAAGGTTTTAACAGAAAAAGGACTAAAAAAAATAGAAATAAAAAAAGGGGATGATTTTAATACTGACTTTCATGATGCTATATCACAAATTCCATCTGTTACAAGTAATTTAAAAGGAAAAATCATAGAAATAATAGAAGCAGGATATATTCTTAAGGGGAAAGTTATCCGACATGCTAAAGTTATAACCGGAAAGTAAATTTTTATCTTCATGGTGAAAAAAGATTATTACGAAGTATTAGAAGTTTCTAGAAATGCTTCTTTAGATGAAATTAAAAAAGCTTATCGAAGATTAGCAATAAAATATCATCCAGATAAGAATTTGGATAATAAAAAAAAGGCAGAAGAAAAATTTAAAGAAGCAGCTGAAGCTTATGAAGTTTTAAGTAATCCAGAAAAAAGACAACGTTATGATAAATTTGGACATTCTGGAGTAAAAGGAAGTGGAGCTGATTCAGGGATGAATATGGAAGATATATTTGCAAATTTTGGAGATATTTTTGCTGATGCTTTTGGAGAAGGTTTCTCTAGTTTTGGATTTGGAAGATCAAATCGGAATAGAACTATTAAAGGAAGTGATTTAAGAATAAGAGTTAGACTTTCATTAGAAGAAATAGCTAATGGAATAGAAAAAAAAGTTAAAGTAAAAAGATTAAAAGTAGCCAAAGGCATAAAATTTAAAATTTGTTCTTCTTGTAATGGAAGTGGTCAAACTGTACGCATAACAAATACAATTTTAGGAAGAATGCAAACTACTTCTCAATGCCATATATGTTCAGGTACTGGAAAAAATGTTGAAAATATTCCTTATGGAGCCAATAAACATGGATTAATTAAAGAAGAAGAATTAGTGAATATCAAAATTCCTGCAGGGCTTACAGAAGGCATTCAACTTAAAGTATCTGAAAAAGGGAATGAAGCTCCATTCGGAGGAATTTCTGGAGATCTTATTATAGTAATTGAAGAAATACCTCATCCTCAGTTAAAAAGAGAAGGAAATAACCTTCATTATGATTTATACATTTCTTTTCCAGATGCAATACTAGGATCTTCAAAAGAAGTTCCTACTGTTAACGGAAAAGCAAGAATTAAAATAGATCCTGGGACACAATCAGGTAAAACTCTTAGGTTAAAAAATAAAGGGTTACCTAATCTTGAAAGGTATGGATATGGAAGTCTTTTGATTCATGTAAATGTTTGGACTCCAAAAAAAATTAATGAAGAACAAAGAAAATTTTTTGAAAAAATGAGAAAAAATGAAAATTTTCTTCCTCATCCAGACAATTCAGAAAAATCATTTTTTGATCGTGTAAGAGAAATGTTTTCTTAAAAAAAGATTGATAAGTAACATTAATTTTTATGCAAAAGAAAATAGTAGTAGTTGGACTTTCAGGAGGAGTAGATTCAAGTGTTTCTGCATTAATTCTGAAAAAAAAAGGGTATCAAGTTATTGGTTTATTTATGCTTAATTGGGAGGAAAAAGATTATTCATCTAATAAATGTAATACATGGGAAGAAGATAAAACTGATGCAATGTTAGTAGCTCAACAATTGCATATACCTTTTCAAGTAGTTGAAATGAAGAAAGAATACAAAAAATATGTTATCAATTATATGTTTAATGAATATAAATTAGGAAATACTCCTAATCCAGATATATTATGTAACAAAAAAATTAAGTTCAATTTTTTCTTAAAAAAAGCTATTGATATAGGAGCGGATTTTATTGCTACTGGTCATTATGTTAACAAAAAAACAATCATAAAAAACAGAAAAATAATTTATCGTCTTTTAATAGGAAAAGATCTTAACAAAGATCAGTCATATTTTTTGTGTCAACTTACGCAAAGTCAATTAAAAAAATCATTGTTTCCATTAGGTTTACTTACAAAAAATCAAGTGAGAAAAATAGCAGAAAAAAATGGTTTACGTAATGCTCATAAAAAAGAATCCCAAGGTCTTTGTTTTGTAGGTAAAATTAAATTACCTCAATTTCTACAAAAAAAAATTTTTCCAAAAAAAGGAGAAATAATTTGTATAAATTCCAATTCCTTAATATATCAAAAAAATAAACCCTTTTCTTCTAAATCTAAGGAAGAAAAATTGTTTTTTTTATCTAGAAAAAAAAAATATAAAAAATCAGATGGTAAAATAATTGGACATCATGAAGGAGCTTTTTATTTCACTAAAGGACAACGTAAAGGAATATCTTTAGGAGGTTATCAAAAACCTCTTTTTGTTATTGAAACAGACGTAAAAAAAAATATTGTTTATACTGGAATAGGAAAAGAACATCCAGGATTATATAGAAAATATTTATTTATTCAGGAAGAAAATATTCATTGGATAAGGGAAGATCTTCGTCTTATAGAAGGAAAAGAAATGGATGTTTTTTGTAGAATTCGTTATAGACAACCATTGCAAAAATCAAAATTATACAAAATAAAAAAAGGAATGTTTATTGAATTTGAAAAAATGCAATGTGCTATAACAGAGGGTCAGTTTGCTGTTTGGTATATTGAAAATGAATTGTTAGGATCAGGAGTAATTCATTAAATTTTTTGTTATAAAAAAAATAATAATAAAACTATTTTTTCCTTATTACTAATAAACAATATATTTATAAATTAATCAAAAAATAATGATATTATAAAAATAAATACATATAAAACTGTTTTTATATAATTTATTTTTTCATATTTTTGCATATTATATAATTCATAATTCGAATAGTTTTTTAGATTTTATAGAAATCTATTCAAATTGAGTGTTATTTCTTTTATCCCTACTAAACGGTAGGGCTTTTTGATTTTATAAAACATCTCATGAAAAAAATAATTAACAATTTTAGTAAAAACATAACGAAAGATACTAATTTACCAGCTGCACACGCTATGTTATATGCTACAGGAATGAAAGAATCTGATTTTTGTAAGGCTCAAATAGGAATAGTCAGCAATTGGTACGAAGGGAATCCTTGTAACATGCATTTAGATAAATTATCTAAAAAAATAAAATTATCGGTTGTAACTAAAGATTTAGTAGGATTTCAATTTACTACTATTGGAATCAGCGATGGTATCACTATGGGGACTTCAGGGATGAGATACTCTTTACCTTCTAGAGAATTGATAGCGGATAGTATAGAAACAGTTGTTGATGCGCATCATTATGATGGAATCATTGCTATTCCTGGATGTGATAAAAATATTCCAGGAGTTATGATTGCTTTACTTAGATTGAATCGTCCTTCTATTATAGTATATGGAGGAAGTATTTCTTCAGGTTATTATAATGGTAAAAAATTAGATATTGTTTCTTCTTTTGAAGCCTTAGGAAAAAGAAATACTTGCAAAATTACCGATCAAGAGTACAAAAATATTGTTAAAAATTCTTGTCCAGGACCTGGAGCTTGTGGGGGGATGTATACTGCAAATACTATGGCTTCTGCTTTAGAAGCTATGGGAATGATGCTACCTTATTCTTCTTCATCTCCATCTACAAGTACAAATAAACAAATGGAATGTGAAAAAGTTTCTATTTATATCAAAAAATTATTAGAAATGGGAATAAAACCGAAAGACATAGTTACAAAATCTTCCATAGAAAATGGAGTAAAATTGGCTATGTCCTTGGGAGGTTCCACTAATTTAATTTTACATTTCTTAGCTATTTCTAAGTCTGCAAATATTGATTTTTCTTTAAAAGATTTTCAAAAAATTAGCAATCAAGTTCCTTTAATTGGAAATTTAAAACCGAGTGGATTTTTCTTAATGGAAGATATTCATGAACGTATAGGAGGAATGCCAGTTATTATAAAGTATCTATTAAATGAAGGAATATTATCTGGAGATTGCCTAACTGTTACTGGAAAAACGTTATCTGATAATATGAAAAATATTCCTAACATAACATTTAATCAAAAAATTATTCATCCTTTAGACCGACCTATAAAGAAAAATGGACATATCAGAATTTTATACGGAAATCTTTCTCCAGGAGGATCCATAGCTAAAATTTCTGGAAAAGAAGGAACAATTTTTCATGGGAAAGCTAATGTTTTTAACTCAGAAGAAGATGCTAATAAAGCTATTTTAAATAATAAAATATTGCCTGGAGTTGTAATTGTTATAAGATATGTAGGACCGATAGGAGGTCCTGGAATGCCAGAAATGTTAAAACCGACTTCCTATATTATGGGTTCCGGACTAGGAAAAAAAGTAGCTCTTATCACAGATGGAAGATTTTCAGGAGGATCACACGGATTTGTTGTGGGACATATTACTCCGGAAGCACAATCTGGAGGATTAATAGCTCTCGTAAAAAATGAAGATTATATTAAAATAGATACAGAAAATAATACCATTACTCTTGAAGTAGAAAATGAAGAAATACAAAGAAGAAAAGAATTATGGAAACCTCCCTCATTGAAAGTAAAAAAAGGATACTTATACAAATATATTAAAATGGTCTCTCCAGCTTCTGAAGGGTGTATTACAGATCAATTTTAATTGATATGAAAAAAAATGAAAAAAAACTATTACCAGGTTCAGAAATAGTAATAAAAGCACTATTACGTGAAAAAGTAGAATATATATTTGGGTATCCAGGTGGAGCTATTATGCCTATTTATGATTCTTTACATGATTATCTGAATTTTGTTTCGCATATTTTAATGCGTCACGAACAAGGTTCTATTCATGCAGCACAAGGATATGCTAGAACGACTGGAAAAATAGGTGTATGTTTTACAACTTCTGGCCCAGGAGCTACAAATTTGATTACCGGATTAGCAGACGCTTTGATAGATAGTACTCCTATTGTTTGTATTACTGGACAAGTATCTTCTCATTTATTAGGAACTGACGCATTTCAAGAAACAAACATTATAGATATATCTATTCCTGTAACTAAATGGAATACACAAGTATTAAAAGCTAAAGACATTTGTGAATCAATCCAAAAAGGTTTTTTTATAGCTAAAAAAGGAAGACCAGGGCCTGTTTTGATTGATATTACTAAAGATGCTCAATTTCAAAAATCTGAATTTTATTATTCACGTTGTGAATATGTAAAAAATTTTCATCCATATCCCTGTATAGAAGAAAAAAGAATAATAGAGGCTGCCAGTTTAATAAATACAGCTAAAAAACCTTTGATTCTTGTAGGTCAAGGAGTCATTTTAGCTGAAGCAGAAGAAGAATTTAAAATATTTGTTGAAAAAACAGGAATACCAGTAGCTAGTACTCTATTAGGATTAGGTGCTTTGGAGACAAATCATTATTTATATGTAGGAATGTTAGGAATGCATGGAAATTATGCTCCAAATATTTTAACTAATCAATGTGACATTCTTATTGCAATAGGAATGCGTTTTGATGATCGTGTTACAGGAGATGTAAAAAAATATGCAAGACAATCTAAAATAATTCATTTAGATATTGATTCTTCAGAAGTTAATAAAAATATATTATGTCATGTTCCAATATTGGGTGATTGCAAATATTCTTTAATAAAATTAATGAATTATGTCAATAAATCGGATCATAAAGAATGGAAAAAAGAGTTTTCTTTTCTTCAAGAAAAAGAAAAAAATATAGTCATACAAAGTGATTTAAATCCAAAAAAAGAAGGGATGACTATGGGTGAAGTTATTAAATGGATTAATAAATATAAACAAAAAAATGCTATTCTTGTGACGGATGTAGGACAACATCAAATGATAGCTTCAAGATATTTTAATTTCACTTGTAAAAAAAGTCAGGTAACTTCTGGTGGATTGGGAACAATGGGTTTTGCTTTGCCAGCTTCAATTGGAGCTAAATTAGGAGCAAAAAATAGACAAGTTATTTGTATTGTTGGAGATGGAGGAATTCAAATGACAATACAAGAGATGGGGACCATTTTACAAAATGATATTCCTATAAAAATAATATTATTGAATAATAATTTCTTAGGAATGGTACGTCAATGGCAACAACTTTTTTTTGATAAACGTTATTCTTGTACAGAATTGATTAATCCAGATTTTATAAAATTAGCTAGTGCTTATAATATAAAAGCAAAAAAAGTAAGTAAAAGAGAAGAATTAAAAGAATCTGTTGAAAAAGCATTGAATCATGAAAAAGCTTTTTTACTGGAAGTTTTAATAGAAAAAGAAGACAATGTTTTTCCTATGATACCTGCAGGTGCATCTGTAGATGAAATTCGTTTAACATAACCGTAGCAGAATTAAATTAATTGAAAATATTATATACTTATACACTATGAAGGATAAATTCAAAATAGTAATTTTAGGAGAAAAAGAAACAAGGTTATTAAGTAGAATCCTCATTCTATTGAATAGAAGAAATTTAAGAATTAATCATATAAATGTTTCTTTTAATGAAAAAAAAATTATTGAAAACGCTTATTGTCAATATATTATAAATTTAGAATGTCAAGAAAAACAATTAATAAAAGTTAAAAAATTAGTTGAGAAATTAATTGGAATTGTTCACGTTTATTATTCTAAAATAGAAGCGAAAAATTCCGAAAAAAATTCATGGAAAAAAATAGACTTACCGTTAGCAACATCTTAAATTAAATAAAAAATCATGAAAATTAAATTTGGATCTGTAGAAGAAACTATTGTAACAAGAGAAGAATTTCCATTATCAAATGCTAAAAAAATACTAAAAAAAGAAACTATTTCTGTACTAGGATATGGAGTTCAAGGCCCTGGTCAATCCATGAATCTGAGAGATAATGGATTCCCAGTTATTGTAGGACAAAGAAAAAATTCAAATTCTTGGGAAAAAGCATTGCAAGATGGATGGATAGAAGGAAAAAATCTTTTTTCTTTAGAAGAAGCTTCTGAAAGAGGAACTATCCTCATGTATCTTTTATCAGATGCAGGTCAGATTTCTTTTTGGCCTACTCTTTCTAAATATCTTACTAAAGGAAAATCTTTATATTTTTCACATGGATTTGGATTAACTTTTTGTGACAAAACAAAAATATACCCTTCTAAACATATAGATATTTTCTTAGTCGCTCCTAAAGGATCAGGAACTAGTTTAAGAAGACTATTTTTAGAAGGAAAAGGAATCAATTCAAGTTATGCTATTTATCAAGATTATAGTGGAAAAAGTTTAGAAAAGACTTTGTCAATTGGAATAGGAATTGGATCTGGTTTTTTATTTAAAACAAGTTTTAAAAATGAAGTATACTCAGATTTGGTTGGAGAAAGAGGAACTTTAATGGGAGCTATACAAGGAATATTTTCTGCACAATATCAAATATTAAGAGAAAAAGGGCATTCTCCTTCAGAATCTTTTAACGAAACAGTAGAAGAATTAACTCAAAGTTTAATGCCATTAGTATCGGAAAAAGGAATGGATTGGATGTATGAAAATTGTTCTACAACAGCGCAAAGAGGAGCTTTAGATTGGTGGGAAAAATTTAGAGATGCTACATTACCAATATTTAAAGAATTATACAATGAAGTTTCTTCTGGGAATGAAGCTGAAAGAATTATAGAGTCTAATAGTAAAATAGATTATAGAATACAATTGGAAAATGAGTTAAAAAATCTTAGAAAAAGTGAATTATGGGATGTAGGATCTATTATTCGTAATCTTAGACCTGAGAAAAAAAAATAAACTAAAAGGTTGAAAAATAAATTAAAAGGTTATTTTCCTTCTTCTAAAGAAGTTAGAAAAGCTAAAAATGTATTAAAAAATATCGTTTATCAAACTCCATTACAGAGGAATTCTCTTTTATCGGAAAAATATAAAGCTAATGTCTTTTTGAAAAGAGAAGATTTGCAAATTATACGTTCATATAAAATTAGAGGAGCTTATAATAAAATAAAAAGTTTATCTGAAATGGAGTTAAAGAAAGGAATTATATGCGCTAGTGCAGGAAATCATGCACAAGGAGTAGCTTATTCTTGTCAAATATTAAAAATTTCAGGGAAAATTTACATGCCTACTACAACTCCGAAACAAAAGGTAGAAAGAGTAAAAATGTTTGGAAAAGAATATACAGAAATTGTTCTAATTGGAGATACTTTTGATGCAGTTAGTTATGAAGCAATGAAAGATTGCAAAAAAAATTCAAAAATTTTTATTCATCCTTTTGATGATATTAAAATTATTGAAGGACAAGCTACTGTTGGATTGGAAATTTTGCAACAATCCATTTCAAACGTAGATTACGTTTTTATTCCTATTGGTGGAGGAGGATTAGCTTCTGGGGTAGGAAGTCACTTTAAAGAAGTAAGTCCAAAAACAAAAATTATAGGGGTAGAACCTGAAGGAGCTCCATCTATGAGCTTTTCTTTAAAAAAAGGAAGAATTGTGGAATTAGAAAAAATAGATAGATTTATTGATGGAGCTTCAGTAAAAAAAGTAGGAAAATTAAATTTTAACATATGCAATCAAATATTATATGATATAAAAACAGTTCCAGAAGGAAAAGTTTGTACAACTATTTTAGATTTATATAACTTAGAAGCTATTGTAGCAGAGCCTGCTGGGGCTCTTTCAATAGCAGCTTTAGATTTTTATTCTGAAATAATAAAAGGAAAAACTATTGTTTGTATTTTAAGTGGAGGAAATAACGATATTACTAGAACAGAAGAAATACGAGAAAGGTCTCTTTTATATGAAGAAAAAAAACATTACTTTATTGTTAAATTTCCACAAAGAACTGGTGCTTTAAAAGAATTTGTTAATAATATTTTAGGACCAAAAGACGATATTACTTATTTTGAATATTCTAAAAAAACTTCTAAAGAAGAAGGACCTGCTGTGATAGGAATAGAGTTAGCAGACAAAAATGAATTTTCCGCATTGTTAGGAAGAATGAAAAAGTATAAAGTACATTTTCAATATTTAAATAAGAATCCAGATTTATTTCGTGTTCTGATATGATATGAAAAGTTTTTTGTCAAATTTTCAAAAAAATTAGCATTAATCAAATTAATACCCACTTAATACCCACGACTGGATTTGAACCAGCACATCCTTACAGGATACCACCCCCTCAAGGTGGCGTGTCTACCATTTTCACCACGTGGGTTAAAAAATAAATAACTCAATTCATTTTCCACTTTATGGACAACACATATTTGATGTTATTTGAATATATGAATATAAGAAATTATTAGAGTTTTATAAAAAAAATATGATCTATATTTGAAAAAATTTTCAAAAAAAGTTCTATGAATATAGCAATAATAGGATACGGAAAAATGGGGAAATCCATAGAAAAAATAGCACGGATTAGAAATCACAAAATTTCATTATGTTACGATGATACTCCTTCCTCATTTTTATTAAAAGATTCAGATGTAGCAATTGAATTTAGTCAACCTGATACAGCTTTTAAAAACATAAAAATTTGCATAGAGAATAACATTCCTACAGTATGTGGAACTACAGGTTGGTTAGAAAAATTTGAAATTATTAAGAAAATATGTCAAGAAAAAAATGGATCTTTTTTATATTCTTCAAATTTTAGTATTGGAATGAATATTTTTTTTGAAATTAATGAAAAATTATCCAAACTTTTATTCCCGTATTCTGAAAATTATGAGGTAAAAATTGAAGAAATTCATCACAAAGAAAAAATAGATAAACCTAGTGGAACTTCTATATCATTAGCAAAAGGGATCATTCAGAATAATGTGAAAAAAAAATGGATTTTAGATGAAAGAAAAACAAAAGATCAAATTTTAATTATTTCAAAAAGATTTGAAAATGTCGCAGGAACCCATATTGTTGAATATGAATCCCAAATAGAAAACATAAAAATACAACATAAAGCTCATAATAGAGAAGGATTTGCTATGGGTGCTGTAATTGCTGCAGAGTGGATTAAAAATAGAAAAGGAATTTTTTCTATGAAAGATGTTTTAGATATATAATAAAAACCATTTATGTATCAATATTTCATTTCTAGTGGTATTTTTTTATTTATCGAATATATTATTCATATTTTTGGAACATGGAAACTTTGCCAAAAATCTGGAATAAGATTATGGAAAATTTTTATTCCTATATACAATTTATTTGTTCTTTTAAAAACTTATAATAGATCTATATGGTTTATTTTTTTCTTGCTAAACCCATTAACAAGTATTATATTACTTTTCATTTTGTGGACAGATTTGATTCGTTCTTTTGGAAGAGGAACAAAAAAAGATATTATTCTTCTTTTTTTTTCCGCGGGTATATATATTTATTATATAAATTTTTTTGTAAAAACTAAATTTTTAGGAATTGAAAAAGAAAAAGAGGATAATACAGGAATATTACTGTCTATTATTTTTTCTTTCATCATACATACTTATGTAGTTCAACCTTTTGTTCTTCCTACATCTTCTATGGAAAAAACTTTATTAGTTGGAGATTTTATACTAGTGAGTAAGATTCATTATGGACTGAGGATGCCTATGTCTCCTATTTCTATTCCTTTTACACATAATAAAATTATTGGAAACATAAAATCTTATATATCTATTTTACAATGGCCTTATTTTCGATTAACTCCCATACAGGATATACAGAGAAATGATATAGTTGTTTTCAATTTTCCTAAAGACTTTAATCATAAAATTATAGATAGAAAAGATCATTATATTAAACGTTGTATAGGATTGCCAGGAGACTCAATTTCCATTAAAAATGGAGTTTTATTTGTTAATCAAAAAAAAGAAAATTTTATTTCAGAAAAGCAAGAATCCTATTTTATTAAGACTGAAAACATACCTCTAAATATAGAATATCTTAAAAATAAGATGGATATTGAAGATATTGAATTGGTTGAAGAAAAAAATGACGAATATTTTTATAAAATTATGTTAACCAAAGAAAAAGTATTTCAAATAAATAATTTTTTCGACAATATAATTTTTATAAAGAAAAATATCTTTCCAAATTCTTTTCAAGAAAATTCTATATTTCCAAACCATTATGGTTGGAATAGAGATTTTTTTGGTCCGTTACATATTCCTAAAAAAGGAGAATTAATTAAATTGAATTTAAAAAATATTCATATTTATAATGAAATTATAAATTATGAAAAAGGAAAAAAAATTAATAAACCTTCCGAAGAATATTACAAAATAAAAAATAATTATTATTTTATGATGGGAGATAATAGACATAATTCATATGACTCTCGTTATTGGGGTTTTGTCCCAGAAGACCATATAGTAGGAAAACCTATATTTATATGGATGAGTATAGATTGGGATAGGAATAATCCTTTGAATTTATTCAACTGGAAATTACGTTGGAATCGTATTATGAAAACAATAAAATTTTAAAAATTTCTAAAAAGAAAACTTACTATAAAGTAACCAGACAAAATTCCTCCAATATGGGCAAAATGAGCAACTCCAGGTGCTAAATTAAAAATAGATGAAACTAGACTCCCAACAATAAAAATTATAAGAGCTTTTCTAACAGCAATTGGAAAAGGAAAAGGAAGAATAAAAATTTTATGTTCTGGGAAAAATTTTGCGAAAGCTCCTACTATTCCACTTACTGCTCCAGAAGATCCCATCATAGGAGAATACATAGAACTATAAAGATTTATTTTTTGTACCTCGTTTAAATAGTCTAAGCTTCTTCTTGCTTGTGAAAAATCTAAAGTTCGAACAAAATAATACATTACACTAGTATTAAAAATTATTTGAAAAAATGCTGCCAAAATTCCTGATAAAAAATATATTATTAAGAATTTTTTTACTCCTAATAAAGTTTCTATTTGTCCTCCAAACATAAATAAAGCTAACATATTAAAAATTATATGTAAAAAAAGACGTTTGGAGTGGACAAACATATGAGTTAAAATTTGATATAATTCAAATCTATCATCTAAAGGATGATATAAAGAAAGTATACCTTCTATTTTATATTGTGAGAAAACAAAAGTAGCTGTATACACAAGTATATTAATGCTTATTAAATGTTTTACAGCATCTGAATTGAAATTTGTATAAAAATTCACTTTTCAAAAAAATTTTTCTTAAAAACAAAAAATATAGGGGACCCTGAATCCGTATAATTTGGATTATGACACGAAAACAAATCTCTAATCAAACATTCCATTTTATCAGGATATAACTTAGTACCATATTTTATAGATGCTGATTTCGATATTGATTGAATAAGTATTTTTTTATTGTTTTTTTCTCCTTTTATAAAATTATATTTTAAAATATTATGAATAATATCAATCAATGCATTTTGATGTATCTTTTCAGGAAGAGAATATAAATAAACTGATTCATTACAGAAATATAAATGAAATCCAAAATTTATCAATTCATTTTTTATATTTTTTAAAGAAATAAATTCCTTTTCTATAAGTTTCACTCTTATAGGAAAAAGGAACTGTTGACTTACTAAATTTTTCTCTTTTAAAAAAAATTCAAATAATATATTTTTATGTGCTCTATGTTGATCGACTAATATTAAATATTCATTATTTAACGTAAAAATTATGTATTTTTTATTAACTTGGAAAGTTTCTATTGTTTTTTTATTGTAAACATAATGAGATATTTGATTTATTAAACCAATATTTCCATTTAAAAGAAAATTTTTCAATCCAAAATAATTTTCTAATTGAATTATTTTTTCTTTATAAGAAAATTTTTCAAGGTACAAATTTTTTAAAAAAAATTCTTTCGAATTACAAGAAAAAGAAACATTATAATTATTCAATTCTTTGTTTTTCACTTCATATTGATGAAACAAAATTTTTTTAATTTTCTTTTGAATCATAGAACCATAAATATCTTCTCCTTCTAACTGAACTTCTTTTTTTGCAGGATGAATATTCCAGTTTATTAAACAAGAATCTATTTTAATAAAAATAAAATAAGAAACCGTTTTTAAATTTTTTAAAAAACCATTATAAGCGTGAATAATATTTTTGTGTAAAAGTAAATGAGTTACACAACGTTGATTAACAAATATAAATTGATCTCCTTTTTTTATATAAGCATCTGGTACACTAACAAGTCCTTTTACAATAATTTTATTTTTATTTAGAAAAATAGGAGTAAGTATTTTATTTTTGTTTTTAAAAATTACTTTAATTCTTTCTTCTAAAGAAGATCCTTGAAAGAAGAATATGATTTTATCATTATGATAAAAACGATATAAAATATTTCTATGTGCTAGAACTATTTTATAAAATTCATGAATAATATGTTGAAACTCTATTCGTGAAGATT
Source organism: Blattabacterium cuenoti (assembly GCF_014252295.1). Lineage (NCBI taxonomy): Bacteria > Pseudomonadati > Bacteroidota > Flavobacteriia > Flavobacteriales > Blattabacteriaceae > Blattabacterium > Blattabacterium cuenoti. Next base: position 102,325 of record NZ_CP059215.1, read on the forward strand.
TTAAAAATTGCCTCCTAGCAGGAATTTTATAAAAAATATTTTTTACAGAAACTCTAGTTCCTTTAAGCATATTGATAGGAATTTCCTCTTTTATTTTTCCTTCTTCTACAAACAGGTGTATCCCTACCGTATCTTCTTTATTTTTCGTTTGTATTTCTAATTGAGAAATTAGAGCAATAGAAGCTAATGCTTCTCCTCTAAACCCTTTTGTAGTAATATGAAAAATATCATTAGCTTTTTTAATTTTCGAGGTAGCATATCTTTGAATGCTCATTTTTGCATCGTTTCTACTCATTCCATCTCCGTCATCTATTAATTGAATTAACGTTTTTCCCGAATCTTTTACAAAGATATCGATAATTTTTGCGTTTGCATCTATTGCATTTTCTAAAAGTTCTCTTAAAACGGAAGAAGGTCGTTGTATAACTTCTCCTGCTGCTATTTGACTTATTACGTTTACAGGTAAAAATTGGATAACATCTTTCATGTTATAGATTTTCTAAACAAAGACATGTATATAGCTGTCTTAGCACATTCTATTCCCTTGTTCCCATTTTTTCCACCTGATCGGTCAAAAGATTGTTGTTTATTTTTATCAGTAAGAATGCAAAATATAACAGGGACATCATGTTTTATGTTTATATCTTTGATACCTTGCGAAACAGATTGACATATATTTTCAAAATGAAAAGTTTCTCCTTTTATTATAGATCCAATTGTAATAATTGAATCAAAATTATAACAATTTGCTATTTTATTAGCAGAATAAATTAATTCATAACTTCCAGGAACTTCCCAAGTTTGAATATTTTGTTTATAAACTCCTAATTGAATTAAGGTTTCATAAGCTCCTTGGTATAATCTTTTAGTAATTTCTTCATTCCATAGAGAAACAATGATTGAAATTTTTAAATTTTCATCTTTTATTTTTTTTCTATCCAATGAATAAATAGGACATGTTTTCATACAATACAATTTATAACTTATTCTCAATAAACATAAGATATTTTTTCACGTTTTTTCTATATAAAAAAAAAGGATATTTTCTTTCTATTTTTTGAAAAAAAAATTTAGAATTTTTATATTCTTTCATAGAAAAACTTAATAATGCAGCTTTGTAATAATAAATGGGAGTGGTTATTTCATTTTCTCTTATGTTTGCTGCAATAACATAGTTTTTTAAGGCTTCTCTTTTATTTTTCATTTGTGCGAAAGCATCTCCTATTATTCCATATTTTACAGAAGATAAAATTTCATCTTTTGCAGAAAATTTTTTCATAAATTCAATAGAATTTTTGTAAGACCCTAATTTATAATAACAAATTCCTGCATAAAATTTGGAAATATTTCCTGCTTTTGTAAAAGGATATTTAGAAGAAATTCCAGAAAAACCTAAATAATTAATTTTATTTTTTTTTCTATTTAAAGCTTTATCTATATTACCCTGATAAAGGTATTGTTGAGCATAATTTAGTTCTTTCATTGCTTTTTTTTCTGAAGGGTATAAAAAAAATTTTTTGAAAAAAAAATATGCACCAATTCCTATTATTACTAAAAATATGATAGAAAAAAAAATAGTATTCTTTTTTATTAAATGTTCTCTTTTTTTATGCATAATTTTATAAATTTAACTTACATATAAGTATTTTTTTTCCTTATTACTTCTACAGTTTTTATTCTTTTGTTGTCGATACTTCTTATAATAAAAGAATAATTTAAAAAATTTATCTTCTGTTTCTTTTTTGGAAATTCTTTATTTACTTCCATGATAAAACCTCCTAAAGTATCAGCATCTCCTTTTTTTTTCTCAAAAAAAACTTCTTCTTTAATTTCCATAATACGATAAAAATTGATCAAAGAAGTCTTTCCATCAAATAAATAGTTATTTTGATTTAACTTGGAAAAAGACATGTCTTCTTCATCAAATTCATCAATAATATCTCCTACTATTTCTTCAATTACATCTTCAAGAGTAACTAGGCCACAAGTACCTCCATACTCATCCACTACAATAGCCAAATGAATCTTTCTTTTTTTAAAATCATTTAGAAGATCATCTATCTTTTTTTTTTCTGGAACAAAAAAAGGACTATGAATTAATCGAGTCCATTTAAAATTCACATCGTAAATAAATGGAAGAAGATCTTTAGCAAAAAGAACCCCTTCTATATCATCAATACTATCTTTATAAACAGGTATACGAGAGTATCCTTGATAACGAACCAATTTTAAAACATCATAAAAAATAGTTTTCTTATTTAAAGAGAACATGTCTATTCTCGGAGTCATAATTTGATGTGTTTCTGTATTTCCAAAATCAACAATTCTTTGCAAAAATTTACATTCTTTAAAATTTTTTTGATTTGAAGATGTTATTTTTAATGCTTTTGAAAGTTGATCAACAGATATGATGTTCTTTTTTTTTATCACTTTTTTTTCTATAAATTTTGAAATAAAAATTATTATTTTGCTAATAGGATTTAGAATTTTACTAAGAAAAATCAATGGTTTAGACATAAGAATAGCAAACTGAAAATTATTTTTACTAGCATATATTTTTGGAATGATTTCTCCGAATAAAAGCAAAATAAAAGTAAGAAGTCCAACTTCTAAAAGAAAATTAATAGGTATATAAAATTTATAAAAAATCAAATACTCATTTTCTAAAAACTCTGTTATTAAATAAGAACTTAATATAACAATTCCAATATTAGAAAAATTGTTTGATATTAATATTGTCGCTAAAAGTTTTTTTCTATCTCTAAGTATTTTAAGAACAAGATTTCCTTTATGAGAATTTTTTTTTCTCTCTCTGTCAATAGTTTTTTTTTCAAGACAAAAAAAAGCAGTTTCTGATCCAGATATTAGCGCAGAAAATAATAGGAGTATTATTATTGATATAAAATAATAAACTAAATGTAAAGTATTTTCTAAAAAAATATTCGTCGAAGATTCTTTTTCCAATAGATTAAATTTTAATGATAATTTTTAAAAAAGAAAATTGCAAATTTTGCATAATTCATGATTTAAGATTAAAGTTCATCACTAAATTATTTTCTCATGTTTTAAAAATAAAAGAATAGGACTAGGAAAAGGATACTTTTTTATTTTATTGTATGGTACAAATAAAAAATTGTCACAATTTATCTTTTCTTTTAAATATAGTGTAGATCTGCAATTCAAAAATTGAATGAATAAAATTTGATGAGAAATTTTATGTTTTATTTTAAAAATAGACACTATAAAATTAGAAAAAACTATTCTAAATATTTTAGAAATTCTATCGTTAACTTCAACGGAAGTAAGATTTTCTTCTGATTCAATTAAAGGAAACTCATAAAGTCCTTTCCATATATCTTGAGCATATCTTTTATTGATACAAATATTTTTGTCACGATCATGCATGAAAATATAATAAAAAAATCTATGTTTCATAACGTATTTTTTTATTTTTTTCATTGGCAATGTATGTACAACATTATTTTTAATGGAAAAGCAAGAATTCATAATTGGACATAATAAACACTTTGCATTTTTTATAGTGCAAAAAATAGAACCTATATCCATAATTGCTTGATTAAAAATCCCCGGATATTTACTATCCATCATTTTTAAAATTACAATTCTCAACATATTTTTTGTTGCAGTAGATGTTATATCATCGTATATTCCTAAATACCTAGAAAATACTCTGTAAGCGTTTACATCAATAGCAGGAATAACTTCATTAAAACAGATGGATGCAATAGCAGCTCCTGTGTATGGACCTATACCTTTATATTTTATCAATTCTTTATATTTTTTTGGAAAAAAATTATTTTTTTTCAGTTCTTTAGCTAAAGAATGTAAATTTCTTGCTCTGGAATAATAACCTAATCCTTCCCATTCTTTTAACACATCTTTTTCATCTGCTTTAGACAATTTTTCTAAATCTGGAAATTTTTTTATAAAATTTGAGTAATATTTTATAGTCCTTGAAACTTTTGTTTGTTGCAACATAAATTCTGAAACTAATATGTAATATGGATTTTTAGATTTTCTCCAAGGAAGTTTTCTATGATTTTTTTTATACCAATTTATTATTTTTTTAGAAAAATCCATATGTGTTTAATTTTAGAGCAATTTTATAAAAAATTGGTATATTTAAGAAACCGAATTTTGTTATTCGATATAATGATTTAACATGACAAAAGCAGATATAATAACAGAAATCATATCAGAAACTGGATCTGAAAGAATTGATACACAAAAGGTGATAGAAACATTTATGAAAAAAATAAAACAAAGTCTAACATCAGGAGAAAATGTGTATTTGAGAGGATTTGGATCATTTATTATTAAATATAGAGCAAGAAAACTTGGGAGACATATATCTAAGGATGAGTCTATTGTAATTCCTGAACATAATATCCCAGCATTTAAACCTGCAAAATCTTTTACTGAATTAGTAAAGAAAAATGTTCCTATAAAAAAATGATATGTGATTATAGTAATGAATATAAATCAATAAAAATTATGCCTAACGGAAAAAAAAGAAAAAGACGTAAGATTGCTACCCATAAAAGAAAAAAAAGAAGTAGAAGAAATAGGCATAAGAAAAAATAAAGAAAATTTATCTATCTATTGTAACTTCTAAAACTTTTTCCTTGTTTTTGTGTATATGAATAAAGAGTTAATTATAAATGCAGAAGAACAAGAAGTAAAAATTGCTCTTTTAGAAGAAGGCAAATTGCTAGAGCTTCATAGAGATGTTTTTAATGAACAATTTTCTGTAGGAGATATTTATTTAGGAATAGTAAAAAAAATTTTATATGGGTTAAATGCAGCTATTATTGATATAGGACATTCCAAAGGTGCTTTTTTACATTATAACGATCTTGGATTTCAAATAGATAAAATGTTAGATATAATTTATACGCATAAAAAATTTTTATCTAATAAATTGGAAAAAAAAGAAGATAAAAATTCTATAAATAAGATATTACGTCCTGGACAAAAAATTTTAGTTCAAATTTCGAAAGAACCTATATCCAATAAGGGACCAAAATTAACTGCAAAAATTTGTATATCAGGAAGACATTTAATTCTGATTCCTTTTTCAGAAAAAATTTATATTTCTAAAAAAATAAAAAATACAAATTTATTAGAAAGAATGAGACTTCTTTCTTACATAAAGAAGATAAAACCTAATGAATTTGGTATAATCATTCGTACAGCTTCTTATAAGAAAAAAGAAAATGTATTGAATGAGGAAATGGTTTTTTTAATCGAAAAATGGCAAAAAATATTAGGGAGCATAATGAAACCCCCTCCAGTTAGAGTCCTTAGAGAAAGGAGCAAAACTTCTTGTTTATTAAGAGATACATTTAACGATGATTTTAAATCTATTTATTGTAATAATAATTTTATTTATCAAGAAATTCATTCGTATTTATCTTTCATTGCTCCTGAAAAAATTAATATAATTAAATATTATAAAGATAATATACCAATATTTGAAAAATACGGAATAGAGAAACAAATAAAAATTTTTTTAGGAAAAAATGTTCCCCTTGAAAATGGTGCTTATCTTATAATAGAACATACTGAAGCTTTGCATGTTATTGATGTTAATAGTGGAATGAATAATAACATGAAAAAAAACTGTACAGAATCGGAAAGAATGAATAATATATTTCAAATTAATTTATTAGCAGCAACAGAAATAGCAAGACAACTTAGATTAAGAGATATGGGAGGTATAATTGTGGTAGATTTTATAGATATGTATGAACCTATTCAGAGAAAAAAATTATATGAACATTTAAAAGAAAAGATGAAAAATGACAGAGCTAAACACAAAATTTTACCTCCAAACAAATTTGGGTTAGTTCAATTTACTCGTCATAGAGTAAGACCTGAATTAAATATAAATAATCAAGAAAAAGATTATCCTATTGATTATATTCATCGTTTAGAATTGATTATAGAATCTACTATAAGAAATAAAAACCATAAAGGTATACAATTACATATACACTCTTTTATTTCAGCTTATTTAAAAAAAGGATTTCCTTCTATTCAACAAAAATGGTTTTTTAAATATAAAAAATGGATTAAAATAATTCCAAAAGATTCATTTGGATACAATGATTATCAATTAATCAATAAAAAAAATGAAATTATATATTCTTCTATAACTTAAGATACTTTATTTTTCTATTTTTTGAGTATACGAGTATATAGTAGTAAAGTGGGTGTGGTGGAATTGGTAGACACGTCAGACTTAGGATCTGATGCCTATTAGGCGTAAGGGTTCGAGTCCCTTCTCCCGCACTATTTACTTTTAGATTATTAATCTACCTATAAATATTATTTATAATAAAATCATTTCTTCAAATGAAAGAAGTGTACGAAAACCTTTTTTATAAAAATAATTTTTCATTCCTTTTCTAGAACTTATTAAAACAAAATCACCACCCCAAGCTCCTAAACTTTTAACCAATCCTAAATAATCTGGAAAATATGTTTCTTTAATAGTAGGAATATTTAAAATTTTTGATATGATCATTTCGTGTTTTACTAACAATTTTTCAAATTCTTCTAGTGTTTTACAAAAAGGAATTTTTTTTGTAATAAAAGATATAGATTCAATACTCTTACTGGATATATTTTTTTTAGAAAGAAAAAATTTTATACCATTACAAGTATTTTGCTTTTTATTGAGATGGAGAAAAAAAAGTTGATCCTTAAATGAAGGATTAAAATTTATAGGAACAATATCAGGTTTTTTTTTATTAAATTTATAAATTATTGGTTTTGAATTGGAAACACAAGCTATATCATACCCACTTCCTGGAAAATCATTTCCCAATAACATATATGGATCTATTCTAGCCCATCTTGCTATATTGTAAATTAAAGTGGAGCTACTTCCCAATCCCCAATTTATAGGAAATTCTAATTTTGTTTTTACATATAATCCTAATGAATTAGGAAGAAATTTTTTTTGTATTTTTTTAGATTTTAATAATAGATCTCTTAATTTTAGAGCTATTTTTTTTTCTGTTTCATAACAAATATCTAAAGAAGGGAGTTTAAAAACTGCTTCAAACCAAGGTTTATTGATCTCATCGTAACATTTCCAATGCAATACAGAAGATAAATTATTTTTTAATATAGTTAATGATTGTCCTTTTATTGTAGGTAAAGCTAATCCACATGCCCCACGTAAAATAAAATATTCTCCTGTTAACAAGATCTTCCCATGACTATAAAAAAAATTTTTATGTTGATGCATGATCACATTTATATTTTTCTTGTAAAATTCCTAGAAATTTTTTTCACTAAACTTTGTAAAATATTTCCTGGTCCTATATCTGTAAATGAAATAGCTCCATTAGAAATCATATTTTCTATAGATTGTTTCCATTTTACAGGAGATGTCAATTGTTCTATAAGGTTTTTTTTTATATCTTCTGATTTTATCACTGACTGAGCAGTTACATTTTGATAAATAGGACATTTTGAATCTTTAAAAGAAATTTTATCTATAAATTCCTGGAATTTTTTTTTAGCTGGTTCCATGATAGGAGAATGGAAAGCTCCATGAACAGGAAGAATAAGTATTTTTTTAGCTCCTATTTTTTTTAAAGAATAACAAACTCTTTTCAGAGCATTATGTTCTCCTGAAATAACTAACTGTTCGGGAGCATTGTAATTAGATGGAACAATAATTCCACCATCATTTTTGCAAATTTCTTCTATAATTTTATCTTCCAATCCTAACACTACAGCCATATTCCCCTTTATTGATTCACAAATTTCTTGCATAATTGAAGCTCTTTTGTTAACTAACATTAACCCTTTTTCAAAGGGAAAAACATCGATTGCAGACAAAGCAGAAAATTCTCCAAGAGAATGTCCTGCTACCATATCCGGTTCGAAATCATGTGATATTTTTGCTTTTATAACTGAATATATATAAATTGCAAGTTGTGTGTATTTTGTTTTTTTTAAAGTATCCATAGTTCCTTCAAACATTATAGATGTTATACTAAATTCTAAAACATCATTAGCTAATTGAAATAATTTTCTTGCTACATGAGAATTTTTATATAAGTTTTTTCCCATTCCTATAAATTGAGATCCTTGACCAGGAAACATATAAGCTTTCATAAAAATAAAATTTTTTTAAATTTAAAATTAATTATATGAAAATTACTGATACACATGCTCATCTATACATGAAAGAATTTAATGAAGATATTGATTTTGTAATTAAAAAATCCTTAACTAAAGGAATAAACAGATTTCTTATTCCTTCTGTAGAAACTTCCGACATTCCTTATATATTAGAATTAGAAAAAAAGTATCCTAACATATGTTATCCTATGATAGGACTACATCCTAACAAGGTTTCTTCCAAGAATTTAGAAAAAGAATTAAATATTATTGAAAAATGGTTATGTAAACATTCTTTTATTTCTATAGGAGAAATTGGAATGGATTTTTATTTAGATAATCAATTTTTTTCAGAACAAGAACACGCTTTTCAAACTCAAATAAAATTTGCAAATAAAAAACAACTTCCTATTGTTATACACTGTAGAAAAGCTTTCAATTACATTTTGAACATTTTATTAAAAGAAAAAAATTCTTCTCTTAAAGGAGTATTTCATTGTTTTTCTGGAACTTTAGAACAGGCAAAAAAAATTATTGATTTAGGAATTAAAATAGGGATTGGAGGATTAATTACTTTCAAAAATAATAATATTAGTAATTTCTTGCATAGAATAAGTTTAGATCATTTAGTTCTAGAAACAGATTCTCCCTATTTATCACCACATCCTTTTAGAGGAAAAAGAAATGAACCTAAAAATATAAGAATAATTTTAAAAAAACTTTCTCAAATTTATTCTTTTTCAGAAGAAAAAATTGCCGATATCATTCATATTAATGTAGAAAAATTATTCTTTTCATAATGTTGGTTTTTCTTCATACCATTCTTGATGGATTAACTAATTCTTCGAACTGAATTTCAGTTAAATATCCTAATCGAATTGCTTCTTCTTTTAAAGAGCTGTTATTTTCATAAGCACATTTTGCTATTTTTGCTGATTTTTCGTATCCTATACTAGTACTTAATGCTGTTACAAGCATTAAAGATTTATCTAAGAATTCTTGAATTCTTTGATAATTAGGTTTTATTCCTTTTATGCAAAAGGAAGAGAAAGATGTGCAAGCATCTGCAAGTAGTTGGGAAGATTGTAAAAAATTATATACTATTAATGGTTTAGCTACATTTAATTCATAGTTTCCTGAAGATCCTGCCATAGAAATGGATACATCGTTTCCTAGAACTTGTGTACAAACCATAATAATAGCTTCACATTGAGTAGGATTTATTTTTCCAGGCATGATAGAAGATCCTGGTTCATTTTCAGGAATAAAAATTTCTCCAATTCCTGAACGTGGACCAGAAGATAAAAAACGAATATCATTTGATATTTTTATTAAAGAAACGGATATTTGTTTAAGAGCACCGTGAGCTTCAATCATAGCACTATGAGATGATAATTCCTCGAATTTATTTTTTGCGACTTTAAAAGGATATCCTGTATATTTGCATATGTATTTAGTGACTTTTGTATCATACCCATTAGGAGCGTTTAATCCAGTTCCAACGGCAGTTCCTCCTATGGCTAATTCAGAAAGATGATCTAAACTTTTTTCAATAGAGTATAACCCATGATCTATTTGAGAAACATAACCGGAAAACTCTTGTCCTAAAGTAATGGGAGTTGCATCCATTAAATGGGTTCTTCCTATTTTAATCACATCTTGAAATGACTTGGATTTTTCTTCTAAATTTTCTCTTAATATCTTAATAGAAGGAATAGTTTCTTCTACTAATTTTTTATAAGAAGCAATATGCATTGCTGTAGGAAAGGTATCATTAGATGATTGAGACATATTAACATCATCATTGGGGTGAATGAAAGATTTTTTTTCACCAAGTACACATCCCATTAAAACATGACTTCTATTGGAAATTACTTCATTCACATTCATGTTTGTATGAGTTCCGGAACCTGTTTGCCATATGACTAAAGGAAATTGGTCGTTTAATTTCCCTTCTATAATTTCATCACAAACAAAAGAAATAAGATCTCTTTTTTTTTTAGATAAAAGACCAAATTCAAAGTTTGCATGAGCAGAAGCTTTTTTTAATAAACCAAATGAATGAATAATTTCTATAGGCATAGAAGATTCTGAACCAATTTTAAAATTTTTTCTTGATCTTTCCGTTTGTGCTCCCCAATATTTATCTACAGGAACTTTCACTACACCTAAAATATCTTTTTCTGTTCTATAAATCATTGTATTATTTTTTACGAAATTATAGAAAAAATTATAACTTCCATTTATTTTATGATGATAATTAAATTTATAGGATTTTTACTTTTTTTAATAATAACCATATCTGGTTTTTGGTGTATTTTTTTTCTATCTTTTTTTAGTATGTATTGGATTATTTTCAGTTTATTTATGAATTATTTTTTGAGTTTTATAATCAATTTAAAACGTGAAAAAAAAAGTATAAAACATGAAAAAAAAGTATAAATTTTTAAAAAAAAAATACTTTTGGATTAGTTTTTTTTTCCTTATATGGATGTGTTTTTTTGATTCTAATTCTTTTATTCTACATTATAAGTTTGAGAAAAATATTAAAGAAATGATATTAGATAGGGATTATTTGAAGAAAAAAATTTTATTAGAAGAAAATCAATTAAAAAAATTGACTATGGATCCTAAATATTTAGAAAAATTAGCAAGAGAAAGATTTTATATGAAAAAAGAAGATGAAGATTTATTTGTAGTATCATCTTAAAATGATTATAACGTATACAACTATTTGTTTTCATTAAGATTTTATTAACAACAATTAACGTTTCATATAAATAAGCAAAATACTTAAGTCGGAAGGAGAAATTCCACTAATTCTTGATGCTTGAGCTAATGATTCTGGACGATAATAATCCAATTTTTCTCTCGCTTCTAAAGAAAGAGATTGTATTTTTTTATAATCGAAATTATTTGGAATTTTTAGTTTTTCCAATTTTAATAGTTTTTTTGCATTTTCTTTTTCTCTCTCTATATATCCTTTATATTTTATTTGAATAGAAACTTGTTCTAATATTTCTTGATTAAAATCATTTTTTCTAATTTTTTCCATTAAAAATGGAATAGAAATAATATCTTTTATACTAATCTCAGAACGAGATAAAATATTTTCTACTTTTTTATCAAAGCATATTCTTGGAGATTTTTTTGTATCTAATATTGGATTGATAATTTTTGGATTAATATTCATGTTATGAAATAAATGTATACATTTTTCAATTTTAGATTTTTTTGTATCTAATATTCTCATTTTTTTTTCTGAAATCAAACCTATATTATATCCAATAGGAGTTAGTCTTACATCTGCATTATCTTGCCGTAATAACATTCTATATTCAGCTCTTGAAGTGAACATTCTATAAGGTTCTTTTGTTCCTTTTGTAATTAAATCATCTATTAAAACTCCAATATAAGCTTGATTTCTTGTAATAATTAGTGGTTCTTTTTGCATTACTTTTAAATAAGCGTTTATTCCTGCCATTAATCCCTGAGCTGAAGCTTCTTCATATCCAGTAGTACCATTAATTTGTCCAGCAAAAAAAAGATTTTTTATAATTTTACTTTCTAAAGTAAGTTTTAATTGTTCTGGAGGAAAATAATCATATTCAATTGCATATCCAGGTCTTAATATTTTCACTTTTTCAAATCCGGAAATTTTCTTTAATGACTCATATTGTATCTTTTCCGGAAAAGAAGTGGAAAATCCATTAATATATACTTCTACAGTATTCCATCCTTCAGGCTCTATAAAAATAGGATGTTCTTTTTTATCTGGAAATCTAAAGATTTTTTCTTCTATAGAAGGGCAATATCTTGGACTTGCACCTTGAATAGATTTTGAAAAAATTGGAGAATAATCTAAATACTGACGTATTAAATCATGTACTTTTTGATTGGTACAAGTTATATAACATTTTCGTTGTTTGGTTAATTTTTTTGTATCATCAAAAAAAGAAAATTTTTGAGGAAAAGTATCTCCATTTTGACACTTCATTTTATCATAATTTAATGAACGACCATCCACTCTTGGTGATGTTCCTGTCTTCATTCTTCCATATTTTAATCCAAAATGTTTGGTTAATTGTTCAGTAATTCCACGAACTTCTTGTTCTGCTATTCTTCCTCCTTTAATTTTTTTTTTACCAATATGTATTTTCCCATTTAAAAAAGTTCCATTTGTAAGTATAACTGATTTTCCTTTAATCTTTAATCCAAAAAAAGTTTTTACTCCTTTTATTGTATCTTTTTCTATGATTAGAGATGTAACTGTATCTTGATACAGATCTAATCTAGCGTTTTTTTCTAAAAAAAACCTCCAATAATAGGAAAATAACTTTCTATCACATTGAGCTCTAGGACTCCACATTGCAGGACCTTTAGATTTATTTAACATTCTAAATTGAATCATACTATGATCAGAAACAATTCCAGAATAACCTCCCAAAGCATCTATTTCCCTCACCATTTGTCCTTTAGCTATACCTCCTATAGCTGGATTACATGACATTTGACCTATAGTTTGTAAATTAGTAGTAATAAGTAGAGTTTTGGAGCCCATGTTAGAAGATGCAAAAGAAGCTTCTAGCCCAGCATGTCCTCCTCCAACGACTATAATATCATATATATCTACAAACATAATTTTATTTTCAAAATTGAAAAAAATTTAAATAAAAATTCTCTTTTTTTTTCATTATTTTTCTATCTACTTTGTTTTGATCATCATATCCTAAAAGATGCAATGCAGCATGTATCATAACTCGTTTTATTTCAACCATGAAAGATTGATTCCATATTTTAGAATTTTCAAAAACACGATCTATACTAATAAAAATATCTCCAGATATCCATTTTTTGATAGAATAATTAAATGAAAGAACATCTGTATAAAAATCTTTTTGCAAATATTTTTCATTCATATCTAAAAGGTAATTATCATTGCAAAAAACATAATTAATATTTCCAATATACATCCCTTCATTATTTAATAAAATACAAATTTCTTGAATAAAAAAAGACTCGTTTTTGATTTTAAAATCAGAAATATAAAATAATTTAATCATTATTTATTATTTTTATATAATTCTTATAATTTTGATAAAAATAATTCCAAACTTATTAAGTTTATTGAATCTTTTTTGTGGATGTATGTCCATAATTTTTTTACAATCAAGAAATTTTGATGCTTCTTCTTTTACAACTTTACTTTCAGTAATATTTGATTTTTTAGATGGTTTTGTATCTAGATTAATAAAAAATGAAAACAAGTTTGGAAAAGAATTAGATTCTCTTTCTGATATGGTTTCTTTTGGTATAGTTCCATCTATAATAGTTTTCATTTTATTGAAAACAATGAAAAAGAAAATTCCGTTTATTGAATGGTTTTCTTTTTTGATTTCTATTTTTTCCGCATGTCGTCTTGCTAAATTTAATATTAATCCTTACAATAATATATATAGAGGATTGACTACCACTGTAAATACTTTATTTTTCTCTTCTTTATCTATTATTATCACAACTCATTCTGCAGTTTCTTTTTTTGCAAAAAAAATCATAATGTCTCCTATCATAATGCTTTTTTTAATATTCTTTTCTTGTTATTTTTTAGTATCTAAAATACCAATGATTTCCTTAAATTTCAATGGTCTTCTTTGGAAGAAGAATAAAATACGTTATATTTTTTTATTGATTAGTACATTTCTTTTATTAACTTTACATGTAGTTGCTATTCCATGCATTATTATTTGTCACATAACAATCTCAATCTTTTTTCATAAAAAGAAAAATATGAAAAAAATATGACATTAAAACTTCATCGTCCCATTTGTTTCTTTGATATAGAAGCTACAGGAATCAATATCGGAAAAGACAGAATTATAGAAATATCTATATTAAAAGTATTTCCTAATGGAAATCAAGAAGATAAAACTTGGCTAGTTAATCCAGGAATCCCTATTCCTCCTCAATCAACAGCTATTCATGGCATTGAAGATAAGGATGTAGTAGGAAAGTTTAGATTTAAAGATGTTTCTTTCTCTATTTTGAAAATGATTGAAAATACAGATCTAGCAGGATATAATTCTAATAGATTTGATATTCCAATTTTAGCAGAAGAAATGCTTCGATCGGGAATATCTTTCGATATTAAAAAATATAAAACTATAGACGTACAAGTTATTTTTCATAAAATGGAACCTAGAACACTTTCTGCTGCTTATAAATATTATTGCAATAAAAATCTTATGAAAGCTCATAGTTCAAAAGCAGATGCATTGGCTACATATGAAATATTACTATCACAATTGGAAAAATATGAAAATCTTAAAAAAGACGTTAAAAGTCTAAATCAATTTTCTCATCAAAAAAATATAGCAGATCTTGCTGGATTTATTAAAATAGATGAAAATGGAAACGAAATATTTAATTTTGGAAAATACAAAGGAGAAAAGATTTTTGAAATATTTGAAAAAGACCCAAACTATTATGGATGGATACAAAATTCAGATTTTCCTTTATATACAAAAAAAATATTAACAGGGATTAAGTTAAGAAAATTCAATAAATCTTAAAAATAAAAAACTGTTATAACTTATAAAGTTAAATCTTCCAATTTTTTAGATACAAAAGTATTGAGATTTTTTCCGTTTAGCAAATTTTTGGATAAAAGAGTTAAATTTAAAGCTTCTTGAATAATTTCTTTTCTTTTTTCTTCAGATGTTTCTTGCAATATTTTTTTCATCAAAATATGATTAGTATTCACTATCAATTGATAATATTTCTTATTCTCTTTTTCATCTTCGGTTCCTTTCCCTATAGCATTCATTTCCTTCATTCTTCTCAAAAATTCAGGTACTACAATTAAAAAAGGATAATCTTTTTTTGATAAATTTTCTAATTGCATTGAAAATTTATAATCATCTACTAAAAAAATTTCAATAAAATTTTTTAAATCTTGTTTTTCCTTTTCAGAAAGTTCTGAATCATATTTTTCTTCTTTATTAATTAGTTTTTCAATATAATCTGAATCTACTCTTACAAAAGTAATTTCCTTGTCATAAAACTCTAATTTTTGTATTAAATGTACCGAAAGAGGACTATTTAATATTAAAACTTCATAACCCTTATTTTTTGCTTTCTTGATATAGCTATATTGTTCTTCTTTATCTGAAGAATAAAGAAGAACAATCTTTTCATCTTTATTTTTTTGTGTTTCTCTTACTTTTCTTTTGAACTCCTCTAGAGTAAAATAAATATCATTTACAGTAGAAAAAACAAAAAAATTGATGGATTTTTCAAAAAAATTTTGAACACTTATCATTCCGTATTCTACTATTATTTTTATGTTTTCCCATTTTTTTTGAAAATCTTCTCTGTTATTTTTAAACATAGAATCCAATTTATCAGAAACTTTTCTTGTTATATATTTGGATATGTTTCTTACAGAAATGTCAGATTGTAAATGAGAACGAGATACATTAAGGGGAATATCTGGAGAATCTATAACTCCTCTTAACAAGCTAAGAAAATCCGGTACTATTCCTTCTAAATTATCCGTAATATAAACTTGATTCTGATATAAATGAATTTTATCTTTTTGGATATCAATTCTTTTTTCTATTTTAGGAAAAAATAAAATACCTGTTAAATAGAAAGGATGATCTATATTTAGGTGTATCCAAAACAAAGGATCTTCTAATTGGTTAGGATATAATTCATGATAGAAATCTAAATAATTTTTATCGGTTAATTGAATTGGATTCTTTTTCCAAGAAGGATTTACATTATTAATAAGAGTATCTTTATCATTGTTCTTCTCTTCGTTCTTATCCTCGGAAGATAAATAAATTGATACAGGCAAAAATTTGCAATATTTTCGTAATAATTTTAAAATTCGATTATATTCTAAAAATTCATTACTTCCTTCATTAAGGAATAAAATAATTTCTGTTCCTCTATCTCTTTTTTCAACTTCTTTCATAACAAAATTAGGAGATCCTTCGCAAGACCAAAATATTGATTTTGCATCTTTTTGATAAGATTGAGTGAGTATTACAACTTTATCAGAAACCATAAAAGAAGAGTAAAAACCTAATCCAAAATGACCAATAATACGATCATCTTTTATAGACGTATTATTGTATTTTTTAATAAATTCTTCTGCTCCAGAAAAAGCTATTTGATTAATATATTTTTCTACTTCTTCTTTAGTCATTCCAATTCCATTATCTATGATGCGAATAGTTCTATTTTTTTTATCTATTAAAACTCCAACTTTCAAATCATCTTCTTCCAAAGACTCCAAATTTTCATTTCCTAATTTTGCGATAGTTTTTAATTTAACAATGGCATCTGTAGCATTAGAAACAAGTTCACGTAAAAAAATTTCTTGATCAGAATAAAGAAATCTTTTGATAATAGGAAAAATGTTATCTGAAGTAACACTAATTTTATTGTCCATGAAAATGAATTATTGAAATTTATTTAGAAAATAAAGACAAATATTATACCATAGTGAATGAAAGTAAGTGAAGAAGACATCATGTCAGTTGAATTTTCATTCAAAAAAATAATCTATAAATTTTTTTCCATTGAATTTTTTCAAATCTTGTATTTGTTCGCCTGTTCCTAGATATTGAATAGGTATTTTGAATTGATCCATAATTCCTATAACTACTCCACCTTTAGCTGTCCCTTCTATTTTTGTTAAAATAATAGAAGAAACATCAACGAATGAAATAAATTTTTTAACCTGTTCAAAAGCATTTTGACCTGTACTGGAATCTAAAACAAGCATAATCTCATGGGGAGATTCAGGTATAACTTTTTTCATAACTCTACTTATTTTAGAAAGCTCTTTCATTAGATCAACACGATTTTGTAATCTTCCGGCTGTATCAATTAAAACTACATCTTTTTTTCTTGATTTTGCAGCTTGTAAAGTATCATATGCAACAGAAGCTGGATCTGCATGTATATGTTGTTTTATTAAAGGAACTTTAGCTTTATTTGCCCATATTTCAAGTTGATCAATAGCTGCTGCTCTAAATGTATCAGATGCTCCTATAATTACATTAAAACCTTTTTTTTTTAAAAGAAAAGACAATTTTCCAATTGTGGTTGTTTTTCCTACTCCATTAACTCCTACTATCATAATTACATATGGTTTTTTTTGATTTTTTATTTTCTTTTCTAAACATTCGTTTTTAATATTTATAAAAAGGATTTCTATCTCTTTTTTAAGTATATTAAATAATTCTTGTGAATTTTTATATTTTTCTTTTTGAATTCTTTTTTCTAAATTTTCAATGATTTTTATGGTAGTAGTTATTCCTATATCTGCGGACAACAATATATCCTCTATATGATCAATAACATTTTTTTCTATTTTTGATTTTCTAAGAAAAATATTTTTTATTTTGGAAAAAATTGATTCTCTAGTTTTTTTCAATTCACTATTAAATTATGTTCTTAATTTCTTTTCTTTTTTTATCTGTAAAAACATTATGAATTTCTAATTTTTTAGAAAAAAATTTTTTATTTCTTCATTATCATTAGCGATAATTTTATTAATAAAGTTATAAGAACCAGATTTTTCTGATTTGACTATTTTTATAACCAAAGTCATTTTTTTTGAAATTTTCCTTTTTTTATTTTCTACTATTTTTTTAGACATAGTACTATTGCTATTTTATTTCTTTATGAGTGGTATATTTTCTTAGAATTGGATTATATTTTTTTAATTCAATTCTATACGGAGTATTTTTTTTATTTTTTGTTGTTATATACCTGGAACAACCAGGTATCCTACTTTTTTTTTGTTCAACGCATTCTAATATAACTTGTATTCTATTCCCTTTTTTAGCCATTTTTATTAATTTTTATTTTGTAACGTTTTAATGCATTTTCAATTCCTATTTTATTAATAAGTTTAACTGCATAAGCACAAATTTTTAAAGTAATCCATTTTTTTTCTTTTATCAAAAAGAAACGTTTTTTACATAAATTAATATTAAAACGACGTTTTTTTTTATTGTTGGCATGAGAGACTCTATTTCCTGTCATTGCTTTTTTTCCTGTCAATTCACAAATTTTTGACATAATTAAAGTTTTTTTTTGCTAATTTAGTATAAAAATAAAAACACTTCATGTCAGGACATAGTAAGTGGGCAAATATACAACATAGAAAATCTAATCAGGATTTTAGAAAATCTCAAAAATTTTCTAAGATTATTAAAGAAATAACTATAGCTGTCAAAGAATCAGGAACAAACAACTTTCGTTTTAAGAATGCGATTATGAATGCAAAGTCAGTTAATATTCCTAAAAAGACTATAGAAAAAGCGATCAAAAAAGCTTTACAAATAAAAAAAACAAACAGGTATAAAAGTTTAAATTTAGAAGGACAAATAAACGGAATTAGTTTGATTATAGAATGTGTTACGAATAATAGTGTTCGTACAGTTTCTAATATAAGAACATTTTTAAATAAAAATGGAGGTAGGCTATGTCATTACGGAGAATTAACTCATTTCTTTCAAAGAATAGGTGTTTTTTATATAAAAAAAAAAGATATTCATTACTCTATGGAAGATTTTGAGTTGATGACAATAGATTTTGGAGCTAAAGATTTTGTGAAAAATTTAGATATGGTTTCTATCTATACAGATTTTGCATTCTTCGGATCTATGAAGAATAATTTGGAGAAATTAGAAATATACCATGAGTATCACGTAATGCATACTCCTAAACAAATAATAGAATGTGTTTCAGAAGAAAAAAAAGAAAAAGTTTTGAGACTTATTGAAAATCTTGAAAAAGATCATGATGTAGAAAAAATTTACTCGAATTTAAAAAAGTAGGACGACCTATCGCATTGAAAATAATGAGGAAAGTCCGGACACCATAGAGCAACACAATGGGTAATTCCCATCCATCGCAAGATGAGGAATAGTGCAACAGAAAGAAAGTACAGAGTAGATTATTTCCTTGTTTGTTCTTCTGCTGTAGTGAAATCATGTAAACTCTGTGTGGTGAAATGCCATGTATACCGGAAAATTGGCTCGGTTGATACCGGGGGGTAGGCAGATAGAGATTTATAGGTAACTTAAATCCCAGATAAATGATAGGTAAAATATACAGAATCCGGCTTATAGTCCTACTTTTTTTTCGGAGAGATGGCCGAGAGGATTAAGGCGCACGTCTGGAAAGCGTGTTCACATAAAGTGTCAAGGGTTCGAATCCCTTTCTCTCCGCTTATATGCTAATCTTAAGATTAATAATTTTCTATATCTCTTAATTTTTTTTCAATGAGATTAGTTTTAACACCTAGTAATTTATCTATATCCTTTGAAGCTCCTTGTAATTTATCCTGAGCTTGATGAAGTAAAAATCCAAATTTTTTAAATTCCTGTTTTACAGTTTCTAAAATCCCCCATACTTCAGAACTTCTTTTTTGAATAGCTAAAGTTCTAAATCCTATCTGTAAACTGTTTAATACAGCTGCTAATGTAGATGGTCCTGTTATTACAGTTTTATATTTTCTTAATAGTTCTTCTAGTAGACCAGAATTCCTTGCTATTTCAGCATATATTCCTTCGAAAGGTAAAAATATAATTGCAAAATCAGTAGTATTTGGAGGATCTAAATACTTATCTTTAATATCTTTTGACATTTTCTTAAGTACAGATTCCATATTTTTTATAGCTACTTCTATATTCTTCTTTTCTCCTTTACGATAAGCTTCTTGTACTTTTTCATAAGTTTCTTTTGGAAATTTTACATCAATAGGTAGCCATATTATATTTCCATCTTCAAGTCCTGGAAGTTTTATTGCAAATTCTACTACAAAATTTGTATTAGATTTTGTAATAACATTAGAAGCATATTGTTCTGGAGATAAAATTTGTTGTAAAAGCATAGAAAGTTGCATCTCGCTAAAACTACCACATATTTTGACATGATTTAAGGTTCTTTTCAACGAACTTACATCTTTTGCTAAAATTTTCATTTCACCTAAACCTTCTTGCAAGAAGAATAACTGATTTCCGATTATTTCAAATGATTTACCAAGATGTCTATTCAAAGAAGTTTGAAGTTTTTCATTAACATTTTCTTTTATTTCTTCAAGTTTTTTTTCTACAATTTTAATCAATTTTTTTTGTTCATCAGAAACGAAATCTAATTTTTTAGATTGATGATCAATGTAAAATTGAATTTTTTTATCTATATAATCCTGAGAATCTCTTATAACTTGCGATAATCTATTTCTTACTTCTATTAAAGAATCATCAATTCCTTTTTTATTATATTGAGATAAATTTCGAATTTCGTTTTCTTGATCTTTAAATTCCTTTCTAAAAAACAATTCCAATTTTCTAAAAAAATATATGCATATGAAAAGAATAAAAAAACAAAAAAAAATAAAAAAAGAATACATTCAAAAGAAATTATTATTCTGAAGAGAAGAAAGTAGCGGGAATAGGACTCGAACCTATGACCTTCGGGTTATGAGCCCGACGAGCTACCAACTGCTCCATCCCGCGATTAACGATAATATAATATTTTTCATTTACAAAATCAAATATTAATAAAAATAATAAATACAAATTTATCCATTCATCGATATTAAAAATTCTTCGTTATTTTGAGTTCTAGACATTCTGGATCTCAAAAATTCCATAGCTTCTACTGGATTCATGTCAGAAAGATGTTTTCGCAAAATCCACATTCTTTGTAATGTACTTTGATCTAATAAAAGATCATCTTTTCTTGTACTAGAAGAAACTAAATCAATGGCTGGATAAATACGTTTATTAGCTATTTTTCTATCTAATTGAAGTTCTTTATTTCCTGTTCCTTTAAATTCTTCAAAAATAACTTCATCCATTTTTGATCCTGTATCAATCATTGCTGTAGCAATAATAGATAAAGATCCTCCATTTTCTATATTTCTAGCAGCTCCAAAAAATCTTTTTGGTCTATGTAATGCATTTGCATCCACTCCTCCTGATAATACTTTTCCAGATGCAGGAGCTACAGTATTATATGCACGAGCTAAACGTGTTATAGAATCTAATAGTATAACTACATCATGAGAGCATTCAACCATTCTTTTTGCTTTTTGTAAAACAATATTAGCTACTTTTACATGTCTATCCGCTGGTTCATCAAAAGTAGATGCTATAACTTCTCCTTTTACATTCCTTTGCATATCTGTTACTTCTTCTGGTCTTTCATCGATCAATAATATAATTAAATATACCTCAGGATGATTAGCAGCAATAGCATTGGCTATTTCTTTTAATAAAGTAGTCTTTCCTGTTTTAGGGGGAGCAACAATCATTCCTCTTTGTCCCTTTCCTATGGGAGTAAAAAGATCTACTATTCTTGTAGAAAGAGTTGCGTTTTTCTCAGCTAATTTGAATTTTTCATTGGGGAATAATGGAGTTAAATGTTCAAAAGAATCTCTTTCTCTTACAAAAGAAGGAGATCTTCCATTTATTTCAATAATTTTAATTAAGGGAAAATATTTTTCTCCATCTTTAGGTGGACGTACTTCTCCTCTTATTGTATCTCCTGTTTTCATTCCAAAAAGTCTAATTTGAGATTGAGAAACATAAATATCATCAGGAGATGATAAATAATTAAAGTCAGAAGATCTTAAAAATCCGTAATTTTCTGGCATTGTTTCTAATACTCCCTCGCTGGTTATAATTCCTTCAAATTCATATTCAGGAGTACGATATTTATTAGAAGAAATTTTTTGTGATACTCCTTCTATTCCATGATTATGAAATGATACTTGTTGAGATTCATTTCTATCATTTTTTTTCCAATTGGAATAACTTTTATGTTTTTTTTGATATTTTACATCTTCTGACATTTTTGAATTACTGAAATTAGAAGATCTAATATTTTCTTTATGAACTAAATTTTTTCTTCCATTATTTATATTTTTAAACAAATTTTTTGATTCTAATTTTTTTTGCACTTTAAATCCTTTTTTTAATTTTAAAGAGGTTTCTTTTTTCAATGAAGATTTTGTAGAATTATTTTTGTTATTCAAAATGGATATAATTTTTTCTAGGAGTTCATTCTTTCGTAATTGTGTACATTTTTTTAAGCCTGAAGAACGAGCAATCTCCTGTAATTCAAAAAGTTTTTTACTTTTTAATTCAGTAATGTCAAACATAAAGTAATTGGATTATATTTTATACACTAAATATGGAAAATAATATACTAGTATAATTATATTAGAAATGATAAATGCAATTATACAAAAAATTAATTTGAAAATAACAAATATATTATATACGTAAACAATTTTAATCTATATGTTATATAGAATACAAACATTATATCTATTTATTTCTATTTTTATTTATTCAGTTTATTTATATTATTTTCTTATCATTTTTACATATAATTTTTTTTTTCTAAGAAAAATTTTTGTTCTTATATGTTTAATTCTATCTATTTTAAGTATTCTTTCTTTCAAAAGAAAGAAATTGCAAATATTTATGAATAAAACGAATATACTTGTAACTGGCATTAGTTTAATTACATTTTTTTATCCATCATGCAAAATAAAAATATCCGTTTTTTTCGTTTTTTTATGTCTTTGTAACATATTCTTTTTGTGGATGGCTAATAAAGGAATAAAAAAAGACATAAAACTAATTGATTCTATGAATAGAATACGATGAATTTATTTCCATTCAATGAACTTTAAACTTTTTTAAGAAAAACTGAAAAAATGAAAAAATATTCATTAATTAAAAAATTTGAAGAATATGAAAATGAATTTCGTAAAATTTCAAAATCTATAATTCAACCTAATATTATATCTGATCAAAAAAAATATAAAATATTATTAAAAAAATATCTAAAATTAGAAAAAATAGTTTCTCTTCATAAGGAATATAATAAAAAAATAGTATTACTTCAAGAAGCAAATTTTATATTGAAGAACGATTCAGATCAGGAACTTAAAGAGTTTGCTTCTATAGAAAAAGAAAAAATATTAGAAAATTTTTCTTTTTTTGAAAAAGAATTTTCTAATCTTACTTCTTCTTTTTCAGAAGAAAAAACAATAGAAGGAGAAGATGAAAGAAATGCTATTGTAGAACTTCGTTCTGGAACAGGAGGAGATGAAGCATGTCTTTTTGTAGAAGATATATTAAGAATGTATACAATGTATTTTAAAAAATCAGGATGGAAATACAAAATTATACATGCTCAAAAAGGAAAAGTCAAAGGATATAAAGAAATTATTTTAGATGTAAATGGAGAAGAAGAAGTTTATGGAAGTTTAAAATTCGAATCTGGAGTCCATAGAGTACAAAGAATTCCAAAAACAGAATCTCAAGGAAGAGTGCATACATCTGCTATCACAGTAGCTGTACTCCCAAAAGTGAAAGATATAGAAGTAAATATTAATTTATCTGATATAAAAAAAGATACTTTTAGATCTAGTGGCGCTGGTGGTCAGCATGTTAACAAAACAGAGTCTGCTGTACGATTAACTCATTTACCAAGTAAAATAACGGTAGAATGCCAAGAGGGACGATCTCAACACAAAAACTTTGAAAAAGCCATAAGCGTCTTAAGATCAAAAATTTATCAAATTGAGAAAGAAAAAAAATTAAAAGAAATATCTATACAAAGAAAATCTTTAGTCTCTACGGGAGACCGTTCTGTAAAAATACGTACCTATAATTATCCAAAAAGCAGAGTAACGGATCATAGAATTCATAAATCTTTTCATGATCTCGCAGGATTCATGAATGGGAACATTCAAGAAATGATTAATGTTTTAAAAATTTTTGAAAAAAAAAAATAATATGATTTTTAATTTTCTGATAATAGTAGATTTAAATCTATTTCATCTAAAAAGTTTGTATTGTAATTTCCTTTCAAAAAATCATCGTTTTGCATAAGTTTTCTATGAAAAGGGATAGTAGTTTGAATTCCTTCTATCACAAATTCTTCTAAAGAACGACGCATTTTTTCAATGGTTTCTTTTCTGTTTTTCGCTGTAGTGATAACTTTTGCTATCATAGAATCATAATAATGTGTAACAAAATATCCTGCATAAACATGCGTATCGACACGAACTCCTTTTCCTCCTGGGAAATGTATTTGAGTAATTTTTCCTGGGACTGGCTGAAAATTATTATGTGGTTCTTCTGCATTAATTCTACATTCTAGTGAATACATTTTGGGATAGTAATTTTTTTTTCTGGAAAGTTTTTTTCCGCAAGCCAAAAATATTTGTTCTTGAATTAAATCTAACCCTGTTATTTCTTCAGTTACAGCATGTTCTACTTGTATTCTAGGGTTCATTTCCATAAAATAAAAATTTTTGTTTTTATCTACTAAAAATTCTATAGTTCCTATTCCTTCATAATGAATAAATTCAGCAGCTTTAACAGCTTCATCTCCCATTTTTTTTCTAAGAGATGTGGTTAAAAATGGAGATGGGGCTTCCTCTATTAATTTTTGATTTCTTCTTTGAATAGAACAATCTCTTTCGGATAAGTGACATGCTTTTCCATATTTATCTCCTATAATTTGTATTTCTATATGTCTTGGATTTAAAATTAATTTTTCTATATACATATCTTTTTTCCCAAAACATAACCAAGATTCTTTTTTAGCTTCTTCCCAAGAATTTTTTAAATTCTTTTTATCAAAAACAGGTCGTATTCCTCTTCCTCCTCCTCCAGATACAGCTTTAATGATAACAGGATATCCTATTTTGTCTGCAAAATATTCTATTTCTTTAGAAGAATATTTCGAAAAACAATGAAATCCAGGTAAACAAGAAATTCCAGCTTCATTCATAGTTTTTTTTGCTGAAATTTTATTACCCATTTGAATCATATGACTTGGTTTAGCTCCTATAAATTTAATTCCATGTTTATGACACATAGATGAAAAATATGCGTTTTCAGATAAAAATCCATATCCAGGATGGATAGCATCTGCATTTGTAATTTCTGCTGCAGAAATTAAATTTGGAACATTTAAATATGATTGATGGGAAGAAGGAGGGCCAATACATACAGCTTCATCTGCAAAATAAACATGAAGACTATGTTTATCTACTGTAGAATAAACAGCTACAGTTTTAATTCCCATTTCTTTAGCTGTTCGTATAATCCTCAAAGCGATTTCCCCACGATTAGCTATTAATATTTTTTTAAACATATAGAATAGAATTAATCTTTTGGATCCAAAATAAACAAAGGTTGATCATAATCAACCGGAGTTGCGTCTTCAACAAGTATTTTAACAAGTTTTCCACTTACTTCAGATTCAATATCATTAAATAATTTCATAGCTTCTATCACACAAACCTTTGTTCCTATTTTTATTTCATCTCCTACTCTTACAAAAGGTTCATGATCTGGATGAGGTTTTCTATAAAATGTTCCTATCATAGGAGATTTTATTGTTAAATATTGATTATCAATATCATTTACATTATTTACTTTTTCTATTTTGGGAAATCTATCAGAAAAATCAGAAAGAGAAGAGGAACTTTTAGGGGAAGCCCATAAATGTTTTCTATTTTTTAATATCCTATTTTTTTTTATGTGAATTTTAGTATTTCCTATTTTAATCCTTATTTCACTAATATTTGATTTGGAAACGAGTTGAATAAGTGATCTTATTTTTTTGAAATCCATTGATAATTAGGATATTATTTTTCTTTTTTATATACAATTTTCCCTCTATAATAAAGTTTTTTTTCATACCAATGAGCGTGATGATATAAATGTTTTTGATTTGTTAAAGAACATTTCACTAATAAAGGAACTTTCATTTTCAAATGATTTCTTCTTTTATCTCTTCTAGATTTAGATTGTCTTCTTTTAGGATGTGCCATATTATTTCTAAATTAGTTTTTTCACTAATTTAGAAATAAAATTAAATGTGTTAATAAAATAATTTCTATATATTTATTTTTTATGAACGAATTAACTAAACGAAGTCAAGATTATTCAAAATGGTATAATGAAATAATTGTAAAGTCTGGTTTAGCAGAATTTTCCGGAATACGTGGATTCATGATTATCAAACCATATGGTTACTCTTTATGGGAAAGAATGAAACAAAAACTAGACAAAATGCTAAAAAATACAGGACATAAAAATGTTTATTTTCCTTTACTAATTCCTAAGTCTATTTTTTCAAAAGAAAAAGAACACACGGAAATATTTTCTGAAGGATGTGCTATTGTTACACATTCTAGATTAAAAAAAAGTGAAAATAAAAATGAAGAAGAATTAATTATTGACAATGAATCAAAATTACAAGAAGAATTAGTAATTAGACCTACTTCTGAAAGTATCATATGGAAAACCTATAAACGTTGGATTCAATCTTATAGAGATCTTCCTCTATTATTTAATCAATGGGGAAATGCATTAAGATGGGAAATGCGTACTAGGTTATTTCTAAGAACAAATGAATTTTTATGGCAAGAAGGACATACTGCTCATTCTACGAAAGAAGAAGCTATAGAAGAAACTATAAAAATATTAAACATTTATACAGATTTTTCTGAAAATTTTATGGGTATTCCTGTATTACAAGGAATAAAACCATACATGGATAAATTTCATGGATCCGAAAAAACATATTGCATAGAAGCCATCATGCAAGATGGAAAATCTTTACAAATTGGTACTTCACATTTTTTAGGACAAAATTTTTCTAAAGCTTTTGACGTTCAATTCACTAATTATAATGGAAAAAAAGAATATGTATGGTCAACTTCTTGGGGAGTTTCTACTAGACTAATAGGTGCATTAATTATGTCTCATTCAGATGATAAAGGTTTAATTTTACCTCCAAAAATAGCTCCTATACAAATTGTCATTATTCCTATATATAAAAATCAAGAAAAATTTAGTGTTATAAATCATATAATTGAAAAAATTATAAATATTTTAGAAAAAGAGAAAATACGAGTTAAATATGATAATAGGAGAACATTAACTCCTGGATGGAAATTTAATGAATATGAAATGAAAGGAATTCCTATACGAATAAGTGTAGGAGTAAACGAAATAGAAAACGAAAAAGTAGAAATTTTTAGAAGGGATACATATGAAAAAATGTGTATTTCTTGGACAAAGATAAAAAATTTTATCCCTAAATTACTTGATGAAATACAAAAAAATATTTATCAAAAAGCGTTAAACAGAACTCGAAAATTGACGATTAAGTCAGATAATTACGATGATTTTAAAAAGAAAATAAATAGATCAGGAGGATTCATATTTGCTCATTGGGATGGAGATAAAAATACGGGGAAAAAAATTCAAGAAGAAACAGAAGCTACTATACGTTGTATACCTTTATCTACAGAAAAAGAAAAAGGAAAATGTATATATTCCGGAACTCCATCTTTTCAAAGAGTTGTTTTTTCTAAATCTTATTGAAAATTTTTCAATTTTCCTTTAAAACTATTTATAGATGAATAATTTTTTTTCTTTAAAAAAAGAGTAAACTCTTTTTTTAATCTATCAAATATTGAAATTCCTTCTTTTATTAATTGTGTACCAATTTGAACAGCTGAAGCTCCACATAGTATATATTCAAAAATATCTTTTCCAGAATAAATTCCTCCACATCCTATAATAGAAATATCTTTTCTCAGATAAGTATAAAATTTACGAACATTAGCCAGTGCAAATGGTTTTATGATTGATCCTCCTACTCCTCCAAACCCATTTTTTGGTTGTATTACTGTTTTTTCATTATCTGTATCGATAAAAATACCATTAGGTAAGCTATTAATACAAGTAACAAAAAAAATAGGATATTGATTTAAAAGCAAGGACATATTTATGATGCATTCTTCTTTAAAATAAGGAGGAAGTTTAATTCCTAAAGGCTTTTTATTGAATTCAAATATACTTTCTAAAAAAGTAGAAATTTTATACAAATCATTTCCTAATACTTCTTCTCTCAAGTTTGGACAAGATAAATTTAACTCTATAGCTGTTACTTTTTGAGAAAAATTAGCTTTTTTCATCAAAAAAAGATTTTCTTCGATCGATAACCCGGATAGAGAAAGAAAAACAGGTTTTTTCGTTTTTTTTTTTTCTAAAAAGTTTAAATAAAAATCTATACCAAGATTAGGTAACCCCATAGAATTAATACTTCCTACATTCCATTCAAAATATCTTGGTTTTACATTTCCTTCTCTTGGATTTTTTGTACAACTCTTTGTGACAACAGCTCCAGAAGAGCTATCAAAAAGATTGGATAGTTCTTGATCTGTGGTGCAAAGAGCACCTGAAGCATTCATAATACACGATGAAAGTTGAATTCCATTTATATGAGAAGAAATGTCTATTTTTTTCATAATCATATCAATTATAATAATATTCAAAGTATAAAATTTTTAACTTTACTAAAACAGTTTTTTTATGAAATATGAAAGAAAAAGAACAATTCTTTTTAAAAATTTATAATTTAGGAATCATAAAATTTGGAAATTTCACTTTGAAAAGTGGAATGAACTCTCCCATATATATAGATTTTAGGCCAATAGCTTCTAGACCAGATTTACTAATAAAATTATCGGATTTACTCCTTCATGAAGTATCATCTAATAATTTTGAACTAATTTGTGGAGTTCCCTACGCAGCTTTACCTATTGCTACAACTTTATCTTTGATATCTAATATTCCATTAATTATTAAGAGAAAAGAAGATAAAGGTTATGGAACTAAGAAAATGATTGAAGGTATTTATAAAAAAGGGCAAAATTGTCTTATTATAGAAGATGTCATAACAAGTGGAGAAAGTTTAATAAAAACCGTAATAGATCTCGAGAAAGAAGGATTAGTTATAAAATACATTATGTCCATTCTCGATAGAGAACAAGGAGGAACAGAAAATATAAAAAAAAGAGGATATAATATACGAACTTTATTTCGTATAGGAGAAATTTTAAAAATGTTAGAAAAAAAACATTTTTTAAAAAAAAAAGAAATAAATATGATTCAATTCTTTAAAAGAAAAAATATAAAAAATTCTCAAAATAAACGTCTTTCTTATGAAGAAAAAAAAGAAAAAGTTTCTCATCCTATAGGGAAAAAACTTATTGATATTACATTGAAGAAAAAAACAAATTTGATAGTTTCTGCAGATTTAGTACATTCTAAAAATATATTGAAATTAGTTAATTTAATTGGAGATATAATTTGTGGATTAAAACTTCATGTAGATATTATCAATGATTTTTCATTATCATTTATAAATTATCTCAAAAATATTTCTATAGAAAAAAAATTTTTGCTATTTGAAGATAGAAAATTATGTGATGTTGGTCCTACCAATTATCTTCAATTACATTATGGAATATATAAAATTTCTTCTTGGGCAGATATTATCACAGCGCATGTACTAGCAGGAAGTTCTAGTATACAAAACTTGAATATTCCTTCCAGTATGGGTTTAATTACAATATCAGAGATGTCTTCTTATGGTAGATTATCAGATGATAATTATATAAGAAAAGTATTAAATATTTCTTTAAAAAACCCAGAAGTTATTGGTACTGTAGCCCAAAGAAAAGTAGATGATAGACTACTATTATTTACACCTGGAATTCATTTTTCTAGTGAAAAAAATCTATTAGGAAACACCTATATTCATCCTAATCAGGCTTTTGAAAAAAATGGAAGTGATTTTATCATTGTGGGGAAAGCCATTTATCAATCTAAAAATCCAAAAATAGCAGCGGAAGAATATAGAAATGCAGGATGGAAAGCCTATGAAAATGAGCTTTTGAATTAAACAGTTCAGTTAATTTAATGTTATGTAAATTTTTTTCAAAAAAATTAATGATACTGATTATATTTTTATTTAATTTGTGTATTTAAATCAAGGTTAAATCTTGTTTTTTTCTTTTTTTTTAAGAAAAAAACTCTTTGTAAATGTATTTTGAGTAGAAAAAACTATAATTCGTAATCGTAATAAGGTAAAAATTTTTTAGAATAAATTTTGAATATGGAATGGATTAACTCATTAATCAGTTGTTTTATGATACTTTTTAGTATTATAGACATATTAGGAAATGCTCCGATTATTATGGGATTCAAATCAAAAGGGAACATAATAAATACTAAAAAAGTTATAATCAGTTCTCTTGTTATATTCTTATCTTTTCTATTTTTAGGACAACCTATGCTAAAAATCATTGGAGTAGATGTTCACTCTTTTTCTGTAGCAGGCTCCATAGTCTTGCTTTTGATAGGTTTAGAAATGATACTAGGAGTAGATTTTCACAAGGTTACAGAAAATGCTCAAACTTCTATTGTTCCAATAGCCTTCCCTCTTATAGCGGGACCTGGTTCTTTAACAACCTTAATTTCATTAAGAACAACTTACGATGTAAACATTATTCTTTTATCTTTGATACTTAATATGATAGTTGTCTATTTCGTAATAGATAGATGTGATTTCATAGCTAAAAAAATAGGAAATAGTGGTTTAGATATACTCAAAAAAATATTTGGAATTGTTTTATTAGCTTTTGCCGTTAAAATATTTGGAGCCAATGCAGGGCAATTGTTTCAACAATAATATCTTTTTATTTTATTGAAAATTTTTTTTACAGATTGATTGATATTTTGATACTTAGGAAGGTATCCCCCATTGTAAATCAAAATGAAAAAAAAAATTTTTTTTTTCATTTTCTTTTCCAATAGAAGTTTATTCAACAAAAAACAAGCTCTTAATAAACGTTTTATTCTATTTCTGTGAACTGATTTCTTAAATATTTTTTTTTTACTACAGTTCCAGTTAATTTGATTAACGAACTTTTTTCAGAATTTGTTTCTTCTGATAAAAAAATACAAGAAACTGGATCTACTAAAAAATATTTTCCATTTTTTAGAACTTTATCAAAAATTTTCTTACTTTTCATTTGCATACAATAAAAATTATCCACAATTATCCATAAATTCTTCTAATTTGGATACCATTTCTGTAGGGCCACATACGAATGGAGTTCTTTGATGTAACTTTTTCGGTTCTATATCTAGAATACGTCTTTTTCCATCAGAAGCTTTCCCTCCAGCTTGTTCTGTTAAAAAAGCTATGGGATTACATTCATAAATCAATCTTAATTTACCTTCCGGATAAGAAGCGTTTTTAGGATAAATATATATTCCTCCTTGTATCATATTTCTGTGAAAATCTCCTACCAAAGAACCAATATATCTTGCTGTATAAGAACGATTTTCTTTATTTTTATTTTCTTGACAATATCTAATAAATTTTCTAATGCCATTAGAAAATTTTGTATAATTAGCTTCATTAATGGAATAAATTTTTCCTTCTTTAGGAAAACTAAGATTATGATGAGATAAATAAAAAGTTCCAACTGAAGGATCTAATGTGAATCCATGTACACCATTTCCAATACTATACACTAATATAGTAGAAGATCCATAAATAATATATCCTGCAAGAATTTGTTGATTTCCCCTCTGTAAAAAATCTTCTATTGTTACATTCATTTGAATAGGAGATTTTCTTATATATACGGAAAATATAGTTCCAATAGATACATTTACATCTATATTAGAAGATCCGTCAAGTGGATCTATTAAAACTATATATTGATTTTGTAAAGGATTTTCTTTTTTATTATTGATCACTATAAAATCTTTGCTTTCTTCAGAAGCTATTCCACAAACTACGTTCCTACTTTTAAATGATTCAATAAAAGCTTTATGAGCGAAATTATCCAATTTTTGTTGATTTTCTCCTTGAATATTAGTAATCCCAGAACTACCTATAATTTTTTCAGTTAAACCAGCTTTATTGACTTCTTTGTGAATAGCCTTAGAAGCCAGTTTTATAGAACTAAATAATCGTAACAATTCCTCAGTTGAATACGAAAAATAATCTCTATTTTCTATAATAAACTCTCCTAATGTATACATGTATCGGAAAATACCATACTTTATATTTATCTAATCAAAGATCAGATTTTTTAAATAAAAAGAAAACAATATCCACAATTAAAAAATATAAAGAAAATAAACTTAAATAAAAGTATTGTATTAAAAATTTTTTTATTTTTATTAAATTTTATTTTGTATAATGAAAATTTTACAAATGTTATTTGTATTATTATGGCGTATATGGTTTTTTGTTATAAACATATTTTTAATTCCATTATGGGCAGGAGCTTCCATTCCATTTCTTTTTAAAGAAAAAAATTATCCTATTGCATATTGGTTTCATCAAATGTGGGCTAGAAGTAATTTATTCCTCATGGGATTTTGGTACGTATTAGAAAAAGATGAAGAAATATTAGATAAAAATAAGCAATATATGATTATTAGTAATCATACATCCATTATGGATATTATGTTAATTTATTCTTTAATGAGAAATCATCCTCTAGTTTTCGTAGGAAAAGCAGAATTATCCAAACTTCCATTTTTTGGTTTTGTTTATAAAAAAAGCAATATTCTTATAGATAGAAAAAATTTATCCAGTTGCATTCAAGTATTTAAAAAAATACAGAATGAGGTAGATTCTGGAAAAAGCGTTTGTATTTTCCCAGAAGGAGGAGTACCTAAATCATCTATTCTCTTAGATAATTTCAAAAGTGGAGCTTTTTTTATAGCTATAATAAAAAATATATCTATCATTCCCTTTACCATCGCTGATATAAAAAAAAAATTTCCTAATTCTTCTATTATAAAAGGAAGTCCAGGAAAAATAAGAATAAAACAACATCATTCTATATCTACAAAAAACTTATCCTTAAAAGATAAAAATAATTTAAAAAAAAAATGTTTTGATTTGATAAAAAATCAATTAGAAAAGTTCGAACGTGAAAAAAATAAATAATAAACAAATTAAAATTTTAATATGAATTATTCGTGAATAAAAAAATCCATATTTATACTGACGGATCTTCAAAAGGAAATCCTGGACCAGGAGGATATGGAATTTTTATAGAAACTATTATTGGAAGTTCTTATAAAAGAAAAATAATTTCTGAAGGATTCCGTTATACAACTAATAATCGAATGGAACTATTAGCAGTTATTGTAGGACTAGAAAAAATAGAAAAAAAAAAACAAAATATTGTAGTTTTTACCGATTCTAAATATATAGTAAATACGGTTCAAAAAAAATGGATTTATAAATGGGAAAACAATAATTTTTTGAAAAAAAAAAATATAGATTTATGGAAAAGATTTTTAAATATTGTTCATAAACAAAATATTGTTTTTCAGTGGGTTAAATCTCATAATAACCATTATATTAATGATTATTGTGATAGATTGTCTGTAGAAGCTTCTAGAAAAAACCCCCTTCAAATAGATTATGTGTATGAAAATCAAAAAAAAATGAATCAAGTGGAATAATTCCTCTGTCTAACAATTTCATATATTATTACGGACATTGCATGACTTACATTCAATGAATCAACACTCCCAAACATAGGAATAGTTATGATTTTTTTTGACTTTTTTAACCAAAAATTAGATATTCCCTTATTTTCTGAACCGAAAACAACGGCTAATTTGGAATAATTTAGTTTAGTTCTATATAAATTTTTCGCTTTTTTATGATGGTAAAATCCTGTTGAAACAATTTTTACTTTGTTTTTTTTTAACCAGAGAAAAACAGATTCTATTTTTTCTATGAAAATTTTTCTTGTAAAAACACTTCCTAAACTACACCTGATGATATTAGAATTATAAATATAAGTTTTCATATTACATAATATAATAAAATGAATTCCTGTAGCATCAGCTATTCTTAATATAGCTCCTATATTACCAGGTTTTTCGATCCCATCTAGTATGAGAATTAAAGAATCATTAATTATTTTTTCATTTTTTAATTGATTTGAAATAAATTTTTCTTTAAAGAAAGCAATAATTCCTCCTGAATTTTCTCTGTATGCTAATTTTTTAAATATTTCTAGACTAATTAAAAAAGTAATAGAATGATATGACTCAATCATATTATACTCATGGAATATCTTTTTGCATATGAATATTTTTTTTGGGGAAAAATTTCCTTTTATAGCCATATCAAATTCTTTTATTCCTTCAACAATAAATCCGTTGATAGAATTTTTATTTTTATAAACTTTTATTAAATCTTTAATTTTTGTATTTTGCAGACTTTGTATCTTTATCATTTATTTTAGATATGGATTCTAATATAGATATAGAATATATGAAATTGTCTGTTGAACAATCAAAATTATCTTTTTGTAAAAAAAAAAAGTAGGAGCTGTTATCGTTAAAAATAATCAAATAATATCTTGTGGATACAATAAAACTCCAAATGGATTTGATAATATATGTGAAAAAAAAAATGGAGAAACTAAGTGGTATGTAATGCATGCAGAGGAAAATGCAATTTTAAAACTTTCTTCTTCATCTTTATCTTGTAAAGGTGCATCTATATACATTACACATTTTCCATGCCCAAAATGTTGTAAATTAATTTATCAATCAAAAATCAAAAAAGTTATATATATACACGAGTATATGAAAAACGATAAAGGAATGAATTTTTTGAAAAAATTGAAAATAAAAATAGAAAAATTAAACCCAGGTGGCGAAAATGGTATACGTTCTGGACTCAAAATCCAGTGATTTTACATCATGCGGGTTCGAATCCCGCCCTGGGTACTTTTTGAATTAGAAAAGAAAATATCTTTGAGAAAGCGGTAAAGTATCAGAAGGACTAGAAATAATCTTTTCTCCGTTTATATAAACACTGTAGGTTTTTGGATCCACTTCTAAATTTGGAGTTTCTCCGTTTAATATCATATTTTTTTTAGACAAAAAACGACATCCTTTGACTATTTTTATTTGTTTTTTTATTTCATTTTTATCAAAAAATCCATGATTAATAGCAAATGATGAAACAAAAAGACTGCTTAATTTTGGTTCGAAAAAACCAAACATTTTACGATACATAAATGGTTGAGGAGTAGGAATGGTAGCATTTGGATCTCCCATACTAGCGTATACAATCATTCCACTTTTTATAACTAATTCTGGTTTTACTCCAAAAAAAGATGGTTTCCATAATACTAAATCAGCCATTTTTTCAACATTTACGGATCCTACATACTCTGAAATACCATGAGTAATAGCAGGATTTATCGTGTATTTAGAAATATATCTTTTTACTCTAAAATTATCATTTTTTTGATCTTTATTATTAAG
The DNA here is from genome assembly GCF_014252295.1 of Blattabacterium cuenoti. NCBI lineage: Bacteria > Pseudomonadati > Bacteroidota > Flavobacteriia > Flavobacteriales > Blattabacteriaceae > Blattabacterium > Blattabacterium cuenoti. Next base: position 137,736 of record NZ_CP059215.1, read on the forward strand.
ATATCCTCTTTCTTTTTTCATTTTATCGGCTGTTTGCCAAGTACGTTTTACTATCTCTCCTATACGACCCATAGCCTGCGAATCAGAACTAGTCATACTAATAGCTCCCATATCATGTAAAACACCTTCTGCACTGATAGTTTCAGATCTTATACGTGATTTAGCAAAGGCAACATCTTCTGGTAGATTGGAATCTAAATGATGACAAATCATTAACATATCTAAATGTTCATCTATTGTATTGCAAGTATAAGGCATTGTAGGGCTTGTGGATGATGGCAAAATATTAGAAAAAGATATAACTTTTAATAAATCAGGAGCATGCCCACCTCCGGCTCCTTCTGTATGATAAGTATGAATTGTTCTACCTTTAAAAGTTTTTAACGTATCTTCAACATAGCCTGCTTCATTGAGTGAATCAGTGTGTATATTGACTTGAACATCTAATTTATCAGAAACATTTAGACATTGATCTATAACATAAGGAGTGCTCCCCCAATCTTCATGGATTTTTAATCCTCCTGCACCAGCTTCTATTTGTTCAATTAGAGATTTTGGATTAGAACTGTTTCCACTAGCAAGAAAAATAAAATTAATGGGAATGTGATCTGTACTTTTTAACATTCTTTGGATATTCCATACTCCAGAAGTACAATTTGTTGCTATAGTACCAGTAGCAGGACCTGATCCTCCTCCAATAATAGTAGTTGTTCCATTTTCTAATGCTACTTCAAACAATTGCGGACATATATAATGAACATGACTATCTACACTTCCAGCTGTTACAATTAGATTTTCTGAAGAAATAACTTCCGTTCCCACTCCAATATACATATTTGTAGTAACTCCATCCATAAAATATGGATTTCCTGCTTTTCCTATTCCAACTATAATTCCATTTTTAATTCCGATATCAGCTTTGATAATACCCCAATGATCAACAATGATAGCGTTAGTTAATACTAGATCTAAAACTCCTTCATTTCTTGTAGCAGATGGATGTTGTCCCATTCCGTCTCTAATAACTTTTCCTCCTCCAAAAACACATTCGTCTCCATAAATAGTGTAATCTTTCTCTATTTCAATCCATAAAGATGTATCTCCTAAACGAATTTTATCCCCCTTTGTAGGTCCATACATACTTGCATAAGATTCTCTGTCTATTTTTTTCATATTTTTGTATTTTCTTTTCCTGAAAATCCATAAATTTTTTTAATCCCTCCTATTTCTACTAATATAACTTCTTTAGTTTCTCCTGGTTCAAAACGAACAGATCTTCCAGATGGGATATCCAGTCTATATCCTTTAGTTCCTTCTCTATCAAATAGAAGAGCAGAATTTGTTTCGTAAAAATGAAAGTGAGATCCTACTTGGATAGGACGATTTCCACTATTAGAGACTATTCTTCCTATACGAGATCTTCCAGGTAATAAAAGAATATCTTCTTTAAGAAGATTATATTCTCCTGGAATCAGGTTAGAGTTTTCTTTTCTATTTTTTTTAATAGGATTATGTATAGTGACTAATTTTGTTCCATCAGGAAAAGTAGCCTCTATTTGAACATTATTAAGTAATTCGTATACTCCATCCATAACTTGTTCTTCATTTAGAATATTTCCAGCCTCATACATAAGTTCTTTTACCGTTTTTCCATCACGTGCTCCTTCCATAACATAATGAGTAATTAGAGATAAAGATTCAGGATAATTTAATTTTAATCCTCTCTTTAAACGTTTTTTTGCCAATTCTCCAGCCATGTGCAGAAGAATTTTTTCCTTTTCATAAGAAGTTAAATGCATACTTTCTTTAAGTTATTTTTTTGATTCATGTTCACAAAACATCGTTGCAAGTAAAGTAGATTTAAAGTTATGAAATATTATAATAATTTTTTCTTTTTTCCTTAATCATGTATAAAAATCAAATAAAGAAAAAATGAATGAAAATATTATTTAATTCTATCTAGCTTTTTTATTCATATATAATTAATTCACATTATATCAATTCAATTTCCTCATCATTGTTCTGAATATAATATAAGGAATATAAGGATTGAAAGAAATAAAAAAGTAAGTCTCCGTAAATTATCATTATTTTTGTTTTCATCTCTGTTTGAATAATTGGGGAAATTGTTTTAAAAAATAATTAAAAAATGCAAGTCTTAAAATTTGGGGGAAGTTCCGTAGCTCATTCTGATGGGATCAAACGTATTTGTTCTTTATTAAAAAAAAAACCGAAAGGAAGATATGCTATTGTCGTATCTGCATTAGGAAATATTACCGATCAATTAATACAATGTGGTCAATTAGCTTCCGAAAGAAAAAACTGTTATAAAAACATATTAGAAGAAATAGAAATTCGTCATATAAATATCATTAGGGAATTATTTCCAATTACTTATCAAAGTCATTTAATGAGTTGGATTAAAAAAAATATAAATGATTTAGAAAGTTTGTGTGATGGAATTTTCCAAGTAGAAGAACTTTCAAAACGTTCTTTAGATAAAATTATGAGTTTTGGAGAATTAAGTTCTTCTTTTATTATTGCAGAAAAATTAAAACAATCTGGATTAGATGCAGTTTGTAAGGATAGTCGAGATTTAATCATTACTGACTCCCAATTTGGATGTGCACAAGTAGACTTTATTACAAGTAACCATCATATTATTCAATTTTTTAGAGAAAAAATATCAGAATATATTGTATTACCAGGTTTTATAGGTTCTACATTAGAAAATGAAACAACTACTCTTGGAAGAGGAGGTTCTGATTATACTGCATCTATTTTAGCTGCAGCTATATCTGCAAGTTTGCTTGAAATATGGACTGATGTAAGTGGAATGATGACTGCTAATCCAAAAATTGTAAATCAATCTTTTCCTATTAAGGAAATTTCTTATGAAGAAGCAATGGAATTATCACATTTTGGAGCAAAGGTTATTTATCCACCAACGATACAACCTGCTATGAAAAAACATATTCCTATACAAATTAAAAATACCTTTTCTCCTTTAGATACAGGAACTTTAATTTATATTAGTAAAAATACAAACATTAGCCAACCAGTCACAGGTATATCAGGAATTCAGGATACAGCTTTACTTACTCTTGAAGGAAGTGGTATGGTAGGAATACCTGGATATTCCAAACGTTTATTTGAAGCATTATCACGTGAAAAAATAAATGTAATATTTATAACACAAAGTTCATCAGAACATTCTATTACAACAGGAATTCATGAAATGGACGTGATAAAAGCAAAAGCTGTAATAGATAGCGAATTTGCTCAAGAAATACATCATAGACGTATAGATCCATTGAGAATAGAAAAAGATCTGTGCATTATTGCTGTTGTAGGAGATAATATGAAAAATCTTCATGGCACTAGTGGGAAAATGTTTTCTTCTTTGGGAAGAAATAGTATTAATGTAAGAGCTATAGCACAAGGTTCTACTGAAAAAAATATATCAGCTGTTATTAAAAAAATTGATTTTAAAAAAGCATTAAACACCTTGCATGAAGCATTTTTTGAAAGTCCACCAAAACAAATTAATCTTTTTATTTGTGGAGTAGGAAAAGTAGGAAATAAATTACTTGAACAAATTGATCAACAGCAAAATTATCTATTGGAACAGTTAAAACTTCAGGTTAGAGTAATAGGATTAGCTAATAGCAAAAAAATGTATTTCAATCATGATGGAATTAATTTATCTCATTGGGAAAAATATATGAATCAAAACGGTCATAAAATGAACATATACTCTTTTATGGAAAAAGTATGGAAATTTAATTTGAGAAATAGTTTATTTGTTGACAATACAGCTAGTGAAGAAATGGCTATGACCTACGATAATTTTTTAAAAAATGGAATAGGAGTTATTACTTGTAATAAAATAGCTTGTTCCTCTGATTATGATCATTATAAAAAATTAAAGACACTTTCTAGGCACTTTAAAGCTCCATTTTTATTTGAAACTAATGTAGGAGCCAGTCTCCCAGTTATTAGCACACTTAATGACCTTATAAATAGTGGAGATAAAATTAATAAAATAGAAGCAGTTTTATCCGGAAGTTTAAATTTCATATTTAATCATTTTACAGGAGAAAAATCATTTCTAGAAGTTTTAAAAGAAGCTCAATTGAAAGGATATACAGAACCTGATCCTCGCATTGATTTGAGTGGATTAGATGTAATGCGAAAAATACTTATATTGGCGAGAGAATGTGGTTCTCCATTAGAACTTAGTGATATTCATCAAAAATCTTTTCTTCCTGTGACTTGTTTAAAATCTGAATCTATAGAAATTTTTTATCAAAAATTAGATCAGTACAAAGATTATTTTTTTAAAATCAGAAATAAAGCAGAAAAAGAGAAAAAACGCTTACGTTTTATTGCTCGTTACGAAAATGGTGTAGCTTCTATAGGGTTGGAATCAATTAATCAAAATCATCCATTTTTTCAATTAGAGGGAAAAGATAATATGGTTTTATATAATACATATCGTTATTCTGAACAGCCTCTTATCATAAAAGGTGCAGGAGCAGGAGCAGAAGTTACTGCATCTGGAGTCTTTTCTGATATTATTAAAGCTACTAAATAAAAATTATGAAGGGGATTAAAATATTTTCACCAGCTACTGTTGCAAATTTAGCTTGTGGGTTTGATGTTATTGGATTAGCTTTAGATCATCCTAAAGATGAAATTTTTTTGTATAAATCTAATAATCCAGGAATACGTATAAACAGAACATATGGGACACCGTTGCCAAACGATCCAAAAAAAAATGTAGCTTTTATAGCATTGCAGTTTTTATTAAAAAAATATCAACAAAAAAAAGAAGAAAAGATAGGATTCGAGATGGAATTAATTAAAAATATTCATCCTGGTAGTGGAATAGGATCTAGTGCAGCTAGTGCAGCAGGAGTTGTTTATGGAGCTAATGTTTTATTAGGAAATCCTTTTAGTACTATACAATTAATACGTTTTGCAATGGAAGGAGAACGTTTTGCAAGTGGAACAGCTCATGCTGATAATGTAGCTCCTGCTATCATGGGAGGGGTTACATTAGTAAGAAGCTATAAGCCATTGGATATTACTAAATTACATTCCCCTAATGAATTATGGGTAAGCATTATTCACCCGCAAATTGAAATTAGAACATCGGATGCTAGAGAAATTTTAAAACAAAAAATATTAATGACAGATGCTATTCGACAATGGGGAAACATAGGATCATTAGTTGCCGGATTATATCAAGAGAATTATGAATTAATAAGCAGGTCTTTAGAAGATGTTATCGTTGAACCTATACGAGCAATGTTAATTCCAGCTTTTTATGAACTCAAAATTAGATGTAAAGAAATAGGAGCTTTAGGTGGAGGAATTTCTGGTTCAGGGCCTTCTGTTTTCATGTTAAGTAAGGGAAACAATACTGCTAAAAAAGTAACTGAAATGATGAATCGTGTTTACTCTCCATTAAAAATTGATTATAAAACTTATACTTCTCCAATTAATCAACAAGGAGTTAAGTGGTCTAAAATTATTTAATAAGTAATATAAAATAATTCTTATGTTGTATCATAGTTTAGAAAATTATAAAAATTTAGTTTCTTTTGAAAATGCTGTATTAAAAGGGTTATCACCAGATGGTGGATTATACGTTCCTGAACGTATTCCAAAATTAGAACATCAATTTATTCATAATATTTCTAATTATGATATTGATACAATAGCGATGAATATCATCAAACCTTATATTGGAAAATCTATTCCAGAAGATTTTATTCATAATATCATTTGTGATACTTTAAATTTTCCTTTTCCATTACAAAAAATTCATGATAATATTCACGTATTAGAGCTTTTTCATGGACCTACTTTAGCTTTTAAAGATGTAGGAGCTAGATTTATGGCAGGATGTTTGAGTTATTTTTCTAAAAGAATAGGACAAAATGTCACAGTTTTAGTAGCTACTTCAGGAGATACTGGTGGAGCTGTAGCTCAAGGGTTTCACAAAAAACCTGGAATAGAAGTTATTATTTTATATCCGTATAATGGAATTAGTTCTTTGCAAGAACAACAAATTACTTCTTTAGGAGACAATATATTTTCTGTAGCAATAAATGGAAATTTTGATAATTGTCAAAAAATGGTAAAAAAAGCCTTTTTGGATAAAAAAATACAAAAAAAATATTTATTGACTTCTGCTAATTCTATTAATATCGCTAGATGGATCCCTCAAATGTTTTATTATTTTTTAGCTTATAGAAAAATAAAAATGATGGGGAATACAAAAGAATTAATTTTTTCAGTTCCTAGTGGAAATTTTGGAAATATCTGTGCAGGAATGATGGCTGAAAAAATGGGCGTTCCCATAAAATTATTTATTGCTTCTACAAATATTAATGATACTATTCCTAGATTTTTAAAATATGAAAAATATCATCCTCTTCCAGTAAAAAAAACTATATCCAATGCTATGGATATATCTGATCCAAGTAATTTTTCTAGAATATGGAATTTTTTGTACAAAAAAAATATATTTCAATTAAAACAAAAACTTTTTTCTTATCAGTTTACGGATAAAAATACTTTAGACACCATCAATATAGTTTGGAAAAAATATAAATATATGCTTGATCCACACGGATCTATTGGTTATTTAGGATTAAGAAAATATTTGCAAGAAGTAAAAGATTCTTCATCTAGAATTGCTATTTTTTTAGAAACTGCTCATCCAATTAAATTTATAGATGAGATACCGTCCTCTTTAAGAGGAGAAATTATTGCTCCTGATATACTGAAAAAATTTTTAAGTAGAAAAGTAAAAAAACAAAAAATATCCTTATCTAATGATTTTAATGTTTTTAGAGATTGGTTATTAGAAAGAAGATAAAATTTAAATTGCTACATCTCCTTTAATATGAGGATAAGGATTATAATCTTTTAATTGAAAATCTTCAAAACGAAATTCAAAAATATTTTTTACTAATGGATTAAGGATCATTTTTGGAAGTTTTCTTGGAGTTCTTTTTATTTGTAATTTTACCTGTTTAATATGGTTATTATAGATATGAGCATCCCCTACAGTATGTATAAGTTCTTTTTCTTTTAAATCAAGAGTTTTAGATAACATAATAAGCAATAGAGCATAAGAAGCTATGTTAAATGGTAATCCTAAAAAAATGTCTGCACTCCTTTGATACAGGAGTAAAGACAATTTTTTGTCAGATACATAGAATTGAAAGAGCAAATGACAAGGAGGTAAAGCCATATTTTTAATCATACCAACATTCCAAGAAGAAACAATTAAACGTCGTGAATTCGGGTTTAATTTTATTTCTTTTATAAGATTAGTTATTTGATCAATAAAAAATCCATCATATGTTGGCCATTTTCTCCATTGAAATCCATATATTGGTCCAAGATTTCCGTTTTTATCTGACCATTCGTCCCATATTGAAACTTGATTATCTTTCAAATATTGGATGTTTGTGTCTCCTTTCAAAAACCATAATAATTCATAAATAATAGATCGTAAATTTAATTTTTTTGTGGTTAAAAGAGGGAACCCTTTTTCTAAATTGAATCGCATATGATATCCAAATATACTTATCGTTCCAATACCAGTACGATCTTGCTTTTTTATACCATTTTTTAATACGTTTTTTAATAGATTTAAGTATTGTTTCATAGTATTATATTAATTATTTTTTTTCTTAATTTTATTAAGATTATAAAAGTATTTTTGCATAAAAAATATAACTATGAATCAAAAGGTTCTCTTCTTTTCTACAAGAAGTGGGTTAAAATTGGCAAAAAATATATCTTCTTTTTATGGACCTTTTCTTGGAAAGGTCCAATTTTTAAAATTTAGTGATGGAGAATATACTCCTTGTTTTGAACAATCTGTTCGTGGATCTAGAGTTTTTTTAATTGGTTCTACTTTTCCTCCGGTAGATAATTTAATGGAATTATTATTAATGTGCGATGCAGCTCGTAGAGCTTCCGCTAATAATATAACACTTGTTATTCCATATTTTGGATGGGCTAGACAAGATCATAAAGATAAGCCAAGGACTCCTATTGCTGCGAAATTAATAGCAAATTTAATGGTTGCTTCAGGAGCAACTAGACTCATGACTATGGATTTGCATGCAGATCAAATTCAGGGTTTTTTTGATATACCTGTAGATCATTTGTATGCATCTAGAATATTCATTGATTATATTAAAAAATTAAACATGGATCAATTAACTATTGCTTCTCCAGATATGGGTGGAGCTAAAAGAGCTAGAAGCTATGCTTGTTATTTGGGAACAGATGTAGTAATCTGTTATAAAGAAAGGAAAAAAGCAAATGAAATTGAATTTATGAATCTTATAGGAAATGTTGTAGATAAAAATATCATATTGATAGATGATATGGTAGATACAGCTGGAACTTTAACAGAAGCCGCAAACTTAATAAAAAAACAAGGAGCTAAAAGTGTACGAGCTATTGCTACTCATCCAGTTTTATCTGGGAATTCATATGAAAAAATAAATAAATCCGAACTTGAAGAATTAGTAGTTACAGATACTATTCCTATAAGTGAAGTTAAATATAGTGATAAAATTAAAGTTTTATCTTGTGCATCACTTTTTGCTGAAGTAATGCAATCAGTACACAATGATGAATCTATCAGTAATAAATTCATAATATGAAATATGTAAATATATACGGTCAAAAAAGAAATGTAGGTAAAAAGGCTGTTCGTTCTATTCGACTTTCTGGAAAAATACCATGTATTTTATATGGAAAAGATATTAATATTCCATTTTTCACTTCATTAGAAAATTTAAAAAAAATAGTGTATACAACGGAATTTCATGGAGTAATCATTCAAATAGAGGGATATGAAAATATAAATGCAGTTCGAAAAGAAATACAATTTGATCCTGTTAATGATAAAATATTACATGTAGATTTTTTTCAAATTAATGAATCGAAACCTATTATATTAGAAATTCCTATAAAATTTTTTGGAAGACCGATTGGAGTTTCTAAAGGCGGAGAATATTATTCTCCAATTAGAAAATTAAAAATAAAAGCTTTTCCATCTAATATTCCAGAATATATAAAATTGAATATAGATTCTTTAGATATAGGAGATAAGATAATAGTTGATGATTTATATAATAGTCAATATGTTATATTACATTCTTCTAATACGCTTATAGCAAGAGTAAAAAATTCACGTATAAATATTAAAGAATCCCAAGAAGAAAATAAAGAAGATCAAAAAGAAAAAGAAAATCCAAAAGGAGAAGAAGATAAGAAAGGAAAAAATAAATAATGTTTTTAGATTATTATTTTATGAAAATAGCTTTAAAAGAAGCTTTTATTGCTTTTCAAAAGAATGAAGTTCCTATAGGAGCTGCAATAACATGTGACGATGTAGTAATAGCAAAAGCTCATAATTTAACTGAAACTTTCAATAATATTACCGCACATGCAGAAATTTTAGTTCTTAATTTAGCATCCAATTATTTGAAAAATAAATACATGAAGGAATGCACCTTATATGTCACTATAGAACCATGTATTATGTGTGCTGGAGCTTTATTTTGGTCTCAAATAGGAAGAGTAGTTTGTGGAGCTTCCAACCATTCTAGAATAGGATTTTTGTCTTCTGGTATCCAATTACATCCAAAAACTAAATTTGTTTCTGGAGTAATGAAAAATCAGTGTCAAGATGTTATTCAAAAATTCTTCTTTCTTAGAAGGATTGAGAAAAACAAAATTATGTAAGTACTTTTTTAGCTTTTTTCTTTATTTTTATTTTTAGTATAATCGGTAAAGTTGTAGTAAATACGATTAATAATATTATCCATTCAAGATGATTTTTTAATTCAGGAAAACTTTTATCTAAATAATGTCCAGCTAACATAATAGAAAAAGTCCAAGTAAGTGCTCCAATAATATTATATACCATAAATTTTTTAAAACTTATACGAATTACTCCTGCCACAATGGGAGCAAAAGAACGAAAAACTGGGAGAAATCGACTCATAATCAATGCAGTTGTTTTGTATTTGTTGTAAAATAATTTTGCTAGAATAAGATGTTTTTTCTTAAAAAGAAATGAATCCTTTTTTTTATATAATAATTTTCCTGATTTATATCCTAACCAATATCCTTGCATATTACCAAGAATAGCAACTCCAGCTACAATTAAAATAATTACAAAAAAGGGAACATTATAAAAATTTTTGCATAAGTCTTCTCCAAAAATTCCAGCAGTAAATAATAAAGAGTCTCCTGGCAATAAAAACCCAATAAAAAATCCTGTTTCTGCAAAAACTATTGCTAAGAGAACAAACAAAGCTGTTTTTCCAAAATATAAGAATATCCATCTTGGATTGAATAAATGCTGAAAAAAGTCCCAAAGATCCAACATACTACAAATACGAGAAATAAAACTAAATATTTCCATTTTCTCTATTTTTTATATTTTCTCCTTAAATTCTATAGATTTTACTAGTTGATAGGAAAAAATGAAAATCAAGGAGAAAATATAAAAAATACTTATTTTCATATTTTCTTAAATCTTAATTCAAAAAAACATATGGAGTATTTATTCAAATTCATTAATATTTTAGGATGGATTCCTAATATGTTTTTTTTTATAATAGGTTTTATGTTTATAATTTTTTGGCTGTATCGGATATTTCATTTTATTGATTAATAAAAAATTAGTTAATTTTGTTGAATAAATCCAAATTTTATGTATAAAAATGAAAAAAAGTGAGAAGGACAAACTCATATTTTTTAATGAAAAAGCTTATGAAATACTAAGAAATTATCTACTTAAAAAAGTAGATTCCATAAAAAATACATTTATTTTAGTGGATGACAAAACTTATCAATATTGTCTTCCTGTTCTTCTTTCTCATGTAGACTCCCTAAAAGAATCTAACTTAATTAGAATAAAATCAGGGGAAAAAGAAAAAAATATTCATACATGCATTCAAATATGTAAAATTTTAGAGAATTTTAAAGCAAATAGAAAAAGTTTAATCCTAAATTTAGGAGGAGGTGTTGTAACAGATATAGGTGGATTCGTTGCTTCTATATTTAAAAGAGGAATTTGTTTTGTGAATATTCCTACTTCCTTATTAGGAATGGTTGATGCTTCTATAGGATATAAAACAGGTATTAATTTAGATTCTATTAAAAATGAAATAGGATCTTTTTATATTCCAGAATTTTTAATAATTGATCCTAATTTTTTGAAAACACTATCTAATCAAGAAATCATTTCTGGAATGTCTGAGGTGTTTAAACATGGTTTAATAGCAGATAAAGATTTTTGGATAAATCTAAATAATATAAAAAACATTATTGATATAACAGACAATCAATGGGATCATTTAATTTGTAGATCTATTTTGATAAAACAAAAAATTGTAGATCAAGACCCTAAAGAGAAAGGATTAAGAAAAATTCTTAATTTTGGACATACTATTGGACATGCTTTAGAAAGTTATTTTATGAATACGGATAAAGTTATATTACATGGAATAGCAGTGGTTATAGGTATGATATGCGAATCTTGGATTTCATATAAAATTAATGGGTTATCCATCTCTGATTATGAGAATATAAAATTTACACTTTCTAAATTTTATTCAATCCAAAATAAAATTTTGAATCTATCTGATTCAGAAATTGAAAAAATACTGGTGATTATGGAATATGATAAAAAAAATGAAAAAAACAAAATTCAATTTTCTTTACTAAAAGAGATAGGAAAATGTTCTTATAATTGTCAAGTACCACATTCTTTGATCAGAGAATGTTTTTTTGAACTAAAAAACATAGATTTTTCTTAATTTATTAATATTCTTTATATTAGAACAAATATAATAAACCTCATAATTTTTATAAAAAATGAGTGAAGGAGAAAAATTGGTTCCCATCAATATAGAAGATGAAATGAAATCATCTTACATAGATTATTCTATGTCTGTTATTGTATCTAGAGCTCTTCCTGACGCTAGAGATGGATTAAAGCCTGTACATAGAAGAGTTCTTTATGGAATGTATAAATTAGGAGTTCTTTCTAAGAGCTCTTACAAAAAATCAGCTCGTATTGTTGGAGAAGTTTTAGGAAAATATCATCCACATGGAGATGTTTCTGTTTACGACACTATGGTTCGTATGGCTCAAAAATGGATTCTTCGTTACCCATTAATAGATGGACAAGGAAATTTTGGATCATTAGATGCAGACCCACCTGCAGCTATGCGTTATACAGAGGTAAGAATGAAAAAAATATCTGAAGAAATGCTGTTGGATTTAAAAAAAGATACGGTAGATATTCAATTAAATTTTGATGATTCTTTAGAGGAACCGAAAGTTTTACCTACACGCATTCCTAATCTTCTCATTAATGGATCTTCTGGTATTGCAGTTGGAATGGCTACTAACATTCCTCCTCATAATTTAAAAGAGACTATAAATGCTATTTGTGCTTATATAGACAATGATAATAATTTATCAGTAGAACAAATTATGAAATACATTAAAGCTCCAGACTTTCCAACAGGTGGTATTATTTATGGATATGATGGAGTTAAAAACGCTTTTCATACTGGAAGAGGACGTATTATTTTGCGTGCGAAAGTTCATTTTGAAGAAGTTCAAGGAAGACAATGTATTATAGTAGATGAAATTCCTTACCAAGTGAATAAAGCAGATATGATAACTAAAACTGTAGGATTAATGAAAGAAGGGAAAATGGAAGGGATTTATCAAATTCGTGATGAATCGGATAGAAATGGATTACGAATTGTTTATGTTCTGAAACAAAACACAAATCCTAAAATTTTATTGAATAAATTATTTCAATATACTTCACTACAAACTTATTTTAACGTTAATAATATAGCATTAGTTAATGGGAATCCTGTTCAATTAAATATAAAGGATCTTATTCAAAATTTTGTGGATCATCGAAATGATGTTATTGTTCGTCGTACAAAATATGAATTAAAAAAATGTAAAAATCGTGTTCATATATTAATGGGATTTTTTAAAATATTAGATCATTTAGAAATTATGATTCAAATGATTAAAAGATCCAAAAATCATTATGAAGCTTGTTTCACTCTGATTAAAGAATTTAAAATATCAGAGGATCAATCTAAATCTATTTTAGATATGCGCTTACAAAGTCTTACTTCTTTAGAGCTAAAAAAATTGAAAAGAGAATATGATGAAATTGTAAAAAAAATAGAGTTTTTTCAAAATGTTTTAAATCAAAATTCTATAAGAAAAAAAATTATTCAAGAAGAACTTTTAGATATCAAGAAAAAATATCAAGATTCACGACGAACACAAATTGATTATTCAGGAAGTGAAGTGCATATAGAAGATTTAATTGAAAATGAACAAGTAGTTTTAACTATTTCTCATGCTGGTTATATCAAAAGAACATCTTTATCGGAATACAAACGTCAAGGAAGAGGTGGGATAGGAAATAGAGGAGCTATAGCCAGAGAGTCTGATTTTTTTAAACATTTGCTTATAGCAACAAATCATCAATATCTACTTTTTTTTACAGAAAAAGGAAAATGTTTCTGGTTAAGAGTATATGAAATTCCGGAAGGATCTAAAATTTCTAAAGGAAGAGCTATACAAAATATTATTCATCTTCAAAAAGATGATAAAGTGAATGCTTATATATTAACAGGAGATCTTACTAAGAAAGAGTACGTGAAAGATCACTACGTTATGATGGTAACTCAAAAAGGTATCATTAAAAAAACATCCTTGGAAAATTACTCTAGACCTAGAAAATATGGAATAAATGCTATCATAATTCGTAAAGGAGATTCTTTGTTAGAAGCTATTTTAACTAAGGGAGATAGTCATGTTTTTATTGCTGTAAAAAGTGGGAGAATTATTCGTTTTTCAGAAAATAAAGTTCGTTCAACTGGAAGAACTTCTTCCGGAGTAATAGGAATTCATTTTACAGTTAAGGATGATATGGTAATTGGAATGATATGTGTTGGTGTAGAGGAAAAAGGACATTTGCTAGTTGTTTCTAAAAAAGGATTTGGGAAGAGGTCACATTTAAAAAATTATCGTGTTACTAATCGTGGAGGGAAAGGGATAAAAACAATAAATATCACTAGAAAAACAGGGTGTTTGATTGCTATAAAATATGTTACAGATCAAGATGATTTGATGATCATTAAAAAATCCGGTATTATTATACGTATATCTGTTTCAGACATAAGAGTTATGGGAAGGACAACTCAAGGTGTTAGATTGATTAATTTAAAAGAAAATGATGCCATAGCTGATGTTGCTCAAGTTTATAAACCTCCTATTATGGAATTTCATTAAAATTACGTAATATTTGAACGCATTCTGAAATGTAAAAATCTTTTTTTAAATTTTTTTTCCATTCTTTTTGTTCTTTGGATTCTAACTTTTCTTGATTGATCTCATAAGAAGAAGGAAATATTAATGATCCGTATATATTCAAATAATTTTTTATTTTTTGAGAAATTTTCTTTTTTATTTTTGTTTTTCTGTTTTGGAGATATAATTTTTCCCAGTTCAAAGACAATTTTTTAGTTTTTGAAAAATTTTTTTCTAATGATTGTATAGTTTTATAAATAGTAATTAAACCCTTTTTTTTACTTAAACGGTTAATACTTTTTATCTTGACATCTTCTAATTTTTCTATTTTTTTCTTATCCCAATAAGAATATGGAACAGGATCTACAGAATCCCATTTCATAGAATTTTTTTGATTCTTTTCCATAAACTTTAAATATATATTATTATTCCCATCGTGAGGAATAACTATATCTGAATTCACTCCTTTTAGTTGTGTAGAACTACCGTTAACACGATAAAATTTATGTATAGTAAACTTTAAAGATCCCAATTCTTCATTAGAAAGAAAAAATTGATTTAATGGGTAAACAGTTTGCACTGTTCCTTTTCCATATGTTTGATCACTACCAACAATAATTCCTCTTTTATAATCAGATATTGCTGCAGAAAGAATTTCTGAAGCAGATGCTGAGAATTCATTAACAAGAACTATAAGTGGACCTTCCCATAATATTTTTTCGTCATTATTTTTTAATATCTTTTTTTTATTTTTACTACCTATTTGTACAATTGGAACTTTTCCTAAGAAAAAACCTGTAATTTTTATTGCAGTGTCTAAAGAACCTCCTCCATTATTTCTAATATCTAGAATTAGACCTTTTATATTTTCTTTTTTTAATTCTTTAATAATTTTTTTCATATCTTGAGCAGAATTTCTTCCTTTTTGATTTTCGGGATTAAAATAAAATTCAGGCAAAAAGATCAATCCATATTTATTTTTATTTTTATCCAATATGATAGCACTTCTTGCAAAAATTTCTTTTTTTTCTATGATATCTCTTATCAGAGAAACATCTTCTATAGATCCATTTTTTTTTTGAATTGTTAATTTTACTTGACTTCCTTTTTTCCCTCTTATCAAACGAATGGAATTTTCCAATAACATTCCTACAATATTCTTCGATTTTGAATCTATATCTCTTGATACTCGTATAATTTTATCTCCTATTTCTATTTTTTTACTTTTCCATGCAGGACTACCAACAATAATTTGAACAACTGTAGCATATCCTTTATCTTCTTGTAATTTAATTCCTATACCTTCTTTCTGTCCAGATATACTGAAATCAAAAATTTCTTTATCTTTAGGAGATAAATAATTGGAATGTGGATCGTATTGGGTGGTGATAGTGTTTACATACATAGAAAACCAGTCAAATTCTTTTTTTATTCTTAATTTTCTTAAATATTCTTGGATATATACTTCTACTTTTCTTCTTGATGTTGCTTCCTCATTAATAAATGCGTTTTTCCAAGTTTCTTTGCTTAAAACATTTAATTTTTTTTGATGAATAGAATCAATTATTTCTAATAAAGTCAAATATTTTAAATATTTTCTCCATTTTTCCATCCATTCTATATCATTTTTCGGATAATCAATATCTTTACTATCAATAAAAAGTATTTCTTCTTTATTAAAATTAAAAGGGGTCCTTAATAATTGAAAACATATAGATTCCACTTTTTTTACTCTTTGAGAAAAACGTTTTATAACAGCATTGAAAAATGTAGGATCTCCATGAGTCCAAAAATCATCTATTTTATTTTTATATAAAGAAAAATCTTCTATATCCTTTTGCAGGAAAAAACGTTTTTTATTATCTAATTTTTCAAAATATTTATTATATATTTTTTGTGAAAAATCATTATTGATAGAAATGGGATTTGGATGCAAAAAATGAATCGTTTTATATACTGTTTTCAATATCAAATGATATTTTTCTTGTTTTCCATTAGAGGAACAAAAACTAAATATAAAAATGAATATGAAATTAATTACTGTGTATTTCAATATGTTATATATTTTTACTTTAGTATTCACAATTATGTTTTTATTTAAAAATATGTTTTTATTTAAAAATATGTTTTTATTTAAAAAATAGTATAAATAAATTTTTTTGGAAAAAATTGGAAAAAATGAAGAAAAAACCAATTATTTTAGTAACAAATGATGACGGAATTATTGCTCCAGGAATTAGAGCACTTATTCATGCTATGAATCCTTTAGGTGACGTGTATGTTGTTGCTCCAAATAAGCCTCAGTCTGGTGTAGGACACGCTATAACTATGGATACAGTTTTATATTGTGATTCTGTAAAAATCGATAACGGTAACCAAAAGGAATGGGAATGTTCAGGAACACCTGTAGATTGTGTAAAGTTAGCCATTAACAAAATTCTTCCGAGAAAACCTGATATTTGTGTATCAGGGATTAACCATGGATCAAATTCTTCTATAAATGTTATGTATTCTGGAACAATTTCTGCTGTTATTGAAGCGAGTATTGAAGGTATTCCATCTATAGGATTTTCTCTACTCGATTTTGACTGGAATGCTGATTTTGAGGTATCAAAAAAATATGTTTATCAAATTGTGAAAAAAATACTTCATAAAACTGATCCTATTTCAGAAAATAAAATTAGTTTAAATGTAAACATTCCAAAATTGAAAGAAGAAGATATAAAAGGGATTAAAATATGTAGACAAGCGGAATCTAAATGGAAAGAAAGTTTTGATAAAAGATCTAATCCAAAAGGAAGAATTTATTACTGGTTAGTAGGTGATTTTATCAATTCTGATAAAAGAATAGATACAGATGAATGGGCATTAGAAAATGGATACGTGTCTATCGTTCCTATTCAATTTGATTTAACAAATTATCCTATATTAAATATTTTAAAATCCTGGAATTTTGTATTTTTTATTTCTATATTGTATTCATGGATTCTCTGATTTTTAATTTTAATATTAAAATACATAGATAGTGTTATCTTCTTTAGAAGGATCTTTCAATCCAAAAACTATTCAAGATTTCGTTGGACAACATGATATACTGGAAAATCTAAAAGTTTTTATTCAGGCTTCTAAAAAAAGAAAAGACGCTTTGGACCATATTTTGTTTCATGGACCTCCAGGATTGGGTAAAACAACACTTGCTCATATTGTAGCTAATGAATTATGTGTTAATATCACGATTACTTCAGGTTCAATATTAGATAAACCAGGAGATTTAGCTGGTTTATTAATTCATTTAAAATTAAATGATGTTATTTTTATTGATGAAATTCATAGACTTTCTCCAATAGTTGAAGAATATTTGTATTCTGCTATGGAAAATTATAAAATAGATATTATCATAGATACTGGGTCTAACGCAAAATCAGTACAGATAGATTTATCTCCTTTTACTTTAATAGGAGCAACTACAAGATCTGGGTTGCTCACAGAACCTATGCGTTCTAGATTTGGAATTAATTTTCGTCTTAATTATTATGAAAATAAATTGTTGAAAAATATTGTAAATAGAAGTGCAAAATTTCTAAACATTCCGATTACAGAAGAAGCTTCTTCTGAAATAGCTAATAGAAGCAGAGGAACTCCACGTATAGCTAACACTTTACTTCGTAGAATTCGTGATTTTGCTCAAATAAAAGGAAATGGAATTATTGATTTAAATATATGCAATTTAGGATTGCAAGCTCTTAATGTAGACAAAAAAGGATTATCCGAGATGGATAAAAGGATTCTTATATCTATTATAGATACTTTTAAAGGTGGACCTGTAGGAATTAACACTATATCTACAGCTGTAAGCGAAAATTCAGATACGATAGAAGAAGTTTATGAACCTTTTCTTATCAAAGAAGGGTATTTAATTAGAACTCCTAGAGGAAGAAAAGTTACTCAATTAGCTTATCAACATCTAAGACGAAATTCTGAAAAAAAATAGACTAAAATATTTTTTATTATCTATTTATAAAAATTAACTTTGTTGAAGTATTAAAATGAACAAATATCATGCCTTCAAATGTTATTGTCGGTCTCCAATGGGGTGACGAGGGAAAAGGAAAAATTACAGATTTACTTTCTAAAAATTCAGATTATGTAATCCGTTATCAGGGAGGAAATAATTCTGGTCATTCTATTCATATAAAAAACCATCGTTTTATTCTTCATTTGATTCCTTCTGGAGTTATTTATTCTCATATAAAATGTATTGTTGGACCAGGTGTTGTTGTAGATCCTAAATCTTTTATTAAAGAAATAAAAGATTTAGAATTAATGGATATTGATACATCCAAAGTTTTTTTAGCAAAAAGAGCACACGTCACTATGCCTTATCATCGTTTGCTAGATCAATATAAAGAAGAAACATTGGGATATAAATCTATTGGGACTACACATCGTGGAATAGGTCCTACTTATGAAGACAAAACAGCACGTATAGGAATACGTTTATTGGATTTTTTAAATATTAAGGATTTTTATCAAAAACTAAAATATAATATAGATTTCAAAAATCTAATTATTACAAAAGTTTATAAAAGAGAGCCTCTGATTTTTAAATCTATTTATGAAGAATATGTAGAATATGCAAAAATTATTTCTAATCGTATTATAGATTCTGTTTATGAAATTCATAATGCTTTTCATAATGGGAAAAAAATTCTATTTGAAGGAGCTCAGGCTATTTTATTGGATATTAATTATGGAACATATCCATATGTAACTACTTCTTCTCCTTCTACAGGAGGTGTCTGTATAGGAGCAGGAGTCCCACCTAATTTTTTAGGTAATTTTATAGGAGTTGCAAAAGCATATTGTACACGTGTAGGATTTGGTCCTTTTCCTACAGAAATTCAAAATAATATAAATGACGTTATACGCAAGAAAGGCAACGAATATGGAGCAACAACAAAACGTTCAAGAAGATGTGGATGGTTAGATTTAATGGCTCTTAAATATTCTTGTACAATTAATGGAATTAATTATTTAATTATTACAAAACTAGATGTATTAAGCGAGTTAGAAACTATTAAAGTTTGTGTAGAATACAAATGGAATGGAAGAATTATCAAATATTTTCCAGCAAATATAGAGAAGGATATACAAAGTGTTTATATAGATTTTCCTGGCTGGAAAAAGGATATATCTCATATCAATGAATATGAAAATTTACCAGAAAATTGTAAGAAATATATTAAATTTATTGAAGATTATCTAAATTTAGAAATACTTTTAATTTCTGTAGGATCTGAAAGAAATAAAAATATTATTAAAAATAAATATTCATTTTTTAAAATTTTTTCTTAAAAAAATATTTTCTTGTGAAAGAATATAAAAATCCTTTAGTAGAACGATATAGTAGCAAAGAAATGTTATATAATTTTTCTCCAAAAAAAAAATTTTCTACTTGGAGAAAATTGTGGTTGTATTTAGCGGAAACACAAAAAGAATTAGGGTTAAATATCAGCGATGAACAAATCTATGATTTAAAAGAACATTTGTATGATATTGATTGGGATAGAGTTTTTTTTTATGAAAAAAAATTTCGTCATGATGTAATGGCGCATTTATATGCTTTCGGAGAAAAGGCTAAAAAAGCAAAACCTATTATTCATTTAGGTGCTACTAGTGCATTTTTAGGGGATAATACGGATATTATTACGATTCGTGATGGATTAGAAATTTTACTTAAAAAAGTAGTTAATTTAATTTTTCGTCTTAGAAATTTTTCCATAGAATATCATAATGTACCTACTTTAGCTTTCACACATTATCAAGCTGCTCAGTTAACAACTGTAGGCAAACGTTCTTCTTTATGGATACAAAGCTTGCTTTTAGATTTAGAAGAATTAGAATTTAGACTTAAAAATATTCATTTCAGAGGAGTAAAAGGGACAGTAGGATCAGCTGATAGTTTTAAAGAATTATTTAAAGGAAACTTACAAAAAGTAAAAAATTTAGAAAAAAAAATATCCTATAAATTTGGATTTCAAAATGTTTTTTCAATTACAGGACAAACTTACGATAGAAAAGTAGATTCTCAAATATTAAACTTATTATCCAATATTTCTCAATCCTCTCACAAATTTAGCAATGATTTACGTTTGCTTCAGAATTTGAAAGAAATGGAAGAACCTTTTGACGACAATCAAATTGGATCCAGTGCTATGGCTTATAAACGTAATCCTATACGTAGTGAGAGAATTGCTTCTTTAGCAAAGTATGTTATTTCTTTATCAAATAGTTCTGCCATAGTTGCAGCAACTCAATGGTTAGAACGTACTTTGGATGATTCTGCTAACAGAAGATTAGTTATAGGACAATCATTTTTGGCTGTAGATGCTATTTTAATGATTTGGAATAACATATTAGAAAATATTGTTGTATATCCTAAAATCATTGAAAAACATGTTGAAGAAGAACTTCCATTTTTAATAACTGAGCACATCATTATAGAATGTGTCAAAAATGGAGGAGATAGACAAGAAATTCATGATAGAATACGAATTCATTCTATGGAAACAAATAGGAAAATAAAATTAGAAGGAAAGGAAAATGATTTTATTCAACGTATTTCTCGTGATAAAAAAATACCAATTCATAAAAAAAAAATAGATCAAATGCTCAATCCAGAAAATTTTATAGGATTTTCTTCTGATCAAACTTTAGAATTTATTGATAAAAAAGTTAATCCAATATTAAATCGATTTCATCATTTAATTGATTCTGATATATCTAATATGGATAGACAAATTTGAAATATTTATTTATGAATCTTAGAATTTATATACAAAAAAAAGATCCTTTTGATATTGATTCTAGAAAATTATATCAGGAATTAAAAAATAATATAGATATTTCATTATCTCGAGTGATTATTTATTATAGATATGATATATTTAATATAAGGAAAGAACTTTTATTAGAAAGTTTACCCAAAATTTTTGTAGATCCTGTCACAGATATTTTACATGAAAAAATAAATTCAAATAATCCATGTATAGAAGAAGTTACGAGAAAGTGTTATGACCGTGCAAATGCTGCTATGCAATGCATAAAAATTTTAGATCCTAAATCCAATAATGTTTTTATAAAAAGCAGACAATTGATTGAATTCATTGGAATTAATAGAAACAAAGATTTTTATGAAATTAAAAAATATCATGTAAAAATAAAATCGGATCTTAATGAAGAAAATAGAAAAAAAAATGATCTACAAGTTGTAGATCATTTCACAGATTTTTCTATTGAAAAAATCAATCAATTTCATGATACTTGTAATCTGTCCATAGATAAAAATGATTTGTTATTTATACAAAAATATTTTATTCAAGAAAAACGAAATCCAACGCAATTAGAATTGCGTATATTGGATGCTTATTGGTCAGATCATTGTAGACATCAAACTTTTTATACAAATTTAGTGAATATCTCTTTTGATGGTTTTTTAAAAAAAACATACAAAAATGTTTTTAATAAATATTTAAAAGATAAATATTTAATTGGAAGGTCAAAATATCCTATTAATTTCATGGATTTATCTAATCTTCCTTCTGTAATTTTTCATAAACAAGGGAAATTAAAAAATTTTTTTCCATCTCATGAACAGAATGCGTGTGTCATTAAGATAGATGTCGACATAGTTGGTTGTAAAAAAAAAGAGAAATGGTATTTATTATTTAAAAATGAAACACACAATCATCCTACTGAAATTGATCCCTTTGGTGGAGCTTCTACCTGCATAGGGGGTGCTATTAGAGATCCTTTGTCTGGAAGGGCTTTTGTTTATCAAGGGCTAAGATTAAGTGGAGCAGCTGATCCTACAAATCCAAAAACCATTGATGAAAAATTTCCGCAACATAAAATTTGTTTAGAATCAGCTTATGGATTTAGTTCTTATGGAAATCAAGTAGGAATAGCGACAACACATGTTCATGAAATTTATCATGAAGGATATAGAGCGAAAAGAATGGAAATTGGAATGGTTATTGGAGCTGTACCTACTAGTTTTATAAAGAAAAGAAGACCAAAAAAAGGAGATATAATTTTATTAATTGGAGGATTAACAGGAAAAGAAGGAATAGGGGGAGCTACTGATTCTTCTAAGGAGTATGAGGAAAATTCCAAAAAAAATATACCACAGGGACAAAAAGGAAATCCAATAATAGAAAGAAAAATACAGAGATTTTTTAGAAAAAAAGAAGTTATTTCTTTAATCAAAAAATGCAATGATTTTGGGGCAGGTGGAGCTGCAGTTGCTATAGGAGAGTTAAGCAATAGTTTAATCCTTAAACTAGATAAAATACCTGTAAAAAATGATAAAATAGAAGCTCTTGAAATTGCTCTTTCAGAATCTCAAGAACGTATGGCTGTGGTATTAGATCCCAAAAATGTGGAAAAATTTATTCATTTGGCTCGTGAAGAGAATATTATGTCTACACCTATAGCAGAAATAACTGACAATAAACGTATCATTTTTTCCTATAAAGGAAAAGAAATTTTTAACGTAAAAAGTTCTTTCTTGAATACAAGAGGCTCCTATAAAGAACAATCTGTTTGTGTAAGTTCTCCTATTTCAATTTCTCCTTTTGAAAAATCAAAAAAATTTTTGTTTAACAAAACAATTTTTTTAGAGACTCTTTCCAAATTAAATGTAGCTTCTCAGAAGAGTTTAGTAGAAATGTTTGATAGTACTGTAGGTTCTACTACAGTTTTAATGCCTTTTGGAGGAAAATATCAAATGACTCCATGTGAAGGAAGCGTTCAAAAAATTCCTGTTTTAAAAGGAACTACAAATACTGTAAGCTTAGCGTCTTGGGGATTTCATCCTGAAATTTCTTCTTGGAGTCCTTTTCATGGAGGAGCTTATGCAATTGTAGAATGTATTTCTAAAATTGTTTCTATGGGAGGAGATTATAAGAAATCCTATTTTAGTTTTCAAGAATATTATCAAAAATTAGGAAATGATCCAAAAAATTGGGGGAAACCTTTTTCTGCTTTATTGGGAGCTTATCATGCACAAATGTCTTTAGGTTTGGTTTCTATTGGAGGAAAAGACTCTATGTCAGGAACATATAAAAATATACATGTCCCTCCAACATTTATTGCTTTTGGAGTATCCACTGGTTCATGTTTAAATGTTATTTCTCCTGAATTTAAAAGGATAGGAAATAAAATTTATTTGTATTATCATCATTCATTAAAAAATGAAATGCCAGATTTTGATTCCATAAAAAAATCTTATGATAAAATCTATGATGGAATTCGTTCAGGAAAAATTGTTTCAGTACAAACAGTAAAAGATGGAGGGATTGCTATTGCTATTGCAAAAATGTCATTTGGAAATGGTTTAGGAGCGGTCATAAATTGCAACAAAAATTTGCTTGAAATAAGTATAGGTACCTTAATTATAGAATCTTCATCTCCTATTTCAGATGATTTTATTCCAATAGGAGAAATAGTTTCTTCAAAATCATTAAATTTTAATGGAATATCTATTGATATTAATGAATCTATAAAATATTGGTTAAAAACCTTTACTTCTGTGTTTTCTTACAATGAAATTATAGAAAATGTTAAAAAAGTAAAAATACCAATCAGTAAAGAAAAAGAATGGAATTCTATAAAGTGGAAATGTAGGTTTATAAAAAAAGGGAAACCACGTGTATTTATTCCAGTATTTCCTGGAACAAATAATGAGTTTGAATCTGTTCGTGCATTTGAAAAAGAAGGATCTATAGTAAAAACTTTTGTTTTTCAAAATTTAAATGATCAAGATATTATGGAATCCATATTTCATATTAAAAAACAGATGGAATCTGTGCAAATATTTATGCTTTGTGGAGGTTTTAGCGCTGGAGACGAACCAGATGGAGCCGCCAAGTTTATTGTATCTCTATTACATAATCCATATATTAAGGACTCCATTCAACGTTTTCTTGATAAAGATGGATTGATACTAGGTATTTGTAACGGATTTCAAGGTTTGATAAAATCTGGATTGTTACCTTATGGTAAAATTTGTTTAAGGAATTATAAGTCTCCTACGTTAACTTATAATAAAATAGAAAAACATATATCTCAATGTGTTCATATAAAAGTAATTTCTGATCAATCTCCATGGTTAAATGGAATGAAAAATAAAATATATAATCTTCCTATATCTCATAGTGAAGGTAGATTTTATGCAAAAAAAGAAATAATAAAAATCTTATTTCAAAAAAATCAAATTGCTACACAGTATGTCGATTTAAAAGGGAATCCTAGTTTAGAAAGATTATATAATCCCAATGGATCTGTTTCTGCTGTAGAGGGATTATTAAGTGAAAATGGTAAGATTTATGGAAGAATGACTCATCCAGAACGTTACGATAATGGATTATTAAAAAATATACCTAATGTCCATGAACATTCTATTTTTAAAAATGCGGTACAATTTTTTTTATAAAAATTAAATCATATTATATATGAAAGTAGCTATATTCATTGGAAGTATTTCCGATAAAAAAACTATGAAAGCAGCAACTGAAATACTAAAAAATTTTAATATATATTATAAATCTTATGTAATTTCCGCACATAGACTTCCTGACGTTTTATCGAATACTATCAAAAAAATAGAACATGAAGGAACAGATGTAATTATTGCAGGAGCTGGATTATCTGCTCATTTGCCTGGAATTATATCTTCTAAAACAATATTACCCGTAATAGGAGTTCCTATTCATAATAATAATGGATTGTTAGGAGGTATGGATTCTCTTTTTTCTATGGTGCAAATGCCAAAAGATGTACCTGTTGCTACAGTAGGAATCAATAATTCTTATAATGCCGGGTTATTAGCTATTCATATTTTATCTATAAAAAATATGGATCTTAAAAAATCATTGCTAGAATTTCGAATAAAAAAAAGAAAAAAATTGATCAATGAAATAGAGCAATATTTGTGATTATGAATTTCGTAATTAAAAAAAATCTTTTATTAGAAGGAAAAACAAAAAAAATATACAATACTAATAATCCACTTGAAGTACTGGTTCAGTATAAAGATAATCTAACATCTATGGATGGATTAAAAAATAAATTCTTACAGGATAAAGGAATTATAAATAATGAAATTAGTACATTAATCTTTAAATTTATTAATTCTTGTGGAATTAAAACTCATTTTATACGAAGAATTAATAATAGAGAACAGTTGTGTCATAAAGTAGATATAATTCCTTTAGAATTTGTTGCTCGAAATATTGTAGCCGGAAGTATGTCGAAACGTTTAAATATTCAAGAGGGAATTCATTTATCGAATACAATTTTCGAAATTTTTTATAAGAATGACAAATTGAAAGATCCATTGATTAATGATCATCATGCTGTATTTTTAGGAATAATTTCTTATGAAGAACTCAACACTATTTATAAAATTATATCGAATATAAATAATATTCTCAAAAAATATTTTTTAGATAAGGATATTATATTGGTAGATTTTAAAATAGAGTTTGGTAAAAATTATAAAAATGATATTTTATTGTCTGACGAAATTAGTCCTGATTCTTGTCGTTTTTGGGATAAAAAAACAATGAAAAAATTAGATAAAGATCCATTTAGAACTGGATTAAAGGAAGAAGTTCTTGACATTTATATGGAAATATTAAAAAGGTTAAATGTAAGATAATCCATATAAAATAATGGAGCAAAGATATTCTTTTTCCAAAAAGATAATATCTCAATTATCACATTCGATTTTGAAAAATTGTTATACTGATAAATTTCATGATGAATGTGGTGTTTTTGGGATTTTTTCTCCTCAGAAAGTAGACACTTTTTCTTTAATTCAATTTGGATTATTTGCATTACAACATAGAGGACAAGAAGCCTGTGGTTTTTCTGTTTTGCGAGATGGTTTTATTTTATCTCATAAAAGTGAAGGTCTTGTTTTAGATTTTTTTCGAAATATTTCGAATTCTGAATGTTATCATGGGAATGCCGTTATTGGTCATACACGTTATTCAACAGAGGGAGGACAAAGTAAGAAAAATATTCAACCTTTTTTTGGAGAGGATTCTGATGGAAAAAGTACTATATCCATAGTACATAATGGAAATTTAGTCAATGCTAAATATATTCGAAAAAAGTTGGAATCTGAAGGGTTTCATTTTCTATCAGAGTATTCTGACTCTGAAGTAATATTACGTTTAATACAAAAATATTTATTAGAACATAATAATAGCTTAGAAACAGCTATTAAAAAAACAACTCAAGATATTATAGGAGCTTATTCTGTTATCGTTCTTATGGATAATAAAATGGCTGCGTTCAGAGATCCAAATGGCATACGTCCCTTGTGTTATGGAATGTTAAATGAAGAAACTTATATATTTAGTTCCGAAACTTGTGGTATAGACTCTGTAAATGGATTTTTTATAAGAGATTTATTCCCAGGAGAAATTATTATTGTCGATCAAAAATCAATCCGATTTTCTCTTATAAAAGAGAAAAAATATACAAAAAAAAGAATATGTTCTTTTGAGTATATTTATTTTTCTCGTCCTGATTCCTTAATTGAAAATATAAATGTGTATGAAATTCGTGAAAAAAGTGGAGAGAAACTTTATGATCAAAATCCAGTGAAAGCAGATGTAGTCATTGGAGTACCAGATTCAGGAGTTCCAGCTGCAATTGGATACTCTAAGGCTTCCGGAATCCCTTTCAAACCTATTTTAGTAAAAAATAAATATATTGGGAGATCTTTTATTCTACCTAAACAGGAAATGCGTGAAAAGATAGTAAACTTAAAATTAAATCCTATTTTAGATGAAATAAAAGATAAACGCATTGTTATTATTGATGATTCTATAGTTCGTGGAACTACTAGTCGTAGATTAGTTTATATGTTGAGAAAAGCAGGAGCAAAAGAAATTCATTTTAGAAGCGCTTCTCCTCCTATTATAGCTCCATGTTATTTAGGAGTAGATACCCCTAGTAAAAAAGATCTAATTTCATACAATTATTTTGATAAAAAAAGTATAGCAAAAATTCTAGACGTAGATAGTTTAGATTTCTTAAGCATGGAGAATTTAGTAGCCATTCTTGGAAATAATCATTACTGTTTCGGTTGTTTTACAGGAAACTATCCGGTAAAAAAATATAATAACAAATTATGAAAGAAAGTAATATCACCATATTCAAAATCAATAAAATTTTAAAAAAAACTTATAATAATAGGGTTGTTAGTACATTAGATCATTTTTCCGGATTTTATAAAATATATGAATGTGGATACAAAGAACCTATTTTAGTTTCTGGAGTTGATGGAGTTGGAACTAAATTGCGTTTAGCTATTAATTACAAAAAATATTCTTTAATTGGAGAAGATTGTTTTGCAATGTGTGCAAATGACGTTTTATGTCACGGTGCAACTCCTTTATTTTTTTTAGATTATTTAGCTTGCGGAAAACTTGATTCTTCTATTGTGGAAAAAATAATAGAAGGAATAGCTATTTCTTGCAAAAAAACTAATACCTGTCTTATTGGAGGAGAAACTGCAGAAATGCCAGGTATTTATAAAAAAAATGATTATGATATTGCTGGGTTTTGTGTAGGTATTGTAGAGAAGAATCATCTTATAGATGGGAAAAAATTTATTGAGGAAGGAGATGTTTTAATAGGACTTCCTTCATCTGGAGTCCATAGTAATGGATTTTCTTTAATTAGAAATATTTTTACTACAAAAGATTTTGTAACATTTTTTCAAGAGAAACCATTTTATGAAACTCTTTTAATTCCAACTAGGATTTATCATTTTCCTATTCAGATATTATTGAAAGAATTTATAATACACGGATTATCTCATATTACTGGAGGAGGTATATCAGAAAATTTGTCTAGAATTCTTCCAGAAAATTTATCTGCTATAGTAGAAAAAGAAAAAATACCTATTCAACCTGTTTTTAACTATATTCAAAAAAAAGGAAATTTATTTGATAAAGAAATGTGGAATACTTTTAATATGGGAGTAGGAATGATTATAATAGCTTCTTTTAGGCAAGAAAATCCTATCTTAAAAAGACTCCGTTTTTTAGGAGAAAAACCTTTTGTTTTTGGAAATATTGTAAAAGGGAATAAAAAAGTATTTTTCAAATAAATATACAATGAAAAAAATTGCTATTTTAGTTTCTGGAAAAGGGACCAATATGCAGCATATTTTACTAGCGATTAAAAACGGAACACTTTCTAATTTTAGAGTGAATTTAGTTATTTCTGACAGATGTTGTAGTGCAATTCAATATTCTTTGAAAGAAAAGATAAGATCCTTTTCTTTAGAAAAAATCAAGAAAAAATTTCTTTTTAAGGAGATAAATAATATCTTATTAAAAGATATTCCACATATTATAATCCTTTCTGGATTTCTTTCTATACTTGATGAAGAATTTTGTGAAAAATGGATTGGAAAAGTTATTAACATTCATCCTTCTCTTTTACCTAAATATGGTGGAAAAGGGATGTACGGCATAAAAGTGCATCAAGAAGTTATTAAAAATAAGGAAAAAATATCAGGAGCTACGGTTCATTATGTATCAAAAGACGTAGATAAAGGAGATATAATTTTGAAAAAATCATGTAAAATTTATTCAGAAGATACTCCAATATCTTTATCACAGAAAGTTTCTCTTATTGAGAGAGAAATATTAATTAAGTCTATCAAAAATTTTTGATAATGGATTTATTGTAAAAAAAATACTATACTTATATTAAATAAAATAAGTAGTATGAAAAAAGCTCTGATTAGTGTTTATAAAAAAAATGAAAAACTATTTCATTTTGCTAATTTTTTATATCAAAAAGAGTATCAAATAATTTCTACTGGTGGCACGTACCAATATTTAACAAAAAGAGGTCTATCTAATGTAATGGAAATATCTGATATAACTTCTTTCCCTGAAATTTTAGATGGAAGAGTCAAAACAATTCATCCTAATATATATGGAGGAATTTTAGCAAATCGTTCAATTGAAAAACATATCCAATCCATTCGTTCTTACAATATTCATCTTATTGATATTGTATTAGTTAATTTTTATCCATTTTTTGAAAAAATGATGGAGAAAAAGTATGATATTTATTCTTTAGTAGAACTTATTGACATAGGGGGACCATCCATGCTTCGTGCAGCTGCTAAAAACTTTTTATACGTTACTGCTATTATAGATGAGAATGATTATGAAATGGTTCAAAATGAAATTGAACAGAATGGATCTACTTCATTAAAAGTAAGAAAAAAATTAGCGGGAAAAGTCTTTAATTTTACTTCTTATTATGATTCTGCCATTTCTCAATATATTTTAATGGATGAAAAATTTCCTACTTATTTACATTCTTCTTATAAAAAAAGTATGAATCTTCGTTATGGTGAAAATCCTCATCAAAAAGCTGCTTATTACATTAATACGATTAACCATGGTGCGATGCGAAATTTTCAACAATTACATGGTAAAAAATTGTCATTTAATAATTTAAGAGATATGAATGTGGCCTGGAAAGTTGTTTCTCAGTTTTCAAAACCTGCTTGTTGTACGGTAAAACATTCTACTCCTTGTGGAGTAGCATTAGGAAAAAACATTGTAGATGCTTTTCAAAAAACTTATTATGCTGATTCAATTTCTGCTTTTGGAGGAATAATGGCAGTTAATGTTCCTCTTACAAAAGAATTGGCAAAAGAGATTAATAACATTTTTCTAGAAGTTATTATTTCCCCAAGTTACGAAAAAGACGTGTTAAATATTTTAAAAATAAAAAAAAATATTAGAATTATTAGTATTCATGAACCTATTTCTGATAAACTTGAATATGTTCAAATAGATGGAGGTATCTTGGTTCAAGAAGATGACTATTTTTTTCCTAATGAGGAAAATTATAAAGTAGTTACTAAAAAAAAATTTACAGATCAAGAAATAAAATCTTTATTTTTTGCTCAAAAAGTAGTAAAATATGTAAAATCTAATGCTATTGTTATAGCTAAAGGAACGCAAACTTTAGGAATTTCCGGAGGACAAACTAATAGAATTTGGGCAACTAGTCAAGCTATAAATAGAGCTTTAGAGAAAGAAAAAGAAGATTTAGTTCTTGTATCTGATGCTTTTTTTCCCTTTCGTGATGTTGTAGATGAAGCAGCTCGTTCAGGTATAATACGTGCTATCCTACAGCCAGGAGGGTCTATGCGAGACGAAGAATCTGTAAAAGCTTGCGATGATTATGGAATAGCTATGGCTTTTACTGGTAAGAGACATTTTAAACATTAGAAATTATGAATATTTTAATTGTTGGAGGAGGAGGACGTGAACATGCTATTGGAAAAAAATTATTAGAAGACAATAATCATTTTACAAATCTTTATTTTTATCCTGGGAATGGAGGAACTGGTATAATAGGAAAAAATATTGATGGAAAAAAGACTTTATTAGAATTAGGTTTTTTTGCTAAAAAAAATTTAATAGATATAACTATTGTAGGTTCTGAAATTTTCCTTATAGAAGGAATTGTAGATGTTTTTCATAATTTTGGATTAAAAATAATAGGACCACATTGTCTAGCGGCTAAACTTGAGGGAGATCGTATTTTTGCTAAATCTTTTATGAAAAAATATGGAATTAGAACTCCTAAATATAATATTTTTTCTTCTTATCAAGAAGCTATCGATTTTTTAGATCAATGTACTTTTTCTGTTGCTATTAAAACAAATGGAATAGCCGCAGGAAAAGGAGTTATTTTAGCTAGAAATAAAAATGAAGCAAAAGAAGCTTTAGAGACTATTATGGTAAAAAAAAAATTTGGAAAATCTGGAGATAAAGTTCTTATAGAAGAATTTTTGCAAGGAAAAGAAGCTTCTATAATATCTATTTTCAATAAAAAACAGATATTTCCTTTTTTATCTGCTCTAGATTACAAAAAAATTGGAGAAAATGAAACAGGAATGAATACAGGAGGTATGGGTGCTATTGTTCCGAATCCATATATGACTAATTCTATTTGGATAGATTTTCAAAAAAACATATTGGAACCTACTTTAGAAGGACTAATTTCAGAAAAATTAACTTTTTTTGGATTTTTATATTTCGGATTAATGATTACTTTAAATAAAGTTTATTTGTTAGAATATAATACTCGTATTGGAGATCCTGAAGCTCAAACTTTATTTCCATTAATGAAAAATAACTTTTTAGATGTTATTCAATCTTTTTTTGTTCATAAAAAAGTATCTCTTTCTTGGAAAAACTTATGTTCTTGTTGCGTTGTTTTATCTTCTAAAGGATATCCTGAAAAATACAAAAATGGGCAAATAATAAAAGGTTTAGATTCATTACAAGAACCTTTTTATATTGCTGGTGCAAAAAAAGAAAAAGGAAAATGGGTTACGTCAGGTGGACGCGTTATCAATATAGTAGGAATAGGAAATACAATTTCAGAAGCTAGAAGAAAAGCTTATGATAAAGTCAAAAAAATACAATTCATAGATTCATTTTTTCGAAAAGACATTGGTTTATATTATAATTAAAACCAAATGAAAAAAGATTTAATTTTAATATTAGATTTTGGATCTCAATATAGTCATATGATTGCAAGAAGGATTAGAGATTTAAAAGTAGATACTTTTTTATGTGATTATAATATTTCCATATCCCATATTTTATCGATAAAACCTAAAGGAATTATTTTATCAGGAGGCCCTTTTTCCGTTTATGATAATGAATCTCCATTAATTTCTAAGAATATTTTTCAATTGAATATTCCTATATTTGGAATTTGTTATGGAATGCAACTCATTTCTTTTATTTTTGGAGGTAAAATTGAAAGGTCTAAATATAAAGAATATGGAAAGTCTAAGTTCATTATAGATCATTCCAATAACAATTTATTTGATGGAATTCCAAAAGAATCCATTGTTTGGATGAGTCATTCTGATGAAATTAGAAACATTCCAAAAAAATTTAAAATTACAGGACATACCTCTTCTTGTAAGATCGCATCTTTCAGTCATATCAATAAAGATATTTATGCCGTGCAATTTCATCCAGAAGTAAAAAATACAGAATTTGGAATTTCTATATTGAAAAATTTTGTTTTTCATATTTGTAAGTGTACTCCAAACTGGGATTGGGATAATTTTGTACACAACGCAATAGATAAAATAAAAAAACGTGTAGAGAAAAAAAAGGTATTATTAGGTTTTTCTGGAGGAATAGATTCTTTGGTTACAGCTTATATCATTCATAATGCTATTGGAAATTCTTTGAATTGTATTTTTGTAGATACAGGATTTCTTCTCAAGGAAGAAGAAGAAAGAATATCTTTTTTGTGCAAAAAAATGAATTTTCCCATTAAGATCATAGATGCTAAAAATCGTTTTTTGTCTAGATTAAATGGAGTTATAGATCCTGAAGTGAAGAGAAAAATTATAGGAGAAGAATTTATTTCTGTTTTCCAAGAAGAATCAGAAAAAATTAAAGATATTGAATTTTTAGCACAAGGTACTATTTATTCAGACATTATTGAATCTTCTTCAAAAGAGAACCAATTAAGTCATTCTATAAAATCTCATCATAATGTAGGTGGATTACCTTCTACTACATTTATGAAATTGAAACTTATTGAACCATTAAAAGAATTATTTAAAGACGAAGTAAGAAAAATAGGAAAAAAAATAGGATTACCAGAAGAAATGTTACATCGTCATCCATTTCCTGGACCTGGATTAAGTATTCGAATAATTGGAGAAGTCAATGAAAAAAAAATTTCTATTTTAAGAAAAGCGGAAAGTATTCTTTTACAAGAATTAAAAAATTCCAACATTTATGATTCTGTTAGTCAAGCTTTCATTATTTTATTACCCGTTAAATCCGTAGGAGTAATGGGAGATAGACGAACTTATGAACATTCTGCAGTATTACGTGTTATTAATACAGAAGATTTTATGACTGCTACTTTTTCGAATTTATCTTACGAATTTTTAGAAAAAATTTCAAATAGAATTGTTAATGAAGTTGATGGAATTAATAGAATGGTATATGATATAACCTCTAAGCCCCCATCTACTATTGAATGGGAATAAATTTCACATCATCATAGAAATTAAATTAAATATATTTTGCTTCAATTCAGTTCTAGAAGAAATTAAATCTATAAATCCATGATCTATAAGAAACTCTGATGTTTGAAATCCTTCTGGAAGATCTTTTCCAATTGTCTCCTTAATCACCCTAGGGCCAGCAAATCCAATAAGAGCTCCAGGCTCAGCTATATTAATATCTCCAAGTAATGCATAAGAAGCAGTAACACCTCCTGTAGTAGGATCTGTTAAAACAGAGATATAAGGAATTCTAGCATCACGCAATTGAGTTAATCTAGCAATTGTCTTAGCCATTTGCATTAATGAAAAAGAAGATTCCATTATTCTTGCACCACCAGATTTGGAAATTAATATATATGGAAATTTTTTTTCTATACAATATTTTATTGCTCTAGATATTTTTTCTCCTACTACAGATCCCATAGATCCTCCTATAAATGAAAAATCCATACAAGAGATCACTACATCAAGTCCTTTTATTTTTCCTATCCCTGTTCTAATAGCATCATATAAACTTGTTTTTTTTCTAGCTTCTCTGATTCTATCTGTATATTTTTTATAATCTTTCCATTTAATAGGATCTTTACTGATCATTTTTATATCCATTTCTGAAAAATTACCATTATCAAAAAGAATTTCAAAATATTCTTTGCTATGAATTCTTACATGATACCCGTCTTCTGGACTGACATAAGAATTCTTTTTTAATACTTCAGTATCTATAATTTTTCCGCTAGGAGTTCTGTACCATAGACCTTTTGGTAAGTCTTTTCTTTCGTCTATAGACGTTAAAATATTCTTTTTTTTTCTCAAAAACCAAGACATGACTACTATATCCTTATATATACTATTACAAAGTATTAATATTATTCATGAATTCAAAATATTTTTTGAGAAGAATTTTAAAAGATTTTTCTCCTTCTCTTAACCAAACTCTAGGATCATAATATTTTTTATTTGGAAGATGTTCTCCTTCTGGATTCCCTATTTGTTTTTTTAAATATTCTTCATTTTTCTTCATGTAATCTCGAACTCCACAAGTAAAAGCATATTGTAAATCTGTATCAACATTCATTTTGACAACTCCATAACTGATAGCCTCTTGTATTTCTTTTTTGGAAGATCCTGATCCACCATGAAATACGAAAGAAACTGGTTTTTCTTTGGTATGAAATTTTTTTTGTATGTATTCCTGCGTATTTTTCAATATTTCGGGACGAAGAATTACGTTTCCAGGCCTATAAACTCCGTGTACATTTCCAAAAGAAGCAGCTATAATAAAATTTTTGCTAATCTTAATTAACCTATCATAAGCGTAACTAACTTCTTTTGGTTGAGTGTATAGTTTATTATTTTCTATATTTGAATTATCTATTCCATCTTCTTCCCCTCCAGTTACACCCAATTCTATTTCAAGAAGAATCTTTTTTTTGTTCATTCTTTCAAAATATTTCTCACAAATACTAATGTTTTCTTTTAATGGTTCCTGAGAAAGATCTAACATATGTGAGCTGAATAACGTTTTTCCAAAACGATTATAATATTTCTCATTAGCTTCGATTAATCCGTTTATCCATGGAAGAAAAGGTTTAGAGCAATGATCTGTATGAAGAATAACTATTACTTTGTAATATGATGCTAATTCATGAATATGCATAGCGCAGGCTACAGATCCTTTTACTGCCGCTTGTTGTTCTTTATTACTTAATCCTTTTCCTGCATTGAAAATAGCTCCTCCATTAGATAGTTGAATAATAACAGGAGAGTTAACTGCTGCCGCAGTTTCCATAACAGCGTTTATACTATTAGATCCAATAACATTTACAGCAGGTATAGCAAAAACATTTTCCTTAGCATATTCAAATATTTCTAGAACAAGATCACCAGTAGCCACTCCAAATGGGAATTTTTTAGACATGTATTTATTTATTTAATTTAAGGATAAACAAATGTAAAAAAAGTATTAATAGGTTAGGTTATAATTTATAGTTATAGTTTTGTTTCATCAGAGTAAAATATATGAAAAAATTTTTTTGCGTAAACTATGCTTATTCCATCAACATTAAAGATATATAACGCTTCGGCAGGATCTGGGAAAACCTTCTTTTTAGTAAAAAATTATCTTTACGTTCTATTAAAAAGTCCTTATCCAGATGAATTTAAAAGAGTTTTAGCTTTGACTTTTACTAAAAAAGCTTCTGAAGAAATGAAAAAACGCATATTACAATGTTTTAAAGAGTTTTCAAATAAAAAAGTTAAAGAAGAATATTCTTCTTTGTTTGAAAATCTCACAAAAGATTTAAGATTATCAAAACATCAATTGTATGAACGTTCTAAAAAAATATTGTTTTCTATTTTACATGATTTTTCTTCTTTTTCTCAAAATACAAGTACAATAGATAAATTCACTTATAATATTGTTAGATCTTTTATTCTAAAAAAAGAAAAAAATTTGGAATTAGAAATGGATACTAACAGATTTCTATTGAATGTTGTAGAAAATCTATTATATAGATTAAAAGATTCAAAAAAATGGTCAAATATTTTAGTTCAATTTTCTCTGGAAAAATTAAAAAAAGGAAAAAACTGGGATGTAAGAAAAGAATTATTTAAAATAGCTAATCTTATGTTGAAAGAAAACAATTTTTTTCCAATAAAAGAAATTAAAAGTCATTCTTTAGAAGAATTCATACAATTAAAAAATTCTTTAATAAGAAGAACTCAAAAGTTTGAAAAACAATGCAATATACAAGGGGAAAAATTTTTTCTCTTTTTAAGAGAAACTTCCATTGAAAAAAATTTATTTCTACATTCAGATTTACCAAGACTTTTCCGAAAATTTCAAACTAAAAATATATTTTTTAATCCTTTTAATGAACGTCTTGAAAAACACATTCAAAAAAGAGTTTTTTATTCTAAAAATTCTAGACAGAAAAATCAAAAAATATTAATAGAAAGAAATCAAGAGAATATTATTTCCTTATATGAGGAAACAAAATCTATTTATAAAAAAAACATATCGTGTTATCTTTTAGATAAAATTCTTCTGAAGAATATCAATATACTATCGATAGTACATGAAATAGAAAAAGAATTCAATTTTTTAAAAAACGAAAAAAAAATTTTTCTGAATGCTGAGTTAAATAAAATTCTTTATGAAAGAATTCTTCAAGAAAAATTTCCTATGATTTATGAAAAAATAGGAACGGAATACAAATATTATTTTATAGATGAATTTCAAGATATTTCATTTTTGCAATGGAGTAATATTAGAATTTTAGTTGAAAATGCATTATCTGAAAATGGATCAGCTATGATAGTAGGAGATCCGAAACAATCTATATATAGATGGAGAGGTGGTGATGCAAAACAATTTATTCATTTAATTAATTATAAATCATTTTTTTATAAAAAAGACTTCAAAAGTTTAGACACAAATTTTCGTAGTTACGAGGAAATTGTAAAATTTAATAATTTATTTTATCAGTCTATATCCAAAATTTTCCATTCAAATACTTATCGAAATATATATCAAAATTCAAAACAAAAAATATTTAAGAAGAATGGAGGATATGTAGAAATAAATTTTCTAAAAAAAAAGGATAAGGACTACAAAGAATATATTTATTTTCAAGTAAAAAATAAGATTAAAAAATTATTGAAACAAAAATATGTTTTATCAGACATTGCTCTATTGGTTAGAAATAATAAAGAAGGCCACTTTTTATCTGAAAAACTTGTTGAAGATGGTATTAACGTAAACACTTCTGTTTCTTTATTAATAAAAAATCATTTAGAAATACAAATAATCATAAATTTACTTTATGTCATTGCTAACCCTCATTGTTATCAAAAAAGAGTTTCTTTAATTTTTCTTTTATTAAAACATAAATTCATTCGTTCTAAAAAAAATCATCACGATTTTATTATGGAAATAATATTTTTACCATTAGATCTTTTTTTAACAAAAATTACATCAAAAAATTCATTATCATTAGATAAATTATATAATAAATCCATATACAACATTGCAGAAGAAATAATTGAAGTTTTTGGTTTGTTAAACAAACAAAACATTGCATCTATTTATTCTTTTCTGGATTTGATTTATAGGTTTATGAGAAATTCAGAAAATTCTATTTTCGATTTTTTAAGTTATTGGGAATCTAAAAAAGAAAAAGAAAGCATTATGATTTCTGATCATAAAAATGCTATTCGTGTTATGACTATTCATAAATCTAAAGGATTGCAATTTCCTGTCGTTCTTCTTCCTTTTACTGATTGGGATTTTTTTTCTAAAAAAAAAGAAGAAGGATGGATCGACGTTAATCCTTATTTATATAATGGATTGAATACTATTTACTTGAAAATAGAATCATATCTCCAACGAATAAAACATGATAAAAAAATACGTAACTTTTATGAAAGTTACCTATTAAACACTGCATTTGAAAATATCAATCTATTATACGTTGCTACTACCCGTTCTATAGAACAATTGATATTATTTTCTAAACTAGAAAATGAAAAATCTGTCTCATTTTATATTAAAAATTTTCTTCGTGAAAGAAAAATATGGAATGAACAAAAATATAAATATTGTTTTGGAAAGGAAAAAAAAAATTCTTAATGTCACTTTACATGTTTTTCTGCATGATAAGAAGATCTAACCAAAGGACCGCTTTCTACATATTTAAATCCCATTTTTAATCCAATTTCTTTCAATTCTTTGAATTGTTCTGGGAGAACAAAAAAACGGATAGGATAATGCTTTAAAGAAGGACGTAAATATTGTCCCATTGTTAGAATATCTACTTTAGATTTTATCATATCTTTCATTGTTTCTATGATTTCTTCTTTTGTCTCTCCTAATCCTAACATAATTCCTGTTTTTGTACGAATTTTATGATTTTTTTCTTTAATGTATTGTAGAACTTCAAGACTTCTATTGTATTTAGCTTGAATGCGTATTTCTTTTGTTAATCTGAAAACTGTTTCCAGATTGTGAGAAATTACTTCTGGTTGAACATCAATAATTTTATCTATTATTTTTTTTTCTCCTTTAAAATCAGGGATTAAAGCTTCTATCGTTATATTTGAATTTAAATATCGTATTTCTTGTATAGTCTGTACCCATATAGAAGATCCCATATCCTTTAAATCGTCTCTATTAACAGAAGTTAATACAGCATGTTTTATATTTAATATTTTTATGGATTTCGCCACTTTTTTCGGTTCTTCCCAATCTACTTTTTCAGGACGACCCGTTTTTACTCCACAAAATCTACAAGATCTTGTACAAATATTTCCCAATATCATAAAAGTAGCTACTCCTTTTTCCCAACATTCTCCTATATTAGGACAGCTCCCACTCTGACAAATCGTATTTAATTTATGCAAAGAAACTAGTTTTTGTAGTTTATAATAATTTTTATTCATTGGTAATTTGACTTTGATCCATTTTGGTTTTTTGAAAAGAATATTCATAATTATTTTAATTTTGTTTATTATAATAATAATCAATTTTTTTTGATAAATTTGTTGATATAGGGATTTTTTAACATGTAATATGGAAGTATTTGTAAAAAATATAGCTGAAAAATTAGAAAATTTAGCACCTGTAGAATATGCTGATTATTATGACAATGTTGGACTGATAGTAGGATCTTACCATCAAAAGGTAAGTAACATATTAATTACTTTAGATCTTACTGAAGAAGTTTTTTATGAATCCATTAAGAAAAAGTGCAATTTGATAATATCCTTTCATCCTGTTATTTTTAAACCAATAAAAAATTTAATTGGAAAAACATTTTCAGAAAGAGTTCTAATTCATGCATTAAAAAATGATGTATCTATTTATGTTATTCATACAAATTTAGATTTCATATGGGAAGGAACTTCTGCCTATATATCGAAACTATTGAAAATTAATAAGGAAAGAGTTCTTATTCCAAAAAAAGGAACTATAAAAAAAATGATCACTTATGTTCCAGTTCATTATGCAGAAAAAGTAAGAAATTCTTTATTTGAAGCAGGAGCCGGAAAAATTTCCAATTATAGTCATTGCAGTTATAATTTTGATGGACTAGGAAGTTATATGGGAAACGATAAAACAAACCCATTTTCTGGAAAAAAAGGAATTCTTTCTATGGAAAAAGAAACTTGTATTGGTGTTATTTTTCCATCTCATAAATTAGATCACGTAAAAGATGCTCTTTTTAAAAATCATCCTTATGAAGAAGTAGCTTACGAAATTTTCAATATTGAAAATATTAACCCTTACATAGGGTTAGGATTCATAGGAAGTATAGAAAAAGAGATGAACGAAGATGACTTTTTATTCTTCCTAAAAAAGGAAATGAATTTTTTTTGTATTCGTCATTCTCATTTTGTAGGAAAAAAAATCAAGAAAATAGCTATAGTAACAGGATCTGGACGTTTTGGAATAGAATATGCTATAAAAGAAGAAGCAGATGTTTTTATATCTTCTGATTTAAAATACCATGATTTTTTTAAATCTGAAAAAAAAATATTGATAGTAGATGTAGGTCATTATGAATCAGAAAAAATTTCTAAAAATTTATTAAAATCTTTTTTAGACAAAAATTTTACTTCTATTTCTATTTATGAATCGAAGGTTAATACTAATCCAGTTAAATATTTTTATTGATATTATTTATGTCCCGTAAAATACAAGAAGCTATCACAGTAGTAGATAAATTAAGAGCATTGTATAATCTTCAATTAATAGATTCTCGTATAGATGAAATACGAAAATTTCGAAGAAATGTTCCCATGGAAATAAAAAGTTTGGAAGAAGAATTAAATAAAATGAAAAAAAATATAGAAGATATCCGTGAAGATATTCTTTCTATAAAAGAAAATATAGATAAACAAAACAAAAATATTAAATCTTCAGAAAAATTAATTAAAAAATATGAAAAACAGAAAGATAATGTAAAAAATCATAAAGAATTATATTCTCTTGATAAAGAAATAGATTATCAAAAATTGGAGATTCAGTTATCCAAAAAAATAATCAAAGAATTGAATATAAAAATCAATAAAAGAAAAGATATTCTAGAAAAAAAAGAAGATTTTTTGAAAAAAAAAGAAGAACATCTTTTTCACAAAAAGAAAGAATTGAAGAGTATTCTATTAGAAAATGACAAAGAAGAAAAAATACTTAGGGAGAAATCTTTATGTTTCTCTAAAAAAGTTGATAATAGTTTATTACAAATTTATAAAAAAATAAGAAGTGGAGTCAAAAATGGATTGGCTATTGCTCCAGTACAAAGAGGGGCTCCATTGGGATCTTATCTAGCAATAACACCTCAAAAATATTCAGAATTAATACAACGCAATAAACTTTTAATAGATGAACACAGTGGAAGAATATTAATAGATTCTGAATTAGCTGAAGAAGAAGAGAAAAAATCTCTTGTTTTTTGTTCTAAAATAAAAAAATAA
Organism: Blattabacterium cuenoti; assembly: GCF_014252295.1. Classification (NCBI taxonomy): domain Bacteria; kingdom Pseudomonadati; phylum Bacteroidota; class Flavobacteriia; order Flavobacteriales; family Blattabacteriaceae; genus Blattabacterium; species Blattabacterium cuenoti. Next base: position 178,792 of record NZ_CP059215.1, read on the forward strand.
TAAAATCAATAAATTATGGTATTAACTTACTCTTCTAGTGAAATTAAAATGCAAATAAAAGATTTTAACTTATTAGAAGTTTCTTCAGGGAAGAAAAAATCCATGAAAGACTTTTTTTCGAGTAAAGCAACTGTAATTATGTTTATTTGTAATCATTGTCCGTATGTCAAACATATCAATGCAGAGTTAGTGCGTTTATCTAACGATTTTATTAAAAAAGGAGTTTCATTTTTAGCTATCAGCTCTAATGATGAAGAAAAATATCCAGAGGACTCTCCGGAAAACATGAAAAAAATACATCATAAATTAGCTTATCCTTTTCCTTATTTTTTTGATGAAAAACAAGATGTAGCTAGATATTATTGTGCAAAATGTACTCCAGAATTTTTCATTTTTTCTGGAAAAGGAAATTTGTATTATCATGGTCAACTAGATGATTCTCGTCCTGATAATGACATACCAGTAACAGGGTTAGATGTAAGAAATGTATTAAAAAATATTTTGAAAGGAACGAATATAAATAGTCCAATTTCGAAATTAAGTTACGGATGTAATATCAAATGGAAAACATAAGATTTCTATGATAATTAGGAATAATTTTTAAAAAATACTCAATGGATTCAGATAAACTTTTTTCTGAAATACCTCCTGCTGCATTTTTATGTCCTCCTCCTCCAAAATGATCTCTTGCAAACTTATTAACATCAAAATTCCCTTTAGAACGAAAAGAAATTTTAATTGGATATTTCTTTCTTTCTTCAAAAAAGAAAACAGAAAAAATAATGTTTTTTATTCCTAATCCATATGTAGGAATACCTTCAGTATCTCCTTCTTGATAAGAATAGTAATTTCTATCATAAGCATTGATACTTGTGTAAGCTGTGCGATATTTTTTTATTGTTTTTAGTCTTTTCAATGCTTTAGATAATAATTTTAATTTATTTTCATTGTATTTCTCTTGCAGATGATTATATATATCATTTATATCAATGCCCTTTTCTATTAAATTTCCGGCAATAAAATGAGTTTCTGAAGTAATAGAAGGAAAACGAAAGTAACCTGTGTCAGTCATTAATCCAACGTATAGACATGTAGCTATTTTTTTATCTATTTTATCCAAATGATTCATTTGAGATATAAATCTGAAAACTAAAATACTAGTAGCTGCAACTGTTGAATCAGAAAACATAAAATCGAAAAGAAATGGAGAAGGGTGATGATCTATTAGTACTTTTTTTGCCTTTGAAAATACAAGAAATTTTTCTAAATTTTTTATTCTTGATAGATTATTAAAATCTACAAAGAAAACATAATCAGAATTTATAATTTTCTTTTTTACTAAAGATTGAGTTTTTTCTGATAAAATAATAATATTTCCGGTTCCTGGAAGCCATTGAAAAAATTCAGAATATGCTGTTGGAGATATTAAATCTACATCATGTTTAAGTTTTCTTAAATAAAATAAAAGAGCTAAAGAGGATCCTAAAGCATCACCATCCGGATTATTATGTGGCAATATAACTATTTTTTTTTTGTTTGTTCCATTAATACTAGAAAACATGTTATTTCTTTTTTAAACCTAATTCTTCTCCTTTTTTTAACATAAGAAGATAAGCAGAATGAAATTCGTTAGATATTTTACCTTCCAAAATAGAATCTTTAATAAAATTTTTTATGATTCCTATCTTTCTACATGGATCAATATGAAAAACTTTCATGATATCATTTCCTGATATAGGGGATCTCCAATTTCTGATTCTATCTTTTTCTTCCAATTTTTTAATTCTTTCCATAAGAAGATAAATATTTTTTTTATATTTTCTCCTTTTTTCTATATTATTCGTAGTAATATCAGCGATACATAATTTCATTAAATCTTCTATATCTTCACCAAGATCAAACAATAATCTACGTATAGAAGAATCACTAGTATTATTTCCTATTAATGCTATAGGTTTATAACTGTGTTGAATAATCTTCTTCACATATTTCATGGTATTACCCTTTGGTAGTTTCAACCGATGGAATATATTCTGTGCAATTTTTGATCCTACAAATTCATGAGAATGAAAAGACCAACCTATTTTTGGTAAAAATTTTTTTGTATAGGATTTTCCGATATCGTGAAGCAATGCCGCCCATCTTAACCAAAGAGAATTAGTTTTTATTTTACTAATGTTATCTACTACTTGCAAAGTATGATAAAAATTATCTTTGTGTTTCCATCCATTTTTTTCTTCTATTCCTCTTAACAAAATTAATTCTGGTAATATAATTGACAATAATCCAGACTCATATAATAACAATAATCCTCTAGAAGGAGTTTCAGATAATAGAATTTTATTAAACTCTTCTATAATTCTTTCTATAGAAACAATATTTATTCTATTCTTGTTCTTCTGAATAGATTTAAATGAGTATTTTTCAATTGTAAATTGAAGTTGCGTCGCAAATCTAATAGCTCGCATCATTCGTAATGGATCGTCAGAATAAGTAATATCTGAATTTAATGGAGTTCTTAATATTTTTTTTTTTAAATCTAACAATCCTCCAAATGGATCAATCAATTTACCATAATTATCACGATTTAAACTAATAGCTAAAGCATTGATTGTAAAGTCTCTCCTATTTTGATCATCTCGTAGTGAACCTAATTCTACAAAAGGTCTCCTACTAGAAAAATGATATGATTCTTTCCTAGATCCAACAAATTCTATTTTCTGATTTCCGTATTTTAACATAGCAGTTCCAAAACGTTTAAATATCCTTATTTTAGGATAAGGTTTAATATATTTAGAAACTTCCTTAGCTAATCTAATTCCTTCTCCTATAGTTAAAATATCTAAATCTTCTGATTTCATTCTTCCTAACAAAAAATCTCTTACATAACCTCCTACTACGTAACTATCTTGTTTTATTTTTTTAGCAGAAAGACTGACGATACGGAATATGTTTTTATGAAGGGCAGATGACAAATTCATTACTGAACTACATACGTAATATTTTTACCTTATTTGAAACAATCTTTATAATTGATGAGCTACTATAAGTAGCTATTTCTTTTCTTCTAAAATTCACAGCATAATCTATTTTTTTTACAATAAAAGAATTTATTTCAGAAAATGATGTAGGAGCAGCAAATCCTGATAAATTTGCAGAAGTAGAAATAATTGGACTATCAAAATTTCGTATTAAACAAACACAAAATGGATCATGTGTTAAACGAACGGCTAAAGTATCATTTTTTAAATTAGATCCTATTTTTATTTTGCTAACGTTAACATGATCGTACACGATGGTAATAGGTTTTTTTTTGATAAAATTATCAAGAATAATTTTTCTAGTAATATTCGTAATATTTCCTACCAACTGATGTAATCTATCCATGCTTTCTACTAAAACAATCATAGATTTAGAAAAATCTCTATTCTTAATTTTACATATTTTTTTAATAGCATGTATATTAAATGCGTCACATCCTAATCCCCATACAGTATCTGTAGGATATAACAAACTCTTTCCTTTTTTTAAAATATCAGTACTTTTTTTTATTTCTTCGTAAAAAGACATTTAAATTACTAATTTGTGAGTTCTTAATGCATCATTCAATGATGTTTTTTCATCCGTACTTTTTTTTCTCTTTCCTATAATCATAGCGCATGGAACATAATATATTCCTGAAGGAAATTTTTTTGGATAAGAACCAGGAATAACAACAGAATACTTAGGAATAAATCCTTTAAATTCAATAGCGTTATTATCATTAGTAACATCAAAAATTTTAGTAGAAGATGTTAAAACAACATTTGCTCCTAAAACAGCACCTTTTTTTATTAATACTCCTTCTACTAGAATACATCTAGATCCAATAAAAACATCATCTTCTATTATTACAGGATTATCTTGTAATGGTTCTAAGACTCCCCCTATTCCTACTCCACCGCTTATATGAACACGGGATCCAACTTGAGCACAACTACCTACTGTAGCCCATGTATCTATCATTGTTTCTTTTCCTATATAAGCGCCTATATTAATATAAGAAGGCATAAGTATTACTCCTTGTGATATATACGAACCATAACGTGCTATAGCATGAGGTACGACGCGAACATTTTTTTCTCGAAATTTATTTTTGATAGGTATTTTATCATAAAACTCTAATGGTCCTAATTCTATAACATTCATTTTTTTAATAGAAAAATACATTATGATTGCTTTTTTTACCCATTCATTAACTATCCATTTTTCATTTAAAAAATCAGACACTCTTATTATTCCATTTTCTAGATGATCAATAACCTGAATAATTACATTTTTCATATTAGTGGTAGACCAATCTTTTTGATCCCAAGCTTTTTCTATCTCTAATTTTAATTTTTTCACTTTCATAAAGTTTGATGAAAACAAAAATAGTAAAATAAAATAAGATAACAAGTATATATATTTGTCATAGTAGTCATAAGTAATAAAGATGTCCAAAATATTGGGAATAGATTATGGAAAAGTAATAACAGGTTTATCTATAACTGATAATAAACAAGTATTCGCTTTTGGATTGGATGCTATTCCAACTAAACAATTAATGAATTTTTTAGAATCTTTCTTTTTTAACGAAAAAATTGATAAAATCGTTATAGGTTTACCTAAGAAATTAAATAATCAAAAAGAAATATTAATAGAAACAGATATTCAAGCATTTATAAATAAATTCTGTATAAAATATCCTAAAATTATTATAGAAAGATTAGACGAGCGTTTTACGTCTAAAATAGCTTTTAATACTATGATAGAATTAGGTTTAAAGAAAAAAAAAAGAAGAAAAAAAGCAATTTTAAATAAAATTAGTGCTATTATTATTTTACAATCTTATCTCGCAAAAAAAGAAAAAGAAATTAATTTATGATATTACCTATAGTTCTTTATGGAGATCCTATTTTAAGAAAAAAATGTTCGAATATAAATTTATCTTCTTGTAAAGAAAAGATCAACCTTTTAATAAAAGATATGTTTGAAACTATACATAAAGAAAAAGGAATAGGATTGGCTGCCCCACAAATTGGAAAAAATATACGTCTTTTTATAGTAGAAACCCCTTATTTAGACGGAAAAAATATAAGTAATTATAAGGAAGTTTTCATTAATGCTAAAATATTAAAAATTCATGGAAAAGAGTACAAATTTAATGAAGGATGTCTTAGCATTCCTGGTATAATGGGATATATAAAAAGAAAATCTAATGTATTGATCGAATATTATGACCATAATTGGAAGAAACAAAAAAAAACTATAACCGGTATATGTGCTAGAGTTATTTTACATGAATATGATCATCTTGATGGAAAACTTTTTATAGATTACTTTTCTTACAAAAGAAAAAAATTAATAAAAAATAAATTGATTAGTTTGTCAGAAATGAGTTCTTCATGAAGAAATATAATTCACTATTTTTTTGAAAGTATTAGGCTCATTCATAGAAAAATCTGAAAGTATTTTTCTATTTATTTTAATTTTTTTATCGTATAATTTTTTCATAAAAATAGAATAAGATATTCCATACTGACGTACTCCGGCATTAATACGTTGAATCCAAAGAGATCTAAAATCTCTTTTCTTTTTTTTTCTTCCTGAAAAAGCATATATAAAAGATTTTTCTACTGCATTTTTAGCAACTGTATAAACTTTACTTCTTGAGCCATAAAAACCTTTTGCTGATTTTAGTATTTTTTTTCTTCTTCGTCTAGAAGAAACTGAATTTGTGGATCTTGGCATTATTTTATATTTGTTTTTTTATATTTTTTCGATCTGATTGATTCAATATATTAAATTTAGAAAGATGACGTTTTCTTCTTTTCGATTTTTTAGTTAAAAGATGATTTTTGAATGCATATTTTTTTTTTATATATCCATTAGACGTTTTCTTAAATCTTTTTTTTGATCCAGATTTTGTTTTCAATTTTGTCATATTTTTAAAACTTTTTGGGAGACAATATTATATACATTCTTTTCCCTTCCATAACTGGCATTTGTTCCACTTTTCCATATTCCTCAATTTCTTCTGCGAATTTTAACAATTTTATTTTTCCTTGATCTTTATATACTATAGAACGACCTTTAAAAAAAACAAAAACTTTCACTTTATCTCCACGCATTAAAAATTTTTCAGCGCTTTTTATCTTTACTTTTCCATCATGATCCCCTATTTGTGGACCAAATCTTATTTCTTTAGTATTTACTTTAGTTTGTTTTGCTTTAAATTGTTTTTTTCTTTTTTTTTGTTCATATAAGAACTTTTTATAATCCAATATTTTACATACTGGTGGTTCCAATTTAGGATTAATTTCAACTAAATCTAATTCTCTTTCTCTAGAAAATTGAAGAGCTTCTTGGATAGAGTAAACTCCATTTTTTATAGACGAATCACCAACCAGACGAATTTTTTTAGAATTAATATTTTCATTAATCCTATGTTCTTCTTTTTTTTGTGGAAATGGTCTAAAAATTCTTTTTTTCTTTTTTCCTCTTGAAAACTTCTTTTTTATAATAGTTTTATAGTTTTAGTTTTTAAATTTATTTCATCAAAAATAGTTTCTATTCCTTTGGGAACAGAAAATGTTCCTATATGTCCTAACCTATGACGCCGCAATGAAATCATTTTATTTTTTTCTTCTTTTTCACCCAAAATAATCATATAAGGAATTTTATTACTTTCAGAGTCTCTAATTTTTTTGTTAATTTTTTCATTTCTATTATCAACAAATACTCGAATATTATAATCCAGCATCAAATTTAAAATTTTTTTTGCATAAATTATATATTTATTACTTATAGGAAGTATGACTGCTTGATTAGGAGCTATCCATGATGGAATATTACCTTTGGTATGTTCTATCATAATGGCGATAATCCTTTCTAAAGAACCAAAAGGAGCTCTATGTATCATAACTGGACGAAATTTTTCATTATTCTTTCCCTTATAATATAAATCAAACCTTTCAGGTAGATTATAATCTACTTGAATAGTTCCAAGTTGCCAACTTCTTCCTAGGGAATCTTTAATAATAAAATCCAGTTTTGGACCATAAAATGCTGCTTCCCCATAATTAATAGATGCTTTAATTTTTTCTTCTTTAACTGCTTTCAATATAGCTTCCTCTGCTTTTTCCCAATTTTTTTCTGATCCAATATATTTATCTATTTTTTTTGTATCTCTAAGAGATATTCTAACTGTATATTCAGAAAAACCTAAACATTGAAAAACATAAAAAACTAAATTAATAACCTTTTTAAATTCTTCTAATAATTGATCATGTGTACAAAAAATATGTGCGTCATCTTGAGTAAAACACCTAACTCTAGTTAAACCATGAAGTTCTCCACTCTGTTCGTAACGATATACTGTTCCAAATTCAGAAAAACGTTTAGGAAGATCTCTATAAGACCATTCTTGAGAACGATAAATTTCACAATGATGAGGACAATTCATAGGTTTCAATAAAAATTCCTCACCTTTGTGAGGTGTATGGATAGATTTAAAATTATCTTTTCCATACATTTCCCAATGACCACTTCTAACATACAGTTTTTTATGTCCAATATGAGGAGTTACTACCATTTCATATCCAGATTTTTTTTGAATATCAGTTAAAAATTCTTCTAAATTTTTTCTAAAAATTGCCCCTAAAGGCAACCATAGAGGTAGTCCACTTCCTACTCTATTAGAAAAAATAAAAAATTTTAGTTTTTTCCCTATTTTTCTATGATCTACAGTATTGGTTTCTTCTTTTAAAGAATATGATTTATCCATTAAAAAAAAGTTACAAATTTTTTTATCATGATAAAAATAAATATAATGTTGAAGCTATTAAACACCCCAAAATAGGACCTAATACAGGAACAAATGCATAATCCCAGTTACTTTTTCCTTTTCCAGGAATTGGAATGATAGAATATATAATTCTCGGACCTAAATCACGAGCAGGATTAATAGCTGAACCAGTATTTCCTCCTAATGATAAAACAACACCTAATAATACTAAAGAAGGTAATAATGCCCCTAAAGATCCTAAACCTATAGGATATTTATTTTCTTTCAAAAAAAGGGTACCCTCTACTGTTAGGTATAAAGAAATGAATATAAAAATAAAAGTAGATAATACTTCACTTAAAAAGTTAGAAAATAAATTCTTTATAGAAGGAACTGTAACAAAAACAGATAGTTTATCTTGTTCTTTTTCCGTTTTTACAAAATGATCCTTATACAAAAACCATACAAATAAAGATCCTAACATAGCTCCAATTAATTGAGCAATTATATAAAATGGAACCATATTCCAATTGAATTTTCCAATTATAGCAAAACTTATTGTAACACATGGATTCAAATGAGCTCCACTATAAGGAGCAGAAACTATTATTCCCATAAAGACGGCTAATGACCATCCTATGGTAATCGTTAGCCATTCTACATTACGGCTGTGACCTTTAGTTTTTGACAAAATTACATTTGCTACTACTCCATTTCCTAAAAGAACCAAAATCATTGTTCCTATAATTTCTCCATATATTTTTGTCATTTTATTTTATTTTTTATATATTGACAATATTATTGACAAGACCATGAACGAGTTGCTTTTACCGCTTTTTCCCATCCTTTAATTCTTTCTAAACGATTAGACATTTTTTTCGGTTCAAAAATATGTTCTAATTGCCATTTTTTTTGAATATCTTCAAGACCGGTCCAATAATTTACAGATAATCCAGCTAAATAAGCTGCTCCAGCCGCTGTAAGCTCTGATATTTTAGACTTTACTACTCTTACATTTAAGATATCAGACTGAAATTGCATTAGTAATTTATTTACTGTTGCTCCTCCATCTACACGAAGTTCCTTTATAGAAATTCCAGAATCTGCTTCCATAGCTTTCAAAACATCCATATTTTGAAAAGCAATACTTTCTAAAGCGGCTCTAACAAAATGAGCAGAAGAAGTTCCTCTTGTTATTCCAACAATAGTTCCTCTAGCTTTTTGATCCCAATAAGGAGCTCCTAAACCTGAAAAAGCTGGAACCAAATATAACCCTTCTGTATTCTTGACTGAAGAAGCTAAAATTTCTGCTTCATTTGAAGATAAAAGTAATCCTAATCCATCCCTTAGCCACTGTACAACAGCACCCGCAATAAAAACACTTCCTTCTAGTGCATATTGAACTTGATTTTGAATTTTCCAAGCAATAGTGGTTATTAAATTATTTTGAGAAAAAACAGGTTTGTCTCCTACATTCATTAACATAAAACAACCTGTTCCATAAGTATTTTTTACCATTCCAACTTTAGTGCACATCTGACCAAAAAGAGAAGCTTGTTGATCCCCCGCAATTCCTGATATAGGAATTTTATGAGAAAGAATGTGTCCTGTAGTATATCCAAAAATTTCACTAGAAGATTTAACTTCTGGAAGCATTGTTATAGGAATATCAAACAGATCAATTAATTCTTGATCCCAACTGAGTGTATGAATATTAAAAAGCATAGTACGAGATGCGTTAGTGACATCTGTCACATGAATTTCTTTTCCTGTTAAATTCCATATTAACCATGAATCTATAGTTCCAAAAGCTAAAGATCCAGAATTAGCTTTTTTTCTTGCTTCTGGAACATTATCTAATATCCATTTAATTTTTGTTGCGGAAAAATAAGGATCTATGATTAGACCTGTTTTTTTCCTAATCATTTCAGTTAATCCTTCTTTTTTAAGAAGATCACAATATTTATATGTACGTCTATCTTGCCAAACTATAGCATTAAAAATAGGCTCTCCAGTTTTCCTTTCCCAGACTACAGTAGTTTCTCTTTGATTGGTAATTCCTATCGAAACAATATTTTGACCTTCTAAATTTGCTTTTAAAATTGCCTCTAAAGCAACTGAAGCCTGAGTAGACCATATCTCTTCTGCATTATGTTCAACCCATCCAGGATAAGGATAAATTTGTGTAAATTCTCTTTGAGCTACGGAAATAATATTCCCAATCTTATCAAAGATGATAGCTCTAGAACTAGTAGTTCCCTGATCTAATGATAGCACATATTTTTTCATAAACATATGATGAATAAAGGTGTTACAACATCAAGCAATCGGATAATAGTACCGAACAGCTAACTTTTTGAAAGCAGCTATTTGTGATTTTTCCCATTTTTCATCTTTAGATAGTTCTTTAGCCATTAACTTTGCTACTCTTGGCGCTATATTTATTGCTTCCTTCGCATTCAAAAACAATAAACGAAACCTTCTTGCCAAAACATCTTCCACTGTTCTAGCCATTTCATAACGAACCATCCATATAACTTCTGCTTCCGTACAATAATAATAAGAAGTAGCATTCTGATATTTTGGGATCAAGGGTGTTTCTAATAATGGATTTTCCTCAATTAATTTTTTTATATGATATTCATCCTCTCCATATTTTTTCCAATGATAATTTTCGTTTTTATATGAATAATTTGATCCATAAATTCTAATATTTTTTGTAATAGAAGGTATTTTATCTAATTTTCCTATTTCAATAGCTTTATTAACAGTTTCTTCTGCCATTTTTCTATACGTAGTCCATTTTCCACCTATAATGCTTATTAATCCGGATGAACTAATCATAAGTTTATGTGATCTAGAAATATCTTTTGTTTTAGTAGAAACAGAAGAATCACTAGAAACAAAAAGAGGACGTAATCCAGAAAAAGCGCTGAGAATATCAGTTTTTTTTGGTGGTGAAACAAAATATTTGTTAAAAGTTTGCAAAATAAAATCTATTTCCTCTTCTAAAGGCTTCGGTTCAAGAACACTTTTTTTTAAAAAAGTATCTGTAGTCCCTACTAACACATGATTGTACCATGGAACACAAAATAATATTCTTCCATCCGAAGTTTTTGGAATAACTACTGCATTTGAACTGCTAAAAAAAGATTTATTTAATACAATATGAGTTCCTTGACTAGGTTTTATTAAAATAGGGCATTCTGACTCATCCATTCTAGAAATAGAATCAGAAAAAACTCCAGTAGCATTTATAACTATTTTTGAATAAATAGAATACTTTTTTTGAGTTTCAAGATCATAAGCGACAACTCCAGATACTCTATTACCAACCTTTTTTATAAGATTTTTGACTTGAAAATAATTTAGAAGAATTCCACCCTTTTGAACACAAGTTTGTGCTAGATTAATAGCTAAACGAGCATCATCAAATTGACCATCATAATATAAAATTCCTCCTTTTAAATTATTTGTTTTTAATTCAGGAAAATTTTTAATTATTTCATTTTTTGATAAAAATTGAGACTTTCCAAAACTTAATGATCCAGATAAACATTCATATAGTTTTAATCCAGTCCAATATAAAATTCCCATTTTCCAACTGAAAATTGGAATAATAAATTTTTGCTTTTTCACTAAATGAGGAGCATTTTTTAACAAAAGACCTCTTTCTTGTAATGCTTCATAAACTAATTTTATATTTCCTTGAGATAAATACCGTATTCCTCCGTGAACTAATTTTGTACTACGACTTGAAGTTCCTTTAGAAAAATCAGATTGTTCTAAAAGAAGAGTTTTATATCCCCTGGAAGAAGAATCCAAAGCTATGCCTAATCCTGTAGCTCCTCCTCCAATAATGATAATATCCCAAATATTGACATTCTCCAAAATATTCAAAAACCTATCTCTATTTAAAAAACCTTTCATCATATTTCATTCATATCAAATTCCAAACGGAATATTTTTCCTATTGGGGTTTTGAAAATGTTCAACGAACAAAATTAAAAATATTTTCAACAAAAGAAAATTTTAAATTAACACGACCTAAACATTATTATTTTTTATTCATCATTTTATACATAAAATCTTTTATGATTTTTTGTCCTGAATTATCATTAATTTTCTTCATTATCTTGTTTATATCGTAAAATTTTTTGAAGAAAATATCTATGTGATTTAACGTAACTCCAGATCCTTTAGATATTCTTTTTCTTCTTTTAAGATCAGTAAATAATTTCGGGTTTTCTCTTTCATTAGGAGTCATAGAATAAATAATTGACTCTATTCTTTTAAAAGAATCTTTATCTCCATTATGAAAAAATGAAAAATATCTATTAAGTCCAGGAATCATAGAAACAATATTTTTTATATTTCCTATTTTCTTGATTTGTTGAATTTGTTCCAATAAATCATTAAAATTAAAACGATTTTTTGAAATTTTTTGATAAATTTTTTTAGTTTTTTTTTCGTCAAATTTTTCCTGTACTTTTTCTACTAAAGAAACTATATCTCCCATACCTAAAATCCTATTAGCTATTCTATCTGGATGAAAAATTTCTATATCTTCTATTTTTTCACCATTGCTAATAAATTTAATAGGTTTTCCCACTATGCTAGACATAGTTATAGCAGATCCACCTCTACTATTTCCATCTAATTTAGTCATTACAATTCCATCAAAATTCAATATTTCTGAAAAAGATTTAGTAGTATTCACAGCATCTTGTCCAGTCATTGCATCTACAACAAATAAAATTTCATCTGGATTTGAATGTAGATTAATTATTTCGATTTCTTCCATCATGACCTTATCAATAGCTAATCTACCAGCTGTATCAATGATAATTACATTTCTATTCGTTTGAGAAGCAACAATAATAGATTTATCTATTATTTCTATAATATTTTTACTTTTTTTTAAAGAAAAAACAGGAATATTTACTTCTCCTGCAAGAAATTTCAATTGGTCTATAGCTGCAGGTCTATGAATATCTGCAGCTACTAATAAAGGACGTTTATTCTTTTTTTTTAAAAAAAAAGCAAGTTTAGAAGAAAAAGAAGTTTTTCCACTTCCCTGTAATCCACAGATTACAATAATAGAAGTCTCTTTAGAAAGATTTATATCTACACTTTTTCCGCCCATAAGTTTTACCAACTCATCATATACTATTTTTATAATAAGTTCTTTTGGACTTAATGAAGTCAGTACTTTTTCTCCAAGAGATTTTTTTTTAACTTTTTGAATAAATTCTTTAGCAATTTTATAATTTACATCTGCATCAATAAGGGCTCTTCCAATTTCTTTCATAGAAGATGCAATATTAATTTCTGTAATTGTATCATTTCCCTTCAAAAATTGAAGAGCTTTGTGAAATTTATTTTGTAAATTTTCGAACATATAATGTATTTTTATTTAATCTTTACATGACTATTTTATTTAATGAATTTTATTACATACGATCCAGCATTTTGATACCTAATAAATTCATTCCAGATTTTAACACATTTCCTGTAACATGGATAATATTCATACAAATATTACTCTGAACAAGATTTAGAGGATCTATCAGTCTTTTCTTTTGATAAAGAAGATTGAAAGTTTTGGATACTTCAAAAACATAATTTGCTATCAACGAAGGATTTAAACTTTTTGATGATTTTTTTAATATTAATGGATATTTTTGAAGAATTTTAATCATATTTTTCTCATACACATCAAATTTTATATTTGACCAATAATCATTTAACAATGAACATAAATTGAAAAATTTACGTTCTAAAGAACGAATTCTTGAATAAGTATACTGAATATATGTTCCTGTTTTTCCTTTAAAATCTATAGATTTTTCAGGATAGAATACGATTTTTTTTTTCGGATCTACTTTAAGAAAATAATATTTCATAGCTCCTAATCCTATAATTTTAGCGGAACTATCTTGTTCTTTTTTTTCTTTTAATTTTGAATATTTATTTAAAAAATTTTTTTTTGCGATAGAATACATTTTTAAAAATAGGCTATCTGCATCTATTATATTTCCTTCTCTAGATTTCATTCTACCACTTGGTAAATATACCATTTCATAAGAAAAATGGGATAATTTATTTACCCATGAATATCCCAAACATTTTAATATTTTGAAAAGAATCTGAAAATGATAATCTTGTTCTTTTCCAACAATGTAGATTAACTTATCTATGTTATATTTCTTAAAACGTTCTACTGCAGTTCCAATATCCTGAGTTATATATACTGAAGTTTGATCGGATCGTAACAAAAGTTTCTTATCAAAACCTTCTTTAGTTAAATCAATCCAAACAGATAAGTCTTTTTTCTGAAAGAAAATTCCTTTTTTAAGACCTTTTTTAATAATTTCTTTTCCAGTTTTATACACATTACTTTCGTATTCTATTTTATCAAAATTTATTTCCAACTTTCGATAAGTTTCCTCAAATCCATTGTAAACCCAACGGTTCATTCTTTCCCAAATTTTTCTAGTTATTAAATCTCCATTTTCCCATTTATTTAATAATTCTCTAGCTTCGTTTAAAATAGAAGAATTTTTTTCTTTGGGAACTTTTGAAAGTTCTTCACGATAGATTTTATCAAACAAACTGTAATATTTTCCGACAAAATGATCTCCTTTCATATTAACATCATCTGGTGTTTCTCCTTTCCCAAATTTTTTCCATGCTACCATTGATTTACATATATGAATACCTCTATCATTAATAATTTGAATTTTTATTATTTGATGTCCAACCATTTTTAATATTTCAGCTATAGAAGATCCAATTAAGATATTTCTAACATGTCCTAAATGAAGAGGTTTATTAGTATTAGGAGATGAATATTCGATCATAATTTTTTTAGATGGTAATTTTAAATGATAAAAATTTGTATTTAACATTCTTTTTAAAAGAAAAATATAATAACCATCTTCGAAAATAAAATTTAAAAAACCTTCAATAATAGAAAATCGAATTAATCCTTTTAATTGATTTTGAACATATGTTCCTATATTTTTCCCTATATCTTCTGCAGGTTTTCTTAATTTTTTAGATAAGGAAAATAAAATAAAAGTAAGATCTCCTGGATATTCTTTTTTCGTATATTGAAAATCTAATTCAGGACAATATTCTAATTTATACAAAACAAATATAGATTCTTTTGTTATTTCCTCTATAGATTGAAAATGATCATTCATACATATACAACGCATACTATTAAGAATATTTTTATAAATATTTTTTTAGTTGAACTCTCCATCCAAAAGGATCTTTTGATAAATTATGTTGTATATCCAATAATCTTTTTTTCAAACGAAGAGATATTCGTTCTTTTTCAGAAATATTTGGTAATAAAAAATTACGACCTTTATAACTGATCATTTTAAAATAATTTATGACAGCTGCAGTTCCACATCCAAAAGATTCTTTTAACTTTTCTTTTTCTAATCCATTTATAATTTCTGAGACACTTAAATCTCTTTCTTCTACGTGAATTCCTTCTTCTTTCGCTAAAGAAAGAATGCTTTTACAAGTAATTCCACTTAAAATGTTATCATTCAATTTTGGAGTTACAAGTTTATTATTTAACCAAAAAAAAACATTCATAGTCCCTAATTCTTCTATCATTGTATGAGTAGAAGAATCTGTCCACAATATTTGATCAAATCCTTCTTCATTTGCTAGTCTAGTAGGATAAAAAGAAGAAGCATAATTTCCAGCAGCTTTAGTAAATCCAATTCCACCTGCTGAAGAACGACTATATTTTTCTTCTATTTTAATTTTCAAAGGATGTTTGTAATAGGAATCTGCAGGAGTAGATATTATTATAAACATATAATCTTGAGAAGGTTTTGCCGATAAAACTCCATTTGTAGCAATTAAAAAAGGACGAATATATAAAGATTGTCCATAGTTTTTAGGAATCCAATTCCTGTCTATATCTATTAATTTTATAAGTCCATTCATAAAAATATCTTTTGGGATAGAAGGCATTTCTAAACGAGCAGCAGATCTATTTATTCTTGTAAAATTTTCTTTTGGACGGAATAAAAAAACTTCTTCGTTTTTATCTTTATAAGCTTTCATACCTTCAAAAACAGCTTGTCCATAATGGAAAACAGGAGATACAGGAGAAAACATGATATTTCCAAAAGGCTTAATAATAGAATTTATCCATTCTCCATTTTTGTATTCAGAACAAAACATATGGTCTGAATACTGATTCCCAAAGGAAATATTGTTAAAATCCATTTTTTCAATTCTTGATTGAAAGATTTTTTCTATTATCATTCTCATAAATAAAGTAAAAAAATTAGTGAAAACAAATATAACAAATGATTATTATGTTTAAATAAAAATTTTATAATAAAAAACTTACTTTTTTTAAGTATCATACATTATCTCTAACACTTTTTCTACAATATTTTCAACAGAAGGTTTTGAAAAATAATCACCATCTGATCCATAGGGAGGACGATGTTCTTTCGCAGTAATTGTAACAGGAGGACTATCTAAGTAATAATATCCATTTTGTTCTTCTAATATTTTTTGTAAAATATAAGCGGAAGCTCCACCTGGAACATCTTCATCTATAATTAATAGTCTATTTGTTTTTTGTAAACTTTTAACAATATTTTTTCGTAAATCAAAAGGAATTAAGGATTGAACGTCAATTATTTCTGAATCTATATTAATCTTAGATAATTCTTCTGCTGCTTCATTTACAATCCTCCAAGTAGAACCGTAAGTAACTATAGTTATATCTTTTCCTTTTCTTGTAATTTCTACGATTCCAATAGGAGTTTTAAAAAAACCTAAATTTTCCGGTAGTTTTTCTTTTATCCTATATCCATTTAAACATTCAATAACTAAAGCAGGATCATCTCCAGATAATAAAGTGTTATAGAATCCAGCAGCTTTTACCATATTTCTTGGGACTAAAACAAGAATTCCTCTTAAATAATTAATAATACCTCCCATAGGAGATCCTGAGTGCCATATACCTTCTAGTCTATGTCCTCTAGTACGAATAATGACAGGAGATTTTTGACCTCCTTTTGTTCTGTATTGTAAGGTAGCAAGATCATCACTCATTATTTGTAATGCATATAAAATATAGTCTATATATTGAATTTCAACTATAGGTCTAAGTCCACGCATAGCTAGACCAATTCCCTGTCCAATAATAGTAGATTCACGTATTCCAGTATCAAAAATTCGAGTTTTTCCGTATTTTTTTTGTAATCCCTCTAATCCTTGATTTACATCTCCTATTTTTCCGACATCTTCTCCAAATATTAAAAGATCAGGATATAACTCTAATAATTTATCAAAATTTTCTCTTAATACAATTCTTCCGTCTACTTCAAAATTACTATTTTTATATATTGGAAAAATTTCTGTTATCTTGAAAGAAGATTTATCGGAAATACTATATAAATGAGAAGAATAATTTTCTTGTTCTTGATTATACTTATTTTTGACCCATTCTATCAAACAATACTTTGAATTTAATTCTACTTTAGATAGTAGATATAAAATTTTTCGAGCAATACGAAATATTGATTTTTTTGTTGAAAAATTTTTTTGTGTATCATTTAATTCTTGAATATGTTTTTTGATACATTTGTTAATCCATTTTTTATTCTTAGTTAAAGAAGAAGAATTTTGCATTTTATGCAAAATTCTTACAACTTCATTCTTAATTTTAAGAATTGGAGATTGAAAGGATTTCCAAGCTTTTTCTTGTTCATTTTTTACGTATTTTTTGGCTTCTACATCTATTTGATCTAAATAATAAACGTCTGTTAAACTTTGTAAGTTATTTTTTTTGTTGAACTTAAAATTTAAAATCCAATTTCTAAATTTTTTGATACCATCGTTGTTTATTTCCCACTCTAAACGTTCTTTTGATTTATATCTTTCATGAGAGGAAGATGTGGAATGTCCTTGTGGTTGAGTTAAATTTGTGACATGAATAATAACTGGAACATGCTCATAACGAGCAATTTTATCTGCATGAACATATGTTTGTGTAAGATTCATATAATCGTATCCATTTACGCGAATAATTTCTATTCCTTTCTCTTTTTTATTTCTATGAAATCCAGACAAAAGGTCACTAATATTTTTTTTAGAGAATTGGTATTTATTAGGAACAGAAATTCCATATTCATCGTCCCAAATAGATAAAATGATAGGAATTTGTAAGACTGAAGCTGCATTCAATGTTTCCCAAAATAATCCTTCCGAAATACTAGCATTTCCAATAGTTCCAAATGCAACTTCGTTTCCATTATTAGAAAACATTTTATGTGTTTCTCTTAAATTTTTTAATTTTTTATAAATTTTAGAAGCCTGAGCTAATCCTAATAATCTAGGCATTTGAGATGCTGTAGAAGAAATATCTGCAATAGAATTTTTTTTTTGCACAATATTTTTCCAAGTTCCATCATTATTGATAATACGAGTTCCAAAATGTGATGTCATCATTCTTCCAGATGAAACAGGTTCAGATTCCAAATCTGAATGTGCATATAATTGGGAAAAAAAATTTTTTACAGTTAAAACACCAATAGCCATCATAAATGTTTGATCTCTATAATATCCAGATCTAAAATCTCCATTTTTAAAAACTTTTGCCATAGCTAATTGAGGAATTTCTTTTCCATCCCCAAATATTCCAAACTTAGCTCTTCCATTTAAAACTTCTTTTCTTCCTAAAAGACTAGTTTCTCTACTAATTCGAGCTAATCTATAATCATTCAGAACTATTTGTCTAAATGAATCAAAAGAATTTTCTTCTTCATCGTTAGTATTATTTTTATTGTTGCAATTCATAATTTCTAATTTTTTAGATGAAAATACAGGAATTTTCATTTATGAATTTCTTTATTTAATTTTATGTTTTCTTTCAAAAAAAATTATAATTTGTTTGGAAAAATAACTCTTTCTATTATAAAACCGGATGCAGTTGAAAAAGGATATAGTATATCTATTTTATCTAAAATAATTGATGCAGGATTTCATATTATCGCTCTTAAAATGATGGAACTTTCTAAAAAATCTGCCTTCATATTTTATGAAGAACATAAAGAAAAATATTTTTTTGATTCTTTAATAGAATTTATGTCTTCTGGACCAATTATATCTAGTATCTTAAAAAAAGAAAATGCTGTAAAAGATTTTAGGATTTTAATAGGAGATACAAACCCAATAAATGCTAAAAAAGGAACTATACGAAATCTATATGCTACTTCTTTAGAAAAGAATGCTATACATGGATCAGATAGCAATAAAAATGCATTTAAAGAATGTCAATTTTTTTTTCCAATAGAAAAATTTTATTACAAATGAAAGAAAAAAATTTTATAATAACGATTTCCTCTATTTTTATTTTAATATTCATAATTGGATTATGGATTTCCAGTATATATAATCACCTAGTAGAGCTAAACGAAAATATTAAAACGCAATGGGGACAAGTAGAAAATGTTTATCAACGAAGAGCGGATTTAATTCCGAATTTAATAAATACAGTAAAAGGATCTGCAAATTTTGAAAAAAATACATTAACACAAATAATAGAAGCCAGAACAAAAGCTACTTCTATTCATACCAATACAAATAACTTAAATCAAAATCAAATCAATAAATTTCAGAAAGTACAAGAAAATTTAAATGACTCTGTTAGCCGATTTCTTCTTATTGTGGAAAATTATCCTAATTTAAGCTCTACAAAAAACTTTTACGAATTACAAAATCAATTAGAGGGAACAGAAAATCGTATTAATATAGAAAGAAATCGATTTAATGATCATGTCAATTATTTTAACACTTATAGAAATCAATTCCCTAAAATTATCATAGCAAATTTTTTTGATAAGTTTCAAGAAAAAGGATATTTCCAATCTAAAATAGAATCCAGAAAATCTCCTGTTGTAGATTTTTCTAAATGAGAATTGAAAAAAAAATTCAAAAAATCATGAGAAAAATTATTCAAATAATCATTATAATTTCTTTTTATATAAACCTAGTACAAGGACAATTTTATTTACCTGATGCTCCTAAAAAAATATACCCTGTTCAAGATTACGCCGGTGTACTATCCAAAATACAGATAGAAAAATTGAATCAAAAACTTGTTTTATACTCTAAAAAAACATCAACAGAAATTTTAATTTCTATTATTCAGGATCTTCACGGAGAAGATCCAAATTTTCTAGCTGCAAAATGGGGAGAAAGATGGAAAATTGGAAAATTTCATAAAAATAATGGAATAGTTATATTATTGTCTATAAATGATAAAAAAATATCTATCCAAAATGGATACGGATTAGAACCCTATCTAACTGATTTTTTGACTAAAAAAATTATAAAAGAAATAAATCCTATGTTAAAAAATCATTTATATTATCAAGCTATAGATTTTTGCACTAAAAAAATATTTAAAACTATTGATAATAAAAATTATCAAAAAAAGAAAAAAAAGAAAGTTTTTTATGGATGGAATTTTTTTATTTGCATGAGTTTTTTATTTTTTGTGTCCTTTCTTCTTTACAGAAAAAGAATAATAGATTTTCCATTATTAAATACTTTATTTTTGACAAATTTTTTATTTAAAAATAATAATTCTAATAACCATGAAAATGATGATAATTTTGATGGATTTGGGGGGGGGGGACATTTTGGAGGAGGAGGAAGTAGTGGTACTTGGTAATTTTTCTAATTATTGAATTTAATTTTTGTCTTTTTTTAAAAATTCTAAATACTTTTCGAGTTTATATATTTTTTTCAGTGTGTCACTTTCTTTTTTTTTCTCTTTCAAAAGAACATTTTCTGATACAGAAATTACATATTTATCATTGGATAAATTTTTTCGAATTGAAGATAAAAAGTTATAAAAATATTGAATTTTTTTCTTAATATTAAGAATATCAAGATTACGACTAATATTAAGATAATTTTCCGGATCTGTTAAAGATAAAAAAAACTGATCCGTATCTAAAAAAAAAGAAAATAATTTTGATATATTCTTCGGTTTTTTTAATACGTAAATAATTTCCGATAAATTAGCCAATTTTAATATAATAGGATCGTATTCTTTTTTTTCTTTTTTTATCGGAGAAAATAATATAAGACTTCTTTTATAAGAAATATTATTACTATTTCTAATATTACGTATTTTAGATATTATTTTAGTGACTTTTTCAAAAGAAGCTAACATTTTATAATCGTAACTTTTTTTCTTAGGCCAAGAAGAAATAATCAAAGCTTCTTTCGGGTTCCTTTTCTTAAAAAGATTCCAAATTTCTTCGGATAAAAAAGGCATATATGGATGTAATAATTTCAATATTTTTTCAAAAAATTTCACAACGTTTAAGTATTCTATTTTTGAAATATATTTACATTCATGAGTAGGTTTAATGACTTCAAGAAAGTAAGAGCAAAAATCACACCAAATAAATTTATATAAAACCATTAATGATTCATCAAATTTATATTCTTGAAAATGTTTTTCAAAAATTTCCAAAATATAATAAAAACGATTTTTTAACCATTTAATAACGATTATAGAAGAATTAGGTATATTCTTATTTTTCTGTACTTTCCAACTTTTTATTAAACGAAAAGCATTCCAAATTTTGTTGGAAAAATTTCTTCCTTGTAAACATATTTTTTCCTCAAAATGAAAATCTTGTCCTGCACTAGTTTTTAGTATCAAACCTATGCGTACAGCATCGGCCCCATATTGATTAATTAAATCTATAGAGTTTGGAGAATTATTCAATGATTTTGATATTTTTTTATTATTAGAATCTCTAATAATTCCTGTAAAAAAAACTTTTTTAAAGGGTTTTTTCTTTTGAAAAAGGAATCCTGCCATAATCATACGAGCTACCCAAAAAAATAATATATCTGATCCTGTTACGATATTTTCAGTTGGATAGTAATAACAAATTTCTTTATTATTAGGATGACAAATACCATCAAAAACAGATAATGGAAATAACCAAGAAGAAAACCAAGTATCTAAAACATCGGTATCTTGCCATATTTTTTCACAACTTAAATATGAATTTTTACTTTTTTTTCTTGCTTCTTTCAAAGCTACCTCTAAATTTTCTGCAACTACAAATTCATTAGGTTTTTCTCCATAGTAATAGACAGGAAGACGATGTCCCCACCATAATTGTCTAGAAATATTCCAATCACGGATCTGATTCATCCACTGAAAATAAATTTTATTTAATTTTTTTGGATAAAATTGAATATCTCCATTCTTTACTGCTTCTATAGCGGGAATAGATATTTCCTTCATTCTAAGAAACCATTGAAGAGATAATTTTTGTTCTACTACTGATAAAGTTCTTTCTGAAAAACCTATTTTATGACTATATTTTTCTATCTTTACTAAAGATTCTAATTCTTTTAATTCTTCAATAATTTTCTTTCTGACTTCAAATCGATTCATCCCTTTATAATGAAGAGCTTTTTCGTTTAAGGAAGCATCTTCATTAAAAATGTCAATTACGTCTAATTTATGTTTATCCGCTATATTCTTATCATGTATATCATGAGCTGGAGTAATTTTTAAACATCCTGTACCGAAATTTTTATCTACATAAGGATCTTGTATAATGGGAATATATCTATTAATTATTGGAATTTTTGCAAATTTTCCTTTTAAATGAAAATAACGTGAATCACATGGATGAAAACAAAGAGCCGTATCTCCAAATATTGTTTCAGGACGAGTTGTTGCTACAATTACATAATTTTCCTCTCCTTTTATTTGATACTTTAAATAACAAAGCTTACTATTACGTTCTTTATAAATAACTTCCTCATCCGAAAGAGTAGTTCTAGCTTCTGGATCCCAATTAACAATATGATATCCTCTGTATATATATCCATGTTTATATAAATCTATAAAAATTTTTGAAACAGATTTCGACAATTTTTTGCTCATTGTAAATTGAGCACGATTCCAATCACACGAACACCCCAACTTTTTAAGTTGATTAAAGATAATATTTTGATGTTTTTCTGACCATTCAAGAACATAATGCAAAAATTTTTCTCTTCCTAAAAGAAACTTGGATAAACCTTGTTTTTTTAATTGATTAACTACTTTAGCTTCTGTTGCAATAGATGCGTGATCAGTTCCAGGAATCCAACATGCGTTATACCCTTTCATTCTAGCATGTCTAACCAAAATATCTTGAATGGTATTATTCAACATATGTCCTATGTGGAGAGCACCAGTAATATTTGGAGGAGGCATAATTATTGTATAAGGAATTCTACTATCTGGATAAGATGAGAAATAATTTCCTTTCATCCAATAATGATATCTTTTTTTCTCTACAGATTCAGGGTCATATTTAATTGAAATATCCGAAATATCCATATATTTAAAAATATAAAAAAAATTGAAATAATGACAAAAATTATTTTAATTGCTGCTGTATCAAAAAACGGATTTATAGGAAAGAATAATCAGATAATGTGGAATTTACCTAATGATTTAAAACGTTTTAAAAATTTAACCATTGGAGAAACAGTTTTAATGGGAAGAAAAACTTTCGAATCCATTGGAAAAACACTTCCAAAAAGAACAAACATTATATTAACAAAAAATAGAATAGACTTCATAAAGTCATTATCATTACAAAACAAAAAAAACATAAAAGTTTTCTCATCCATTAAACAGATAGATTATTTAAATAATAAGAGAATATTTATTATAGGAGGAGAAAAAATATATGCTTCTACAATTGAAAAAGCACAAACTATAGAATTAACATTAGTTCATAAAAAATTTTATGGAGATGCAAAATTTCCTAAAATAGATACAAAAAAATGGAACAAAATATTAGAATTTTTTTACAAAAAAGACAAATACCATTCATGTAATTATAGTTTTATCAGATTTGAAAGAAAAAAATAATTATTATCTTCTATCTAATTCTTTTTTAATTCGTGCTGCAAGTTCATAACACTCATTGACTACCGCATGATTTAATAAGGCATTTAAATCTCTTTCAGTCATTTTTTCCAAATCTTGTTGACTTTTTTCTTTAAAAAAAATAAATTCACCATTTTCTATTCCTTCTTCAGAATATTCATTTTCTTTATCAATAGGAAACCCATTTTCAAAATAAATACCAGCTTTATCAAAAATTTCTCTGGTGGTATAAATAGGAGCTTGAAATCTTACTGCCAAAGCTACAGCATCTGACGTTTTTGAATCTATTTTATGCTCTATTTTATCTGTTTTTTCTCCTTCTATGTTTTTTTCCAATTCGAATAAGATGTAAGAAAAAAATATTCCATTCACTAGTTTATATATTACTACTGCTTTTAATCTTATATGAAAAACTTTTGCGAAAGTAAGAAATAGATCATGTGTAAAAGACCTAGATGTATCTCTTTTTCCTAAAGCAGAAGCAATTGATTGAGCTTGTAGACTTTCTATGATAATAGGAAGTTTTATTCTTCCAGAATCTTCTTCAAGCAATAAAACATATATCCCAGATTGTATTTGACTCAAGGATATACCCCGTATAGCTAATCTAATGAATTCATCCATAGGAAAATTTAAATTATATAATAAATCTTTCTATTGTACAACCAAACATCCTAAATTTAATTAAGGATATTTCTATTTATTTATAATATATAAAAATTATTCTTAATATGTAGTAATTTTTTTTATATATTTATTATCAGTAATTTAAACTTTTTTATCATGAAAACTTTTGTGAATTTTGTAAATTCAACGTTTTTTTTTACGTTGGGATTTATTCTATCTTGCAATGATAACGTCACCCCAGTAAAAAAAGAAAAATCTGAAGGTGATAATCCTCCTGACATTGTGGGAATTTATTCCCCTAATCTTCCTCCTAATTTTATTTCTTCTTCCATGGTTTCTTCTAATACACCTAATCATTATCAACAAAATTCCAACTCTGAAAAAAATCTTCTAGATATAGAATATGAAGATTTGTCTAGACAAATCCAAGAAAAAGATGATAAAATAAAAATACTAGAAAAAGAAAGTGAACAATATTTTGATGAATATTATTCATTAATAGATGTTCAGAAGGGAATATTGAATGAAATTATAAGAACAAAAAAGATTATGAGATCTAAACCTGTTGGATCACAAGAAGAAAAAGATGCTCAAAAAGAATTTGAACATCAAAAAAAATTAGGAAAAGAAAAATTAGAAATAATAAAGGATAAAAATATATTTTTGAATAAAAAAATAAAAAAAATAATGGAAATAAGAAATGAAAAAACAGATTTGCAGATGAGACAAGAAGAATTGAAAAAACAAAAAGAACAAAGTAATTAGATTAATTAATTTATTTTTTGTTTTCATTTTTTTTATAACGGAAAAGAAAAATTTTTCTTTTCCGTTTATTATTTATAAAATAAAAACAATATCCATTTAAATTATATGTACATGAAAGAAAAGACTTTTCGTGAAGTTATAGCAGAAGCAATGAGTGAAGAAATGAGAAGAGATGATTCTATTTTTCTTATGGGAGAAGAAGTTGCCCAATATAATGGAGCTTATAAAGCATCTAAAGGAATGTTAGAGGAATTTGGATCAAAAAGAGTTATTGATACACCTATATCAGAATTAGGATTTTCTGGAATAGGTATAGGTTCTGCAATTAACGGATGTAGACCTATTATTGAATTTATGACTTTTAATTTTTCTTTAGTTGCCATGGATCAAATTATTAATAACGCATCAAAAATACGTTATATGAGTGGAGGCCAATGGAATATTCCAATTGTGTTTCGAGGTCCTACTGGTTCTGCAGGACAATTAGGAGCTACACATTCTCAATCTTTTGAAAGCTGGTATGCAAGTTGTCCAGGATTAAAAGTAATAATTCCATGTAATCCTTATGATGCAAAAGGTCTTTTAAAAGCAGCAATAAGAGATAATAATCCAGTAATTTTTATGGAATCTGAACAAATGTATGGAGATAAAATGATGATTCCAGAAAAAGAATATATTTTACCTATTGGAAAGGTAGATATAAAAAAAGAAGGAACTGACATAAGTTTAGTTTCTTTTGGAAAAATCATAAAAATGGCTTTAGATATAGCAAAAAAATTAGATAATGAAAATATTAGTGTAGAAGTTATAGATCTACGGACTATACGTCCTTTAGATTATGAATCTATAATTTTTTCTGTAAAAAAAACGAATCGATTAGTTATTTTGGAAGAATCATGGCCTTTTTCATCTATTGCTTCGGAAATTTCATATTTTATACAAAAAA
This sequence comes from Blattabacterium cuenoti, assembly GCF_014252295.1. NCBI lineage: Bacteria > Pseudomonadati > Bacteroidota > Flavobacteriia > Flavobacteriales > Blattabacteriaceae > Blattabacterium > Blattabacterium cuenoti. The sequence goes on from NZ_CP059215.1 coordinate 204,919, forward strand.
AAGCATTTGATTATCTAGATGCACCTATTCATAGAATAACTTTGTTAGACACTCCAGCCCCTTATGCTCCAAACTTAATTAAAGATTGGTTTCCAAATGAAAAAAAGATAATAAGTGGAATAAAAGAAACTCTCTATTTAATTTAAAGCTTGAACGATTTTATAAATATTTTCTGGTTTATCCATAGTGTAATAATGGATAACTTCTACTCCAGAATTTTTTAATTCTTTGGATTGATGAATAGACCATTCGATTCCAATATGGGATACAATTTTTTTATCTTTTGCTTTTTCAACTTCTTTGACCAATTCGTTAGGAATATTTAAGTAAAAACGAGAGGGAAGACTATTCAATTGTTTTTTTGAAGAAATAGGTTTGATTCCAGGTATAATAGGAATAGAAATACCTTCTGATCTACATTTTTTTACAAAAGAAAAATATTTTTTATTGTCAAAAAACATTTGAGTTACAATATAATCAGCTCCTGATTCTACTTTTTTTTTCAAAAAAAATAAATCACTTTCAATATTTGGAGCTTCTAAGTGTTTTTCTGGATATCCTGCTACTCCAATGCAAAAATCAAATAATGGAGACTCTTTCTGTTCAATAAAAGTTTTATCAAGGTATATTCCTCTATTTAAATCGTTAACTTGCTTAACGAGTTCTACTGCATATTTATGTCCATCTTTTTTTGCAAAAAAACTTTTTTCTGATTTTAAAGGATCTCCTCTAAGAACTAAAACATTATCTATTCCCAAAAAATTTAAATCTATTAAAGCATTTTCTGTCATTTGTTTATTAAATCCACCACAAATAAGATGTGGAACTGCATCTACTCCATATTTATTCATGATAGCAGCACAAATTCCTACAGTTCCTGGACGTCTTGAAATTTTTCTTCTTTCTAATAATCCATTATCCTTTTCTACATAAAGAAATTCTTCTCTATGATAAGTAACATCAATAAAAGGCGGATTAAATTCCATTAGAGGATCTAAAGTAGAAAAAATATTTTTAATATCATGTCCCCTTAAAGGGGGTAATATTTCAAAGGAAAATAAAGTTTTTTTTGCTTTATATATATGATCAATCACTTTCATAACATTGGAATATTTTACTTTATATGATCAAATTCGGTATAAGGAACCAAAACTTTAGGAATGTTAATTTTATTTTTAGTTTGGTTATTTTCTAATAGAGCAGCCATAATTCTTGGTAAAGCTAAAGAACTACCATTAAGAGTATGACAGTATTTCATTTTTCCTTTAAGAGTTCTGTATTTAATATTTAATCTATTAGATTGAAAATCATTACAGTTAGATATAGAACTTACTTCTAACCATTTTTTTTGTGCTATAGAATAAACCTCAAAATCATAAGTCATAGAAGAAGAAAATCCAAGATCAGGAGCATTTAAACGAATTAGACGAAATGGCAAATTTAAAGATTTTAAAATACTTTTAACATGCAAAATCATTTCTTCTAAAGAAATATTTGATGATTCTTGTGTAGTGATTTGAATGATTTCCACTTTTTCAAATTGATGCAACCTATTCAACCCTCTAACTTTAGATCCATAAGACCCTGCTTCTCTTCTAAAACAAGAAGTATGAGTAGTAGCTTTAATAGGAAGATCTATATCTGTGAATATTTTATCTCTATAACAATTCATAATAGGAATTTCTCCGGTAGGAATTAAATAAAGATTATCTCTCTCTATGAAATACATTTGATTTTCTTTATCTGGAATTTGTCCTGTAGAATATCCAGATTTTTCATTTATAAGATAAGGGAGACTGTATTCTTTATATGAAGCTTGGATGTTTTTATCTAAAAAAAATTGAATTAAACTTCTTTGTAATTTTGCTCCTTTTCCCATACAAACTGAAAAACCAGGAGCACTTATTTGTGTACCTAAATTTGAGTCAAATAAACAAAACTTTTTAGACAATTCCCAATGTGGAAGTGGAGTTTCAATATTACAATTCATCTTTCCTTCTTGAAAAAGAATATCGTTTTTTTCAAAATTATTTCCTATTTTATCATTAGGAATGTTAGGAATTTGGTTTAATTTTTTTTCTAAAATTTTTATAATTTTTTGTAACTTAATATTTACATTATTTTTTTCTCTCTTTAAAAAGAGAGATCTTTCTTTCAAAAATTCTATTTGAGTTTTTTCACCAGAATTTATAATTTTTCCTATTTTTTTGGATATTAAATTTTCTCTTTCTAATATTTTGTTCAGTACATTTTGAACTATTTTTTTTTTTCCGTCTAAAATTAATATTTCATCTATCAGATGTATTTCTTGAAAATTTCTTTTTTTCAATCCTAATAAAACTTTTTCTCTATTTTCTCGTATAAAAGAAGTTCTCAGCATATATAATAGAATAAAATACTGTTTGTTATAATTTGAACAAGATACAAATAAAATTTTCTATATTTGTACAATGCGAATGCATAATCCTGTTTTTAGAATTCGAAACAAATTTGATCAATATTTTTTGAAAGATAAAAATATAGCAAAAAAAATTGTAAAAATTCTTTCTTTTCAAGATTATGATTCTGTAGTAGAAGTAGGTCCTGGATTAGGAATTTTAACCCAATATTTATTAAATTATCGTAATAATATTTTTTTAATAGAAATTGATGGTGAATTAATTTCCTTTTTAAGAAAAAATTTTTCTATTTCTAGAAACAGAATTATTCATAAAGATTTTTTAAAATGGAGTCCTGAAGAGGTAAACTTGCGAAAGTTTGCAATTATTGGTAATTTTCCTTACAGTATTTCTTCTAAAATATTATTTCATATATTAAGATATAACCAATATATACCAGAATGCGTTGGCATGTTTCAAAAAGAAGTAGTTAAACGTATTACATCTCATGCAGGAGAAAAAACTTATGGTATCTTATCAGTTTTAATTCAAACATTTTATGAGGTAAAACATATTTTTACTGTAACTAAGAAAGTTTTTTATCCTATTCCAAATGTAAAATCCGCAGTTGTTTTTTTAAGAAAAAAAAATAATCCTTTACATTGTGATAAGGATTTATTATTCAAATGTGTTAAAACAGCCTTTAATCAAAGAAGAAAAAAATTAAGAAATTCTTTACAATTATTTAAACATCTTCCAAACTTTTATGATATATCATTTTTGAATAAAAGAGCAGAAGAATTATCTGTAAAAGAATTTCTCAAACTAACAAAAGAAATAGAAATTAGAATAGGATATGACTAAATTACTAGATGGAAATCAATTAGCAATAGAAATAAGAAAAGAAATTTCCAATGAAATAGAAAAAAATATTATAAATAAAAAACAACGAGTTCCACATCTCGGAATTATTTTAACAGGAAACGACCAATCTAGTATCACATACGTAAATAGTAAAATCAAAGAATGTAAAAATATAGGAATAAAATCTTCTTTAGTTCATTTACCATTAGGATCTTTAGAGAAAATTTTATTGAAAGAAATCAAAAAAATGAATAAAAATCCATTAATAGATGGATTTATTGTTCAATTACCCATTGAAAAACATATTAATCAAAATAGAATAATTTTATCTATCAATCCTAAAAAAGACGTAGATGGGTTTCATCCTGAAAATTTTGGAAAAATGGCTTTAAATATGAAAGCATTTTTTCCTGCAACTGCATTAGGAATATTAACTCTTTTAGAAAGAAACAAAATTAATATTTCTGGAAAACACACTGTAGTCCTTGGAAGAAGTAATATAGTTGGAAGACCTATTAGTATTTTAATGAGTAGGAAATGTAATTTTGGTAATAGTACTGTAACCTTAATTCATAGTAAGACTCCAAATATAGAAAATTATACAAAACAGGCTGATATCATTATAGTTGCAATTGGTATTCCAGAATTTATTAAAGGAAAAATGATTAAAAAAGGATCCATTGTTATAGATGTAGGAATAAATAGCAAAAAGGATGAAAAAAAAATAATAGGAGATGTTGATTTTCATAGTGTTTATGGAATAGCATCATATATTACTCCTGTTCCAGGTGGAGTTGGGCCCATGACTCGTGTCATGTTATTAAAAAATACTTTAATAGCTGCATTGAATAATAGAAAAGAAAAATAATAGATGAAAGGAATTTCATTTCCTATAAAAGAATCTTTCTATTCCATTCAAGGAGAAGGTTATTATTATGGTATAGCTGCATATTTTATTCGTTTTGAAGGGTGCAATATAAAATGTGATTGGTGCGATACAAAAGAAAGCTGGAAAATAGAAAAAAAAGATTTTGTTCCTATTCATCAAATTATTACTAATATTAGCGATTATGCTGTAAAAAATATAGTAATTACTGGAGGGGAGCCTATGATGTGGAATTTATATCCTTTAACAAAAATTCTTAAAAAAAAAGGATATCGAATTCACGTTGAAACCTCAGGATCTTATCCTATAAAAGAAAAATATATAGATTGGATTACAGTTTCTCCTAAAGAAATAAGACCTCCTTTAAAGGAAAATTATAAAAAGACTAATGAGTTAAAAATCATTATTTCTAATGAAAAAGATTTTCATTTTGCAGAAGAACAATCCATTCATGTAAATACTACTAATTGTTTTCTATTTTTACAACCTGAATGGAATCATTTGGATAAAATCCTTCCAAAAATAATCTTCTACATAAAGAAAAATCCAAAATGGAGAATCTCTCTTCAAATTCATAAAATTTTAAAAATTCCTTAATTCAATTTTTAGAATTGGAATAATGTCTTTTTTTTAGAACATTTATAACATCTTGTATAGAAAAACCTTTTTCATGTAAAAGAATCAGATAATGAAAGAGTAAATCTGAAGATTCATTTAAAAATAAATTTTTATTATTGTCTTTAGATTCAATAATAAGCTCTACTGCTTCTTCCCCTAATTTTTGAGATATTTTATTAATTCCTTTTTTTGATAATTGATATATATAAGAATTTTTTTTCTTTTGATTTATTCTATTGGCAATTAAATCTTCTAAATAAAATAAAAAATTCTTTTTATTAATTTCTTTCCAACATGTATCTGTTCCTTTATGACAAACAGGTCCGGCAGGTTCTGCTTTAATTAATAATGTATCTTCATCACAATCTATCAATATTTTTTTAATAAATAAGTAGTTGTTACTTATTTCTCCTTTAGTCCACAATCTTTTTTTAGATCTACTATAAAAAGTAACTTTTTTCTCATGAATACTTTTTTCATAAGCTTCTTGATTCATATATCCGAGCATTAATACTTTATCCGTGTTTACATCTTGAATAATCACAGGTATTAAGTCTACAGATAGATTACAGAATATTTTTTCTTTGAAAAATCCTTCTTTCATAAAAATTATATTGTAGTTCTAACAGGTATATGAAAACGTTCTAAATAATATTTTAAATTTGAAATTTCTATTTCTCTATAATGAAATATGCTAGCAGCTAGAGCTGCATCTGCTTTTCCAATATGAAATATTTTATAAAAATCTTCTAATTTTCCAGCTCCACCTGAAGCAATGACAGGAATAGAAATATTTTCTGATATTTTTCTAGTAATATCTAAAGCAAATCCGTTTTTTGTTCCATCATGATTCATTGAGGTCAATAATATTTCTCCTGCTCCTCTATTAAAAGCTTCTTTAGCCCAATCTAAAGTTTTTGTTTGAGTAGAAATTCTACCTCCATTTAAATACACCCACCATTCATTGTTCTCATATTTTGTATCAATAGCTAATACAATACATTGACTTCCAAATCTTTTAGAAAGATCCTCTAGAAGATTTGGATTTTTAAAAGCAGCTGTGTTAATAGATATTTTATCTGCTCCAGCATTTAATAATAATTCTACATCTTCTTCTTCTCGAACCCCTCCTCCAACTGTAAAAGGAATATTAATATGACTAGAAATATCTCGTACTAAACTAGTCAACGTTTGACGTTTTTCATTTGTAGCTGTTATATCCAAAAATATTAATTCATCTGCTCCTTGTTTCGTATACCAACAAACTAATTTAATTGGATCTCCAGCGTCTTTTAAATGTTGAAAATTAACACCTTTAACTGTTCTTCCATTTTTAATATCTAAACAAGGGATAATACGTTTAGCTAACATATTTATTTTTATTATTCTTTTTTTGCCAATTTTTAAGCTCTAATAATGATATTTTATTTTCATATATAGCTTTTCCAATAATCACTCCACCACAACCTAAATTGTATAATCTATTTACATCTTCTATATTTCTAACACCTCCACTTGCTATAAGTTGAATATTTGGAAATTTTTGAATAATTTCCTTGTATAATGAAAAAGAAGGTCCGGTACCAGAAAGAACTCCATCTCTAGATATATCCGTACAAAAAAATTTTTTTATTCCATAATTTTTTTTTTCTTCTAAAAAATCAAAAAATGGAATATCAAAAAATTTTGTCCATCCATTAGTTGCAATTTTTTTATTTTTAAGATCTACTCCTAATAAGATTTTATCTTCTCCATAAATATGAAGAATTTTTTTCAAAAGCATTGGTTTTTTTACAGCAATACTACCAATAGTAGCCATATCCCCACCATTTTCAAATACAGTACGAACATCCTCTTCAGTATGAATACCTCCTCCAAAATCTATAATCAGACGTGTATGTTTTGCTATTTTTTCTAAAATTTTCCAATGTACTACTCTCCCTTTTTTTGCTCCGTCTAAATCTACCAAATGAAGTCTAGATATTCCATTATTTTCTAATAAAAAAGCCGTTTCTAACGGATTAGAATTATAAATTTTTTTTCTTTGAAAATCACCTTGTGTTAAACGAACGCATTTTCCATCAATTAAATCTATAGCTACTATAATATTCATCCATTAATTATTTTTATAATCGTATAAAATTTTCCAATATTTTATGCCCTACATAAGAAGATTTTTCTGGATGGAATTGCACAGCATAAAAATTTTTTTTTTGTAAAGCGGCACTATAAGAAATTATGTACTCTGTTCTTGCTGTTGTATATTTTCCTAAAGGAGCATAATAACTATGAACAAAGTATTGATAACTACCATCTGGAATATTTTCAAATAAAGGTCCTTTTAGGTTATGAACAGTGTTCCAACCTATTTGAGGAATTTTATCATTTCTGTTCTTTGATTGAAATTTTTTAACTAACAAATTAAAAATTCCTATACATGTAGTGTTGCTTTCTTCTGATAACTTACAAAGTAATTGCATTCCCAAGCATATTCCTAATACAGGTTGTTCCAATTCAGATAAAAGTACATCCAATTTCTTTTCTTTCAAATATTTCATTGCACAACTAGCTTCTCCTACTCCTGGAAGAATAATTTTCTCTGCATTTTTAATAGACTCTTTAGAATCTGTGACTATTGCTTTGACTCCTATCCTTTCTAGAGAAAAAAGAACAGATTGTACATTTCCAGCAGGATATTTTATGATAATTGTTTTCATAATTTTTCATTAAAAATTTTTTTACAATAGACCTTTAGAACTTGGTATTTTATTAGAAGAATTTTTTCTTATTGCCATTTTAATAGATTTTCCAAAACACTTAAAAATGGATTCTATTTTATGATGTTCATTTTTTCCTTGTGAATGGATATATAAATTGCATTTTGCAGATACAGAAAAAGATTTAAAAAAATGATAAAACATCTCTGTAGAAACTTTTCCTATTTTTTCTCTAAAAAACTTGACTTTCCATATTAATTGACTTCTACCTCCAAGATCTAACGCTACTGTGGATAAACTATCGTCCATAGGAATCAAATAAAATCCATAACGTTCTATTCCTTTTTTATTTCCTAAAGATTTATCAAAAATTTCTCCTAAAGCAATTCCAGTATCTTCTATAGTATGGTGCTCATCTACGTAGAGGTCTCCTTTTGTTTTAATATTCAAATCAATAGAACTATGAAATGCCATTTGTTGTAGAAGATGATCAAAAAAACCAATTCCTGTTTGAATATGGGACGACCCTTTTCCATTTAGAAAAATGGATATTTTAACATTTGTTTCTAGCGTAATACGATTGTGTTCTAATCTATTATTGGAAATGGATAATAAATATTCATAAATATTTTTCCAACTATTTGTTTTTAAAGATATTGTTTTTTTTAAATCTTTTTTATTTATAGTGGAGTAATAATCTTTTTCATCTTTCGTTAAATTTTTATAGTGATCATTTTCTTTTATCCATATAGATTTGCATCCTAAATTTTTAGCGAGTAATACATCAGTTAATCTATCTCCAATAACAAAAGATTCAGAAATATTGTATAAACCATTTGATTGCAAATAATTAACAAGCATATCTATTCCAGGTTTTCTGGTAGAAGACTTTTCTTCTGGAAAAGTTTTATCTATATGAACAGAAGAAAAATTAATTCCTTCTGATTTTAGAACATTTAAAATATGATTATGAATAGGCCAAAATATTTTTTCAGGAAATTTTTCCGTTCCTAAACCATCTTGATTAGTAACCATTACTAAATCATAGTTTAGATCTTGTACTATTTTTGCTAAAAAAAATATAACCTTCGGATAGAAATTTATTTTTTCAATAGAATCTATTTGATATGTATGGTGGTTTTCTCTAATAAGAGTACCATCTCTATCAATAAATAATACTTTTTTCATTATTTTACTTTTTTATTTTTTGAATGGAGTATTTTTTAATTTGATTAATTAAATACTCGTTTTCTTTGTGAATTCCTACCGTAATTCTTAAACAATTATTGCATAAAATAATTTTGGAACGATCTCTAACAACAATTTTTTTCCCTACCAAATATTGATAAAGATTTTTTGAAGAAAAATTGAGTTTTGTTTTAATTAATAAAAAATTAGCAGAACTAGGGTATACTTTTTCTATAATAGGAATTTTTTCTAATGATTTTTTTATATATTCTCTTTCTAAAAGAATATTTTTTAAATGATAAAAAAACAAATCTCTATTTTCGAGAGATTGTATAGCAATTTTTTGAGAATGAAGACTGATATTATATGGATGTTTAATTTTATTCATCCATTGAATAATATCTGCAGAAGCAATAGCTATTCCTATTCTCAAACCTGCTAACCCCCAAGATTTAGAAAGTGTTTGCAAAATAATTAAGTTTGGATACTTATCAATATCCAAGGATAAAGATTTTTGATTTGAAAAATCAATATAAGCTTCATCTAAAACAACAATTCCTGTAAATTTCTTGATAAGATATTCAATATCTTTTCTTTTTATATCGTTTCCTGTTGGATTATTTGGAGAACAAATAAAAATAATTTTACTTTTCTTAGTAAGAGATTTTTCTATTTTTTCCAAATCTAATTGATATTTTTCCTTTGTAAGATAAATTTTCACAATATTTACTCCATGAATTTTTCCACTTACTTCATACATACCATAAGTAGGAGGAAAAATGATAGAATTGTCTACTTCTGGACGAGAAAAAATACGATAAATTAAATCAATAATTTCATCACTTCCATTCCCCAAAAATATTTTAGATGAAGGTATATTTTTTAAATTAGATATTTTCTCTTTTAGTTCCTTTTGCAAAGGATCTGGATATCTATTATAAGAGTTCAAAAAAGACAAAGGAGATCCAAAAGAATTTTCATTAGCATCTAAGAAAACATAATTTTTCTCTTTATCATGTTCTATTCTTGCGGATATATAAGGATCTACTTCTAAAATATTCTTTCTTATTATAGAATTCAGATTAAAACTAGAACTACAATTTTTATCTTTACTATTGTTCATGCATTTAAAATTCATTTTTGTAATCTAATATTAATGGATTTTTGGTGTGCTATTAATCCCTCTTCGGAAGATAAAATATTTACACATTTCGATAAATTTTGTAATCCTTCTTTAGATATTTTTTGAAAAGTAATTTTTTTTACAAAGCTATCTACAGATACTCCACTATAAGATTTTGCATAACCATATGTAGGTAATACATGATTTGTTCCAGAAGCATAATCTCCAACACTAACTGGAGAATAATTTCCTAAAAAAACGGAACCAGCGTTAATTACTTTTTTACTCCAGTAAGAAGAATCATTACAATTAATAATGAGATGTTCTGGAGCTATTTGATTTATTAAATCCATACATTTTTTTAAAGAAGAACAGACAATCATTTTACTATTTTTTATAGATTTTTCAATGATATCCTGTTTTTCAGTTATTTGAGAAAATTGCTTTTTCAATTCTTCTTTTACTTTTTCTATCCAAAATTTATTGTTGGTGGTTACTAAAAGAATATAACTTTCTGGATCATGTTCAGATTGAGATAGTAAATCGGAAGCAACATATTCAGGATTTGCTTTTTCATCAGCCATAATAACAATTTCTGAAGGACCTGCAGGGATGTCTATAGATACAATTCCATTGTGTGAAACAATTTGTTTAGCTATTGTAACATAAGAATTACCAGGTCCAAATATTTTGTATACAGAAGGAATGCTTTCAGTTCCATAAGCCATAGCAGCTATTGCTTGAACACCTCCTACTTTGTATACACTTGTTATTCCAATATATCTAGCTGTATATAATATAGATGGATGAATATCTCCGTTCTTATTGGGAGGACTGCATAAAATAATATTTTTACATCCAGCTATTTTTCCAGGAACTCCTAACATCAATACAGTAGATAATAAAGGAGCAGATCCTCCTGGGATATACAAGCCTACTTTTTCTATTGGGATAGATTTTCTCCAACAAAAAACTCCTGTTGTTACTTCTATTTTTTTTTCTTCATGTACTTGTTTTTGATGAAAAAATTCAATATTCTTATGTGCAATTTCTATGGATTTTTTCAAAGAATTTGAAACTTTCATGTTTGCTTTTTGAAAATCTTCTTCTGTAACTTGAAGATTTTTTACGTTAACATTATCATACTTTCTAGTATAACTTCTTACAGCAGTATCTCCATAGTTTTTTACATCATTTATAATAGGAAACACTAAATCTGTTAACTGAGAAATTTTTTTCGATGATCTATTTAAAATAGATTTACATGTTTTGTATGTAGGATCAATATACACTTGAATCATAAATTATAGTATAATTTTTTCTATTGGTAGTACTAATATATCTTGCGCTCCAAGTGCTTTTAAGTTTTCTACAATTCCCCAAAAATCATTTTCGTTTACAACGGAATGAACAGAACTACATTCTGAATTAGCTAGAGGAAGAACAACTGGGCTTTTAATTCCTGGAAGGTAAGATATTATTTTTTCTAATCGTTCATTGGCAACATTTAATAAAATATATTTATTATTCTTTGCTTTTTTTACAGCTCTAATTCTGAATAATAATTTATCCATAATTATATTTTGAGGATGTCCTAAATATAAATTTGAAGCTAATACAGCTTCAGATTGAAGAACTGTTTCTACTTCTTTTAGTCCATTCATAAAAAGTGTAGAACCACTACTAACTAAATCGCAAATACAATCAGCTAATCCTATTCCAGGTGCAATTTCTACAGCTCCAGATATTTCGTGAATTTCTGCATTGATATATCTTTTTTTGAAAAATTCTTGAACTAAAAAAGGATAACTTGTTGCAATTTTTTTCTCGTTTAAATCTTTTATATTATTATAAGATAAAGATTTAGGGACAGCAATAGAAAGTCTACATTTTCCAAAGCCTAAAGCTTCTTTTATTTTTATTTTTTTTCTTTTTTCTAAAAGAACATTTTTTCCTACAATTCCTATATCAGCCACTCCATCTTCTAAATATTGAGGGATATCATCATCTCTTAAAAAAAGAATTTCTAACGGAAAGTTAAGAGCCGTTGTTTTTAATTTATCTATGCCAATATTAACTTCAATACTGCAGTCTTTCAGTAATTTTATTGAGTCGTCATAAAGACGCCCTGATTTTTGAATAGCTATTTTAAGTTTATCCATAAGGAAAAAATAACAAAAGCTTACTGTTGTAAGCTTTTTAATAGTAGATTAAATTAATGCATTAAGGCAAATATAAAAACTATTTTGAATATTTTATAATTAAATTGATCAACTAAAAATAACATAATTTAAATGAAAATTATTAGTTATAATATAAATGGAATAAGATCTGGAATTAATAAAGGATTATTTGATTGGATTGAAAAAAAAAATCCAGATATCTTATGCTTACAGGAAATAAAAGCTTTTCCAGAACAAATAAATACAAAAATTTTGGATAAATTAGGATACAATTATTATTGGCATCCTTCAAGAAAAAAAGGTTATAGCGGTGTCGGAATTTTATGCAAAGAAAAACCTATTCATGTGGAATATGGAATAGGATATGATCCTATTGATGAAGAAGGGAGAGTATTGCGTATAGATTTAAAAAAATTGTCAGTAATTAGCCTTTATCTTCCTTCAGGAAATAATATAAAAAAAAGATTGAGTTTTAAATTTCTTTTTATGAAAAAATTTTTTTTTCATATGAAAAAAATCATAAATCAATTCAATAATCTTATTGTTTGTGGAGATTACAATATCTGTCATCATGAAATAGATATTTATGACCCTATTAAACATCAAAAAATTTCTGGTTTCTTATTAGAAGAAAGAGAATGGATGACTAAGTTTATTAACTTAGGATTCGTAGACAGTTTTAGAAAATGTGTAAAAGATGCGCATCATTATAGTTGGTGGAGTTACCGTTTTAATTCTAGAATAAAAAATAGAGGATGGAGAATTGATTATATTATGGTTAGATCTTTTTTAAAAGAAAAAATTAAAAATGCTTATTTATTGTCAAATGTAAAATTTTCTGATCATTGTCCTTCTGTATTAGAATTTATAGATCTATAAAATGACCTGACTGGGATTCGAACCCAGGACCCTTACATTAAAAGTGTAATGCTCTACCATCTGAGCTACCAGGTCTTCTAAATCAAATTATTAATCATTTCATTGAGAAAACAAATATACTATAAATTATGAAAATCACTTTAATAGGATACATGGGAAGTGGAAAAACTTCTATAGGAGAAAGATTATCTCAGATAATAAATTATAATTTTTATGATTTAGATTCTATTCTTGTTGAAAGTGAAAAAGATTCTATTTATAATCTCTTTAAAAAAAAAGGAGAACTTTCTTTTAGAAAAAGAGAACATTCAGTTTTAAAGAAAATTTTAAAAAATAAAGATAAATATGTTTTGTCTGTTGGAGGAGGAACTCCTTGTTTTCATAATAATATTTATTTATTGAATAGATATTCAAAAACATTTTATTTACAAACGAATAGTTATACATTATTCAGAAGGTTACTTTTAGAAAAAAATTCAAGACCTTTAATTTCTCATCTATCTAAAAATGAATTGTTTCAATTTATTATGAAGCATTTATCACAAAGGATTTATTTTTATGAGAAATCTTATCAAAAAATTAACGTAAGTGCAAAATCTAAAGATGATATAGTTCAAGAACTTATAAAATATATTAAAATATGATAACACATCATCATGTTTTTATAGAGAAAATAAAAAAATATTTATCATTTCAAATAAAAAAAAAAGTATGTGTTGCTTTAAGTGGAGGATTAGATAGTATGGTTCTAATCAATCTATTACTTCACATTTCTAACATTGAATTAGAAGTAGCTCATTGCAATTTTACATTAAGAAATAAAGAATCGGATGAAGATGAAATTTTTATAAAAAACTTTTGTATAAAAAAAAAAATTATATGTCATGTTAAGAGATTTGATACTTTAAATTTTGCTAAAAAAAATAAATTATCCATACAAATGGCTGCTAGAAGACTTAGATATGATTGGTTTTTTGAGTTATTAAAAAAAAATTCGTATGAATACATAGTTTTAGGGCATCATCTCAATGATTCTATAGAAACTTTTTTTCTCAATATTTTGAGGGGGACTGGAATCAAAGGATTGTTAGGAATACCACATAAAAATGAAAAATTTTTACGGCCTCTTTCTGATTTTACAAAAAAAGAAATACTACATTATGCTAAAACAAAAAATATAAAATGGAGATCTGATAGTAGTAATCAAGATACTAAATATTTAAGAAATAAAATTCGTTTAATTTTATCCGAATTTTCTTCTTTTTCATCTTTTTTTTATAGAGGGTTTGAAAAAACCATAAATTATCTTTATGATGAAAATTTTTTAATAGAAGAAAGAGTAAAAGAAATCCATCACAAAATTACAGTAGAAAAAAAAGATAATCCATTTTTTTGGAAAATAAAATGTAGTAAGATAAAAAAACTACATCCTTTATCCTTTTACTTATTTAAATTATTTTCTCCATACGGATTTAACGATATAAAAAGTCTCAAACATCTTATTCAGGCGCAATCAGGAAAACAACTTATATCAAAAAAATATCGTATTATTAAAAATAGAAATGATTGGATTTTAATTTCCAAAAAATTATTATCCGAAAATAATAAAAAAACTTACACGATATTCAATATAAAAGATGTTGAAAAAGTTTCATTACCTATTAATATCAGATTTTTTTTGGATCCAAAAAAAAAAGATAGAAGAAAAATTTTTCTTGTAGATTTTGATAAAATTCAATTTCCATTATTATTTAGAACGTGGAGAAAAGGAGATTTTTTTTTCCCTATAAAAATGAAAGGTAAAAAAAAGTTAAGTAAATATTATAAAGAAAAAAAATTTTCTCTTTTGGAAAAAGAACAAACATGGTTATTGATTAACGGAAATGGAGATATAATTTTTATTGTAAAAAATCGTTTAGACGATAGGTTTAAAGTAACAAAAAAAACAAAAAAAATATTAGGAATAAAAATATAGTTAATCTATTTTCCACTACATTTACAATTTCAATTAGTATTTTTTTTAATTTTGGAGAATTAGTTGTTCTATTTATTTATGTTTATGAAAATACATAATTTCAATGCAGGACCTTCTATTTTACCCAAAGAAGTTATTAGAAAATCAGCTGAATCTGTAATCGATTTTAATGAATCCGGTTTATCTTTACTTGAAATCTCTCATAGAAGTATAGAATTTTTAGAAATAATAGAAAGAACTACTTCTTTAGTAAGAAAAGTTATGAACTTGAATCATGATTATGCTATTTTATTTCTTCAAGGAGGAGCTACATTACAATTTTCAATGGTACCATATAATTTGATGAATAAAGAAGCCGCCTATTTAGATACAGGTTTTTGGGCAAAAAATGCTATTAAAGAAGCAA
Source organism: Blattabacterium cuenoti (assembly GCF_014252295.1). Lineage (NCBI taxonomy): Bacteria > Pseudomonadati > Bacteroidota > Flavobacteriia > Flavobacteriales > Blattabacteriaceae > Blattabacterium > Blattabacterium cuenoti. Next base: position 220,136 of record NZ_CP059215.1, read on the forward strand.
AAAAATTTGGAAAAGTAAAAATTCTATTTTCTGGGAAAGATCAAGAATATACATATATATTGAAAAATTATCAAATTCCATGTAATATAGATTATTTTCATTGTACATCTAATAATACAATAGTTGGAACACAGGTAAAAGTTTTTCCTAAAACATCTGTTCCGATAGTTTGTGATATGTCTTCCGATATTTTTAGTAGAAAATTAAATTTTTGTCAATTCAGTTTAATTTATGCTTCTGCACAAAAAAATGTAAGTTCTGCTGGAATGACTATTGTCATAGTAAAAAAAGATGTTTTAGGAAAGATAAAAAGAAATATGTCATCTTATATGGATTATGAAATTCATATAAAGAATAAAAGTATTTTAAATACTCCGAATGTTTTTTCTATTTATACATCTATGTTGACTTTAGAATGGATAGAAAATAAAGGAGGTTTATCTATTTTAGAAAAAGAAAATCAACATAAGGCTAAATTGTTATATGACGAAATAGATAAAAATAATTTTTTTGAAAATAAAATACATAAAGAAGATCGTTCTAATATGAATGTATCCTTTTTTTTAAAAGAGAAAAAACTAGAAGAAGAATTTAATAAAATGTGGAAACAAGAAAATATTGTTGGATTAGATGGGCATAGATTTTTAGGAGGATATAGAGCTAGCATTTATAATGCTCTTCCATTAAAAAGTGTTCAATTTTTGATTGAAGTTATGAAAGAATTTGAAAGAAAATTTTCATCATGATAGAAAATAGATTTTTTTCTATAAAAAAATTAATTCCTAAAAATGTAAAAATATTAGCAGTTTCTAAAAATCAAAAAATTTCTTCTATAGAAAATTTATATAAATTAGGGCAGAGAGATTTTGGAGAGAATTATATTCAGGAGATGATGAAAAAATATAAAGTTTTGCCTAAAGATATCCGTTGGCATATGATTGGAAAAATTCAAAGTAATAAGTTAAAATATATAGTACCTTTTATTCATTTAATTCATAGCGTTCAAAACTTAGAAGAAATTCAAATAATAAATAAAATTGCATTAAAAAATAATAGAATTATTAATTGTCTTTTACAAATAAAAATTAGCAATGAAAAAAATAAATCTGGAATAACTGAGAAAGAGTCTTATAAAATATTGGAAAATAATATTTATAATTCGATGAATAACGTTAAAATAGTAGGAATAATGGGTATGGCCTCTTTTCAAGACCTTACTAAGGTTCGTAATGAATTTTCGTATTTACATACGTTATATAATGAATATAAGAAAAAATACGGACATTATATACTTTCTATGGGAATGAGTCGAGATTATAACATAGCAATAAAATATGGGAGCACTATCATTAGATTAGGAACTTCTCTTTTTGGAGAAAGATGAAAGAATTAACTTCTAATATATTTTATATATTTTTTTATATTTTCTTCTAATTTATCGTCATTCGATACTAATTCCAATGATTGAATAAAAGAACTTCCGATTATTCCTCCATTTGCATATTTACATGAAAAATCAAAGGATTTTTTGTTTTTTATTCCAAAACCAACTAATTTCGGAATATTTGTAGATGATTGTTTTATACGTTCAAAAAAAGATACTTGTTTTTTTCCAAAAAAATCTACTACTTTTCCTGTAGTTGAATTGGAAGATACTAAATATAGAAATCCGTCAGTAATTTCACTGAGAAAAGCAACTCTATGTGAATTTGTTTGAGGAGTCACTAAAAATATCATTGATAATGAATATTTTTTAAATAAACTTTGATATTTATTAATAAAAAGATCTACAGGAAGATCTGGAATAATTAGTCCAGAAATACCTGATTTCTGGCATTTTTTTAAAAATTTATCTTCTCCAAATTTATAAATTTGATTATAATATCCCATAAGAACAATGGGTGTTTTTATTATATTTTTACATTCTTTAATTTGAGAAAATAATAAAGATAGATTCATTCCATTATTTAATGATTTTTTGTTACTGTTTTGAATAATCATACCATCTGCCAAAGGATCGGAATAAGGAATTCCTATCTCTATCATATCAACAGAAAGATCCTGAAGTATTTTTATTATTTTTACTGTGCTATTTAAATTTGGAAATCCAGCTGTAAAATAAATGCACAATATTTTTTCACTTTTTTTTATAAATAAATTATGTATTTTATTCATTGATTAGATAATTTTTCAAAAAATTTTTCATAAATATTAATATCTTTATCTCCTCTTCCAGATAAAGTTACAATAACAACATCATCATTTTTAAATGAAATATTTTTTAATGCAGCTAATGCATGAGAACTTTCTAAAGCAGGAATTATTCCTTCTAATCTTGTTGATTCATATCCAGCTTGCAAAGCTTCCTCGTCTGTAGAAGACAAAAAATGGACACGTTTTTTTACAAAAAGATTGGCAAACATAGGACCTATTCCAGGATAATCTAATCCAGGAGATATAGAATGAGCAGGGAGCACTTGTCCATCTTTATTTTGTAATAGTATAGTCATACTTCCATGTAATACTCCCTGAGATCCACAATGGATAGATGCAGCTGTTTTTCCTGTATTTATACCTAATCCTGCAGCTTCTACTGCTATAAGATTAACTGATTCCGTATCTAAAAAATGATAAAAAGATCCTGCTGCATTACTTCCTCCTCCTATGCAAGAAATTACATAATTAGGAAAATTAGATCCTTCTTTTTCTTTTAATTGTATTTTAATTTCTTCACTAATAATAGATTGAATATCCGCTACCATTTGAGGATAAGGATGAGGTCCAACTGTAGAGCCTATTAAATAATAACTTTCCGGATGATTAATCCAATAACGAATAGCTTCGTTGACTGCGTCTTTTAAAGTTTTATCTCCACTATAAACAGGAAGAACTTCTGCCCCGAGAGTTTTCATCCTAAGAACATTAGTATATTGACGATTTATATCTTTTTCTCCCATAAAAATAATACATTTTAAATTCATTAATGCGCAAGCAGTAGCAGTTGCTACTCCATGTTGTCCGGCTCCCGTTTCGGCAATAATTTTTGTTTTCCCTAATTTTTTTGCTAACAGTGATTGACCAATAGCATTGTTAATTTTGTGAGATCCTGTATAATTTAGATCTTCTCTTTTAAAGTAAATTTTAGCTTTATACTTTTTGGAATATTTTTTGCAAAAAAATAAAGGAGTAGGTCTTCCTGCATAATTTGTTAGTATTTCTTTATATAATTTTTGAAATTCAAAACTTGTAATCAATTTTTTATATTTATCCTGTAAATTTTTTATATTTGGGTATAACATTTCAGGGATAAAAGCTCCTCCAAATTCTCCGTAATACCCATTTTTATCAACAAAGTATTTCATACTTTTCTTATTTTTTTTATAAAAGAATTTAATAAGATATCGTTTTTTTCCCCTGGAAAAATTTCGAATTTACTATTTACATCGATTCCAAACATTTTAGGATGTGTAAAATTTTTAATTTTATCAAAATCTTTTTCTCCAATTCCTCCACTTAAAAAAAATGGAATATCAAAATTATATTCATGAAGTTTTTCCCAACAAAATTTTTTTCCACTACCTCCATTATTATCAAATAGAAAATAAGTACAAAAAGGAATGTAATCTACAATGTTTTCTTTAAAAGAAAAGGAATCATTTATTCTAAAAGATTTAATTATTTTTAATTTTTTCTTAAATAATTTTTTACAATAAAAAGAACTTTCTGTTCCGTGTAATTGAATAAAATCCAATTTATTTCTTTTATTTATTTCCAATAAATTTTCCTCTGATTCATTTACAAAAACACCAACTTTTGATATTCTTTTTTTTAGTTTTGGAATTATAAAATTAAAACCTACAAATCTTGGAGAATGAGGATAAAATATAAAACCTATAAAATCAGGTAATAAATTAGAAATTTTCTGTATATGAGATTTAATTCCACATATCTTTATTTTTAATGATTTATTTATCATATTTTGAAGACAAATATTTTATTAAATTTTTGCAAATTTTTCCAGGATCTTTTCTTTTCATAAAATATTCTCCAATCAAAAAACCTTTAAATCCTTTTTTTCTTAATTCTAAAAGATTATTTATATTACTAATTCCACTTTCTGCTATTTTTATATATTTTTTAGGAATTTTAGAATATAAATTCAAACAATTATTATAGTTTATGATAAAAGTTTGTAAGTCTCTATTATTAATTCCCACAATATCTAAATTATCTGTTATTTTATTTATTTCAAATTCATTATGAATTTCAATAATAACTTCTAATCCAATATCTTTTGCTATTTGAGTAAAATTTTTTATTTGATTTTTAGAGAGGATACTAGCAATTAATAAAATAACATCAGCTCCTATAGATTTAGATTCTATAATTTGATACTCATCTATAATAAAATCTTTTCTAAGTATAGGAATAGAAACTATGGAACGTGATTTTTCTAAATCTTCATTTTTACCAGAAAAAAAATTATAATCCGTAAGTATAGATATACCACTTACTCCTGATAATTCATAATCTTTCACGACCTTTTCTACTGAAACTATATTATTTATAACTCCTCTAGATGGTGATTTTATTTTAAATTCTGCAATAATTCCACTTTCTTTTCTATTTAAACTTTCAATTAAGGAGAAAGTTTTTCTTTTGAATAAGGAACTTTTTTCCAATTCTTTTATAGAATGGGCATTTTTCTTGTTAGAAATTTCTTTTTTTTTAACACATATTATTTTTTCAAGAATTTTCATAAACTCAATAATTTTTTAAGAACATTCTTTGCTTTTCCGCTTTGTAAAGATTGTTTTGCTTTATCATAATTATTTTCAATACTATCCTTATTCAATAAACTTAATGCAAATGCAGAGTTTATCAAAACAACTTCATTTTGATATAAAGTTCCTTCTCCTGATAAAATTCTTGTGAACAGACGCACATTTTCTTCTGTATTTTTTCCTCCTTTTAATTCATCTGGAATTACTTTTATTTTATCTTTTCCTATTCCTATTTCTAATAATTTTTCAACAGAATAAAATTTTTCTCCCTTTGGGGTATAATATTTTATATCATTAGTAAGTGTTATTTCGTCGTATCCATCTATTGAATGAACAATAGCATAATTATTTTTTGTTTCTTGATAGAAGTAATAATAAATTCTAGCAATTTCTAAACTAGAAACTCCTAAAAGTTGATTTTTTGGTTCTCCTGGATTAATTAATGGACCAAGCATGTTAAAAATAGTTTTATTTCCTAATTCTTTTCTTTCTAGAGAAAGAATATTTAAGGTTTTATGAAATACAGGAGCATGTAAATAACAGATTCCAACTTTATCCAACTGATGTTTTAAATTTTCTTCTTTATTTGTGAAGTGATATCCTAAACTTTGCAATATATTTGAAGACCCTGTTATAGATGAAGAATTAAAACTTCCATGTTTAATTACTTTTTCTCCTGCTCCTGCTACAATAAAACATGTTAAAGTGGAGATATTAAAAGTATTTTTTTTATCTCCACCTGTTCCTACTATATCAACAGCATTAAATTCTTTCAAATTAATTTTTATACATAATTCCATTAACGCTTGTCTGAAACCTATTATTTCTTCTAATGTAGGAGTTCTCATGTTATATATAGTTGTTATAGCAATTGCTTGAGTTTTATTAATTTTTCCTTTTGATAATCCTATAAGAAAATTTTTAGCCTCTTTTTTTGTTAAAGTTTTTTCTGAAAAAAGATTTTCTAATATTTTTTCCATGTTTTTCTTCATTATTTTATTTTAACCAATTGCTTATTATTTTTTCTCCATATGGAGTTAAAATAGATTCTGGATGAAATTGAACGCCACAAACATCATAAAACTTATGACGTAGAGCCATAATTTCTCCCTTACCTCCAATAGCTGTAATATGAAGATTTTCAGGAAAATTATTCGGAGATATAATCCAAGAATGATAACGTCCAACTTTAATTTCTTTAGGTAGTTCCTGAAAAAGAATTTCTTCTTGGTCTACAATTTTTATCAAACTAGATATTCCATGATAAACTTTTTTTGTGTTTATGAGAGTGGCTCCGAAAACTTCTCCTATAGCTTGTTGTCCTAAACAAACTCCAAAAATACTTTTAGTAGAAGAAAAAGTTTTTATTAAAGATTTTAAAATATGTGCTTCATCAGGGATTCCAGGACCCGGAGAAAGAATAATTTTATTATATTTTTCTATATCAGAAAGTTGAATTTCATTATTCCTAGATACTTGAACAGGATTTTTTGTTAATTTTTTTACAGCATGAACAAGGTTATAAGTAAAAGAATCATAATTATCTAAAATCAGTATTTTTTTCATATAAACTTCATATATTTTTAGCTAATTCTATAGCTTTAAATAAGGCCATCAACTTATTATTTACTTCTTTTAGCTCATTTTTTTCCTTAGAATCAGCAACAATTCCTGCACCAGCTTGAAAAAAAAGAATATTGTTTTTACTTACAAAGGAACGGATCACAATAGCTGTATTTATATAAGAATTATTCAATCCAAAAAATCCAATCGCGCCACCGTATATTCCTCTATTTTGATTTTCTATTTTATCTATTAACTCCATTGCTTTATACTTAGGTGCTCCTGATAAAGTTCCTGCAGGAAAAGTATCTCCAAATACTTTTATGATTGATATCTTGTCTTCTATCTTTCCAGATACTTTAGATACCATATGTAATACATGAGAAAAAATTTGAATTTTTTTAAATTCTTCTACTTTAACATCTGAAGAATTTTTGCTTAGATCATTTCTAGCTAAATCTACCAACATAACGTGTTCTGCGTTTTCTTTTGTATCCTTAGCCAGAATTTCATATAGCTTTTTATCCTTTTCTTCATTTCCAGATCTACGTATAGTCCCTGCTATTGGGTTGATATAAGCTATTTTATTATTAATAATCAATTGTGATTCTGGAGATGATCCAAATAATTTATAATTTCCGTAATCAAAATAGAAAAGATATGGAGAAGGATTTATAAATCGTAATGCTCGGTATACATTAAATTCATCTCCTAAAAATTTTTGTTGAAATTGTCTAGATAATACTATTTGAAAGACATCCCCCCGTAAACAAGATCTTATACCTTTAGATACCATTTTTTGGTATTCCATATCTGTCACATTTGAAGAACGAGTTCCAATAGATTTAAATGAAAAACAAGGAAAATTTTTCTTTTGAATTAATTCTATTAACTGGTCGATGTAAGTCTTTTTATCAATATTGATATTGAGAAATTGGTGTTCTACTAAATAAATTTCATTGTAAAACTGTCGAAATATTATTAGATTTTTGTAAAAACTAAGTCGTATTTTCGGAAGATTATATGTTTTTTTAATAGGAGCATTAAGTTGAATATTTTCAAAATATTGAATACTATCGTAAGATATATATCCATATAATCCAGTATAATAAGGAATAAAAAGATCTTTGCTTTCAAACTTTTTGAAAAAATCTTCAATCAAAAATTGGATATCTAATCGATCATTTATAAAAATATTTTTATGAATGAAATTTGGATATGATATCTGTAAGACATTATTATTTAGAATAAATTCAGAAATTGGGTTCATGCAAAGTATAGAGGAATTATATTTAAATTTCTGATCATCAGAAATTTCTAGCAATAATGTTTTTGGAAAAATATCTCTTAGTTTTAAATATAATTCTATCGCTGTAGTACTATCAGCTAAAATTTTTTTCTGAATAGTTCTAAAATTAAACTTAAACATGGTTTATGGTATTTTACATGATGAAAAAAAAGGCCGTCATTGAGACAAGCCTTAGAATTAAAAAGGATTTAAGATCCCTCAAAATTAATTTTTTAAGAATACCATTTACTTTAAGATAAGAAATGACATTTACCTATTACAAATATATATAAATTTTTTATAACGAATAAAAATTATAAACAGTATTATAATGGAAATATTTATTTTTTCTTTTTTATTTTTTATATCTCCTTTTTCATCTATATCTATGAAATCTGGAGATTTTTCTATAAAAAATAAAGACATGTTTAATCTGGATAAAGATTGTAAAAATAATACTGGTATGGAAAAGAATAATATAGGTATTAATATTTATAATCCAACTTATCAAGATTATAAATTTTGGACAGAAGAAAATCGATTCAAGAAAGTTTTATTGGATACTGATTCTTTTTCAATTGAAAAATATTATTCTCACAATTTTTTTAAACATGATAATTTTGGATTATTTCATAATATTGGAAATGGAAAAAATTTATTAATTCCCAACAATTTTTTTTTACAAAGAAATTCATATTATTTTCAAAAAATTAGTTTTTTTGAAGATCCTTTTTTTTACCGTGAAAAAATTCAATATTTTGATGTTAAAACTCCTCTTTCAGAAATTTTTTATGAAAATAATTTTTCTCAAGAAAGAGGATTAGGTGGTTTTTTTTCTCACAATTTAAATGAAAAAATTAACTATTCCATAGAGTATAGAAACGTCAAATTCCAAAAAGATGAAATTGACTTTCAGAAAAATCAAGAATTATTATTAACTACTTTTAATTATCAAGATCAAAAAGATGATTTTTATTATAAATTATGGGGTCATTATATTAAACAAAATTTCCTTTTCAAAGAAAAAGAAGAAATCATAAAATGGAAAAACATAAAAAACTATAAAAATGTTTTTTTTGATTTTTTTGATCAAAAAAAAATCAATTATAATAGATTTTATATTAGTTTCCTTCAAAAAATTTTTCCTAAAGAAACTTTTTTTTTTAAAAATTATATAGAATATGAAAAATATTCTAAAAGTCATTGTTTTTCTGAACAGAAAAATAAAATAAATTTTTTTTATTTAAAAAATGGTTTTTTTTTTCTTTTTAAAAAAAATGAATTTGATATAGAAATAGGATCTATTTTTGATAGAATAGATTATGAATTATTTTCTAATAAATATTATTCTAATAATAGAATAGTTCCGAAGAAAAAGCACATAAATAATTTTTCTATAGAAGCTCAAATAAATTATCCCATTAGTAATACTTTTATATTTCATTCATTTAGTAAATGGATGGTGGAATTTAATAATTTGAAGAAACCATTGTTCCATATAAATATGGAATTAAACACTTTTTTATTCCCAAAGTTTCATTTTATCACTCAATTTTATATTACTGAAAATAAAAAACTTTCACCCAATTTTATTCATCTTTATACTCTAAAAGAAAATAATGATTGTTACAATAATAGAAGAAAAAATATGCCATTCTTTGATAAAGAAAGAACAATAGATTTTTCTTTTTCTTACATGAAGAACTATAATATTTCTTTTTATGTATCTAAATTAGGACATTTGTTTCTAGATGAAAAAAAAGAAATGGAAACGTTTTTATATCGTAAATTTATAAAATCATATGGTTTAAAAATTGGAACAAAAAACAAAATATGGAAATTTCAAATTTCCAATCTTTTTTTCTATCAAAAATATGATTCTAATCCATTAATTTTTTCTATTCCTACTTTTTTATCGAGAAATACAATATCTTATCAAGATCGTTATTTTAATAAATCATTATTAATGGAAACTGGTTTTTCTCTCCATTATTTTAATAATTTTTCTTACCAAAGAATTTATTATCCTTTTGATAATTATATTTTTTCTTCAGAAAAAGAATGTTATCCAAATAAAACAGGAAGACATTTATTTATGGATTATTTTTTCAATTTTAAATTGAATAGAATTACATTCTATTTTGGGATTCAAAATATTAATTGTAAAAAATTTTTTAATGAAGAATCATTTATTAGAACTGGTTTATTGTGGACTTTTTTTACTTAAGAAAAAATTTCCTATTTTTAGATTTTTGAAAAAAAATGTAATTTCACATATCAAAAGTTGATAAAAATGAAAAATTTTTTTTATTTTATATTATTCCTTTTGATATCTTTATTCTCATTTTCAAAAGAAGCAAAAGAAACAAAAGAAGCAAAAGAAGCAAAAGAAGCAAAAGAGATAGAAAATGTTATTGAGTACATTAAAAAATATGCTGTTTTTGCAATTGAAGAAATGGAAAAATATGGAATACCAGCTAGTATAAAGCTAGGACAAGGAATCTTGGAATCATCTACTGGACAAAGTACTTTATCCAAAGAGACAAATAATCATTTCGGAATAAAGTGTGGAAAAAAGTGGATGGGAGAAGTTTCTTACCATGATGATGATCTTCCACAAGAATGCTTCCGCAAATATAATTCTGTACGAGAATCTTTTCAGGATCATTCAAAATTTTTGCAACAACCACGTTATTCCAAATTATTTCTTTTAAACAAAAATGATTATCAATCTTGGGCATTAGGTCTTAAGAAAGCCGGTTATGCAACATCATTAAATTACGCAGACTTATTGATTTATCAGATAGAAAAGTACTTACTGTGGAAATTTGATGAAGAAAATTCTTATGGAATAGAAAAGAAGATAAATCTGTATTTAGATTCCATTTCGAAAAAAAATGAAAAAAATGATTCTTTTATGAAAAAGAATATATATTTTCTTTATAAAATTTTTCTTTTGATTAAACAAAAATTGATATCTATCAAATAAAAGAAAATCATTGTTAAAAAAAATTTTATTTATGAATCCCAATAATTTGAGGTATAGTAAGAACCATGAGTGGGTAGGGTTAATAAACAAGAAAAACAATAAAGCATATGTAGGGATTACTCATTTTGCACAAAAAGAATTGGGGGATATTGTTTATTTAGATATAGAAGATTCTATAATAGGAAAGAAAATAAACAAAGAAGAAACATTTGGAACAATAGAAGCTGTAAAAACTGTTTCCGATTTATTTATGCCTGTTTCTGGATACATAATTGATATTAACAAAGAAATAATATCTCATCCTGACCTTATTAATACCAGTTATTATGATGATGGATGGATTATACAAATAGAAATTTTAAATATCGATGAATATAATAATTTAATGAAATTAGAAGAATACAAAAATTATATACAAGAATATAATTAATTCAGGAATTATAATTTTTTATGATTTATGAAAAAAATTAATTCTTTTGATTTTCTTGATGATAAAAAAATTTCGGAAAAAATCATTTATTTTCATCATAATAATGTTACAACCGTTCGTTTTTTAATACCTTCTATTCATTGTAGTTCTTGCATTTTTATTTTGGAAAGTTTACCTAAATTTCATAAAAATATTTTAGAATCTACTGTAGATTTCTCTAGTAAACAAGTTTGGATAACATTCAATAATATTGAATTGAGACTAAGTCATTTAGCTGAATTACTAGAGAAAATGGGATATAAACCTTCAATTAATTTTGAATCAATAGAAAAAAGAAAAACAGAAAAAAATTATTTTGATAGAAAATTAATAGGAAAATTAGCTATTTCCTTTTTTTGTTTTGGAAATATTATGCTTTTAGCTATTCCAGGATACATTGGAGCTTATAAAGATTCATGGTTTTTAGAAAATAGAAATTTTTTTCGTTATTTAATGTTAATTTTATCTTTACCAGTAGTAATCTTTTCATTTGTAGATCATGTAAAACATGCGATTTTTGGATTAAAAAAACATGTTTTGAATATAGATGTTCCCATTTCAATTGGAATATTAGTTCTTTTTTTATGGAGTTTGTATGAAGTTTTTTTTGACTTAAGTTCCGGATATTTTGATACTATTTCTAGTTTTTCTCTATTTCTTCTTATTAGCAAAATGCTTCAAGTTCACACTCATAATAAAATTCTTTCTTTTAAGAATAGTTATAAATCTTTTTATCCAGTTTTAATAACGAAAATAGATAATGATAATAATGAAAAAAAAATTTTTCTTTCTTCATTAAAAAAAAAAGACATTATTATAATTAGAAATGAAGAAATCATTCCTGCTGATTCCGTTTTAATAAAAGGAAAAGCTATTTTGGATAATAGTTTTATTACAGGGGAATCTTATTTAACAATAAAAAAAATAGGAGATAGAATATATGCGGGATCTAAACAGAAAGGAGAATCTATTGTTTTAAAAGTTCTTAAAAATATAGATCATAGTTATTTAAGTCATTTATGGAACAAAAATAAATCTAATTCTAATTATTATAAAAAATTATATTATCTAAATTCTATATCCAATAAATTAAGTCAATATTTTACTCCTACAATTTTAATGATTTCAATAATAACTGGAATTTATTGGTATTTAAACAATGATATTCAAAAAATATTTCAAACTACTTTTTCTGTTTTAATTATTACTTGTCCTTGTGCTTTGGTACTTTCTACTCCATTGATATTTGGAAGTATAATACGATTCTTTTCAAGAAAGAATTTTTATGTAAAAGATATTTTTACAATGGAAAAAATTTCCACAGTAGAAACTTTAATTTTTGATAAAACAGGAACTTTAACTTCTCCAGATAAAGAGAAAATATTTTTTATAGGAAATATTAAATATGAGGAAAAAAAAATTATAGCATCTCTATTAAAAAATTCTATTCATCCTTTGAGTCAAAAAATATTATCAGAATTATCTATAAAAAATTTTTATTCTATACAAAATTTTAGAGAAATAGTTGGAAAAGGATTAGAAGGTATTATAAATAATATACCGGTTAAAATTGGATCTCAAAAGTATTTGGGAATTACAAAAAAATTAAATGATAAGACAACAGTTTCTGTTTCTATAAACAATAAATTTATAGGTTATTTTTTATTTAGAAATCATTATAGAAAAGGTATAAGAAACATTTTTCAAAATTTAAAGGAATACAAGATAGTTATTCTTTCTGGAGATCAAAATGAATTAGAAAAGAAATATTTGAAATCTATCTTACCAAGATCTGGAAAAGTTTTTTTTAGTCAAAGCCCTGAAGATAAACTTAATTATGTAAAAAAATTACAAAAAAAAGGAGAAAAAGTGATGATGTTTGGAGATGGGATTAATGATTGTGCCGCTTTAAGTCAAAGCGAAGTAGGTGTTGCTATATCTGAAAATACAATTGGTTTTTTTCCAAGTTGTGATGCTTTTTTGCAATCTGATTATTTAAATCAAATTTTTTTATTTTTGAAGATATCCAAAATTTCCAGAAAATTAGTAATTATTAATTTTATGATTAGTATATTTTATAATGTTGTAGGAATTTTTTTTGCTGCGACTGGAAATTTAAAGCCTTTGATAGCATCTATTTTAATGCCTTTAAGTTCCTTTTCTGTTATTTTTTTTTCTGTCATATCTACTTGGATAATTTCACGGAAATTTATATTTTAATTTCAATAAAAATTATGAAATTTTCATATTATGGATATATTAATTATTATGATATTATCTAGTATTTCTTTAGGAGCACTCTTTCTTATATTATTTTTAATTTGTCTTTCTTCTGGACAATTTGATGATTACGAATCTCCTAGAATTAGAATTTTGATTGAAGATATTGAAAAAAAATGATTTTTTAATGAAAATGCAATTGAATACATCATATAATAATCGCATTGTAAAAGCTTTTTTATACGCTACAATATTTTGGGCACTTCTTGCATTTTTGGCTGGATTATTTATAGCACTATTATTGTTTTCCCCTGAAATTCCTGATTTCATTTTTGGAGATAGACTCAAGGATTCTCAAGGAATTATGGGATTTGGACGATGGAGGATGTTACATACAAATACTGCTGTTTTTGCATTTGTAGGAAACATAATATTTACAGGTTATTATTATGCTTTACAACGTCTATTAAAAACTAGAATTTTTAGTGATACTCTTAGTATTATTCATTTTTGGGGTTGGCAAATATTTATTGTTTCTACTTGGATTACTTTTTTATTAGGGATAAATACTAGTAAGGAATATTCTGAACATGAATGGCCATTAGACATAGGACTCTTTTTTATTTGGATAGTTTATGGAATTAATATGATAGGAACTATTTTAAAAAGAAGAATTAAACATTTATATGTTAGTATTTGGTTTTTATTAGGAACATGGGTGGCTGTAGCTATGTTGCATTTATTTAATAATCTGGAATTACCTATATCCCTCTTATCTTTTAAAAGTTATTCTATATATGCCGGAGTACAAGACGCTTTAATGCAATGGTGGTATGGACACAATGCTGTTGCGTTTATTTTAACTACTCCTATACTAGGGTTAATGTACTATTTTGTTCCAAAAGCTTCTAATCAACCTATTTTTTCTTATAAGCTTTCTATTATACATTTTTGGTCTCTAATATTTGTATATATATGGGCAGGGCCCCATCATCTTATGTATACATCTCTCCCTAACTGGGCTCAAATGTTGGGTACTATTTTCTCTATTATGTTAATTGCACCTTCTTGGGGTGGCATGCTGAATGGAATTTTAACATTAAGAGGAGATTGGAATAAAGTAAAAAAGGACCCTATTTTAAAATTTTTTGTTATTGGAATTACTTGTTATGGAATGGCTACTTTTGAAGGTCCAATGCTAGCTACTAAAACTCTAAATTCTATTGGACATTTTACGGATTGGATTATAGCTCATGTCCATTTGGGAACTTTAGGATGGAATGGATTTATGGCTTTTGGAATTATATATTGGATAACAAAAAAGATATGGAATACAGAATTATATTCTGTTTCCTTAGCTAATATTCATTTCTGGTTAGGAGTTTTAGGAATCGTGTTATATATTTTTCCTATGTATTTCGGATCTGTATTACAATCTATGATGTGGAAAAAATTCAATCCAGATGGGACTTTAACCTATAAAAATTTTTTAGATTCAGTGTTATCTATTCTTCCATTTTATAAAATAAGATTTGTAGGTGGAATGATATACTTTGTAGGTTTTGTTTTAATGATTTATAATATTTTTAAAACAATTCAAAACGGACATTCTGTTGATAATGAACATTTTAAATGTGATCCTTTTCATAAAAAAACAGAAGAAAAAAATGATAATTTTCACAATTGGTTAGAAAGGAAACCAATTCAATTAACAATCCTTTCTTTTATAGCAGTAGCTATTGGAGGATTTATAGAAATAATTCCTACTTTAGTAATCAAGTCAAATGTTCCTACCATTCACAATGTTAAACCTTATAAAGCACTTGAATTAGAAGGTAGAGATATATTTGTTAGAGAAGGATGTAATTCATGTCATAGTGCACAGGTTCGTCCATTTAGAGATGAAGTAGTTCGTTATGGTGAATATTCTAAGGCAGGTGAATTTGTGTATGATCATCCATTTCTTTGGGGATCAAAAAGAACAGGCCCTGATTTAGCTAGAGAAGGAGGAAAAAATCCTAGTTCCTGGCATTATAATCATATGTACAACCCTAGATCAACTTCTCCTGGTTCCATTATGCCAAGATATCCTTGGTTAATTTATAACAAATTGAATAGGTCTAATACTGAAAAAAAAATAAAAGCAATGATAAAGTTAGGAGTTCCATATACTTTAGAATATGTAAAAAATTTTAATCAAGATATGGATCTCCAAGCAGGTAAAATTGTATCTGATATTTATAAAGAGTATCCGAGTTTAAAAATAGAAATTAATCAACAAAAAAAAATAGAAAAGGAAAAATTTGTACCCCTAGAAAAAAGAGAAATTATAGCAATAATTTCTTATTTACAAAGACTTGGAACAGATATAAAATCTTAAAAATTAATGATGGGTTTTTTTAAAAAATATTTTACAGAAGAAAAAAATGTAGGAATTTTTCAATCTATTATGCTAATTTTATTTTTATTAATTTTTTTTTTGATTTTATTTTTTATTTTTTCAAAACCAAGAAATTATTATGAAAAAATAAGTTCTCTTCCTTTAGAAAAAGAAAAAACAAAGAAAAAATTATGAGATCTAAAATTCCTTTTTTCATTATGATTCCTTCTTTTTTATCTGTTATAACATTTATGTTTTATGTTTTTTTTAGAAGTTATAATCGTATGCATTATTTTTTTCATCCTATAACAGTGTCTTTCTTTGTTATAATAACAATATTATTATTCGTTTTAGAATCTATTGATAATTTGATTTTCATAAAAAAAATACAGTCACTTTCAGAGGAAGAAAAAGTAAAAATCTTCGAAGAAAATGAAGGAAATTACTTTTATAGGCTTTATAAATTTATATTTCATGATCATAAAAAAATGAACCATGGAGTGAAAAAAATAGATCATGGATTTGATGGAATTATAGAATTAGATAATAAACTACCAATGTGGTGGGTTCATCTTTTTTATTTAACAATTATTTTTTCCGCAATTTATTTTTTTTCTTATTTATTATTAGATTTTTCTAATCCTTATAAAGAATATGATATAGCTTATACAAAACAGATGAAAGAAATAGAAATTTTTGAAAAAAATACTCCACAGACAACTACAGAAAATGCTTTTTTTAAAAAAGATTTAGTAAATAGTGGAAAAATTCTTTTTAATGAAAATTGTGCCACTTGTCATCAATCAGATGGAAGCGGAAATATAGGCCCTAATTTAACAGATGACTATTGGATTAATAGAAATGAAAAAGATTTATTTAAAAACATATTTTCTATTATTTGGAATGGAAGTGATAATAACCCAACTATGCGTGCTTTTGGAAAATCAGGAGAAATTAAAGGAAATGATATTGAAAAAATATCTAGTTATGTTTATTCTATCAATAGAAATTCTAAAAAACCTTTAAACTCTAAATCTCCTCAAGGTAAAAAAATAATAGAATGGAGTAATGTATAATATTTTACTATTATATACATTTTTATTTTTCATTATCATTTTTTTCTGTAAAATCTGTAAAATTTGAATTATGAAAATTAAATTCAATTGGGAGATCGGAATTATATTGTCTTTAATTACTTTTATAGTTTTTATTACTTATATTGCTTTTTTTTTCCCTCATGGAAAAAGAGAACTAGTATCGGATAGATATTATGAAGAAGAAATAAAATATCAAGAAATTATAAATGAAAAAAAAAACGTACTAGAACTTCCTAAAAATAAGAAAATAAAAATTTCTATTTTACCTTATGGTATTGGAATTTTATTTCCACCTAACGATAATTTTTATGGATTTTTCACTTTATTTAGACCAAATTCTAAAAAATTAGATATTACAAGATCTTTTAAGATATTGAAATATTCAAAAAATATATTATTTATTCCTAAAAAATTCTTAAAAAGAGGATACTATAAACTTATAATAAGATGGAAGTCAGATAAAAAATATTTTTTAGAAGAAGAAATTTTTTGGAAATGAGAATTTCAATTTCTCATTTGGATAGATTATTTCTTCTTCAGAATTATTAATTAATATTTTACACTGTTTAACTATATGAAAAAATGATAAAAAAAATAAGTAATCTTCGTGAAGAATCTTTGAATTATCATAGTCAATTTCCTTCTGGAAAAATACAGATTACTCCTACAAAAAAGTATAATAGTCAAAGAGATCTTTCTCTTGCTTATTCTCCAGGAGTAGCAGAACCTTGTAAAGAAATAGCTCGTTCTTCTCAAGAAGTATATAAATATACATCTAAAGGGAATCTTGTTGCAGTTATTACTAATGGATCAGCTGTATTAGGTCTTGGAGATATTGGAGCATTAGCCTCTAAACCTGTTATGGAAGGAAAAGCTCTTTTATTTAAAATTTTTTCTGGAATTGACGTGTTTGATATAGAAATCGACGAATCGGATCCAGAAAAATTCATAGAAATAGTAAAATCTATTGCTCCTACTTTTGGAGGGATTAATTTAGAGGATATTAAAGCTCCAGAAGCTTTTGAAATAGAAAGAAGACTTCAAAAAGAACTTGATATTCCTGTCATGCATGATGATCAACATGGAACGGCTATTATATCTGGAGCTGCATTAATTAATGCTATTACTTACGTTGGAAAAAAAATTAATGAGATTAAAATGATTATTAATGGAGCTGGCGCTGCTGCTATTTCCTGTACAAGAACTTATAAAAAACTCGGAGTTAATCCAAAAAATATTTTTATGTTTGATAGTAAAGGATTACTACATTCTTCGAGAAATGATTTAAATAAAGAAAAAAAAGAATTTTCTATTAACATTTCTCATCCTATACAAAACTTAAGTCAAGCTATGAAAAATGCGGATGTTTTTATTGGGTTGTCTATAGGAGGAATATTAACTCCTAATATGTTGAAAAGTATGGCAAAAGATCCTATTGTTTTTGCTATGGCGAACCCTGACCCAGAAATAGATTATAATGTAGCAATAAAGATTCGTCCAGATGTTATTATGGCCACTGGAAGAAGTGATTATCCAAATCAAGTCAACAATGTATTAGGATTCCCTTATATTTTTAGAGGAGCCCTAGATGTTCATGCTAGTGTTATTAATGATGAAATGAAATTAGCAGCAGTACATGCTATTGCTTCTTTAGCAAAAGAACCTGTTCCAGAACAAGTAAATATTGTTTATAATAAAAAAAACATTTCTTTTGGAAAAGAATACATTATTCCTAAACCTTTTGATAATCGTTTAATTACTCGTGTTTCTCCTGCTGTAGCTAAAGCAGCAATGGATTCCGGTGTAGCTAAAAATCCTATTTTAGATTGGGATACATATCGAGAAAAATTGCTTGATAGGATGGGATATGAAAGTAAAATGCTTAGAATGATTCAAAATAGAGCTCGAACAAATCCTAAAAAAGTTGTTTTTTGTAACGGAGAAGAATACAACATATTGAAATCTGTTCAAATTCTTCATGAAGAAGGAATAATATCAGTTCCTATAATTTTAGGAAATGAAGATCGTATCAAACGTTTAATAAATGAAAATAAGTTTGATATGGAATTAGAAATTATAGATCCAGAAAAAGAAAAAAATAGAGAAAAAGTAGAATATTTTGCTCAAATTCTTTGGAAAAGAAGACAGAGAAAAGGTTTAACTTTATACGATTCAAAAATTCGTATGCGTACCAATGATCACTTTGGTGCTATGATAGTTGATCAAGAAGAAGCAGATGTAGTGATTACTGGATACTCAAGAAGTTTTTCATTAAGTTTACGTCCTATGTTAGAAGTTATTGGAAAAGCAAATCATGTTCATAAAACAGCAGGAATGATGATTTTATTAACAAAACGTGGTCCTTTATTTCTAGCAGATACAGCAGTAATTCCCAATCCAACAAGTGAAGAATTAGCTAGAATAGCATTAATGGCTTCTCATGTAGTTAGAGGATTTGATATTGAACCACATATAGCAATGTTATCTTTTCAAAATTTTTCATCTAATTCAACAATATCTACTAAAGTATCTCAAACAGTAGATTTTTTACACAAAAAATATCCAAAATTGATAGTGGATGGAGAATTGCAACCAGATTTTGCTCTAAATGAATTTTTATTAGCTAGTAAATTTCCTTTCTCTAAACTTGTTAAAAAGAAAGCAAACATTTTCATTTTTCCAAACCTGGAATCAGGAAATTTAACCTATAAATTTATTAGAGGATTAGGAAATATTCAAACTATTGGACCTGTCATGTTAGGAATGCGAAAACCTGCACATGTTATGCAGATGCAATCTAGCATAGAAGAAATAGTTAATTTAACTACTTTATCTGTTATAGATGCACAAATCAGGAAAAATTAAAAACATGTGTTTTAATAAACACTTTTTCTCCAAAAAAAATTCTGACTTTTTTTTCAAAAAAAGTAGGAATTAAATTAGATGTATAAAAAATAGGATCTTTTCCTTTTTTATTTGAAATAAAACACAACAATTTTTCTTCATATAATTTTTTTCTTATTTCTTTTACTACTATTTTTTGTATATCAATTAAATGAACCTTTCCATTATAAAAATTATCTATTTCTTTTCTCAAAAATAAATAATGAGTACAAGCTAGTAATAAAGTGTCTATGGATTTAAAATGATTTAAGTAATTTCCAATAATATTTTTTTTGATTTTTAAACCTTTCTCAACCATTGGAGCTAGTAAAGCTGCGGATATTTGAACTATATCTAAATGTTGATAATATTTTTTTATTTTTTTTATATAAAAATTTGATCGTATTGTAGCAGGTGTAGCTATTATTCCTATTCTTTTGGAAGAAAGGAGAATTTTATTTTTCACTATAGGATCTATAACATTGAATATTAATATTTTATTATGAAATTTTTTATAAATAAAATCTAAAGCATTGGAAGCTATTGAATTGCATGCTATCACTAAAGCTTTACATTTTTTTTCATAAAGAAAAGATGCTATTTTCGTAGAATTTTCTATAATAAATTCTTTGGATTTTTCTCCATAAGGCATATTGATTGTATCTCCAAAATAAATAAAATATTCATTAGGCATTTGTATTTTAATTTCTTTAGCTATAAGGAGTCCACCAATTCCAGAATCAAATATTCCTATTGGGGATAATGAACTAATTTTCATAAATTAATTAATTTAAAAAGAAAACGAATCATTTTATTTCTTTTTTATAGAATTTACAACTACAACATAGAAAGATGAATCATATTACAGAACAAGTATAGCTGAAAAAAAATATTTCATTTAATATTATCATTTAATATTAGATAACAGTTTTTTATTCAATTGTGTTTTCAATCTGGATGCCTTGTTGATATGTATAATATTTTTTTTAGCTAATTTATCTATCATAGAAATTACAATAGAATGTTTTTCCATTTCTTTCCGGGTTAATAATTTTTTGATAGCTGTTTTTGTACTTTTATATACATATCTGTTACGCAAACGTCTAGTATTATTTTGTCTAATTCTTTTCAGAGAAGAAAGATGATTTGCCATAATCAATAATTAATTTATTAGTAGCCCATAGGGGAATCGAACCCCTCTTTCCAGGATGAAAACCTGACGTCCTAACCAATAGACGAATGGGCCTTCGACAAAAAAATTTAAAAATACAAATTAAATTTTTTTTGTATTCAATACAAGTATTTTATTTATATTTGACATTATTGGAATTACTTTTTGAAATTTAAAATTTATTAATTATCCTTAATAAAAATAGAATTTTCTTACTTATAATTTTTTACTATCATTTCATTTCTGTATCTGTATTTTCTTTATATGGAAATGAAAAACAGAAATATGGAAAAACATTTTTTCGAAAAAAAAATTATGATACATGCAGTGATAATTACAAAAATTCGAAAAATTATTTTCAAATTTTTAACAAAAAAATGATCCTTGAAAAGGAATTTCTTATAGAAAAAGCAAAAAATTATATGTTTACCCCATATAGATTTGGAGGAAAAACAAAATCTGGAATTGATTGTTCTGCTCTTATAAAAAATATATTTGCTTATTATAAAATATCTTTGCCAAGAATTTCTTATCATCAAGCAAAAAAAGGTTGTTTTATTCCTAAAAAGAGGATAGAAAAAGGAGATTTATTATTTTTTGCGACAGGAACATCGAAAAAAATAAATCATGTAGGAATGGTAATTAACGTTAATTCCAAGGACATATTTTTTATCCATTCTTCTACATCTAGTGGTGTAATAATTTCCCAATTATATCAAAAAAAATACTGGCATAATAGATTTATTATGGCAAGAAGAATTCTTTATTCTTCATAAGAATCAATGAAAAATCCTAAATATTTCAAATCCTCCCAAAAATTGGGATATGATTTTTTGACGACATTTGGCTCTTCTATTTGTAAAAAAGAAGAACATAATCCAAACGGAGAAAAAGACATTGCCATTCTGTGATCTTGATAAGTCTTTACTCTTATAAAAGAATTGATTTTTTTTCTAGAAAAATTCGTTATTTCTAAAGAAGAATCTGTAATTTTTGTTATTACTCCAAATTTGAATAATTCTTCTTTTAATGCTAGCAACCTATCTGTTTCTTTAATTTTTAATGTTTCTAATCCTTTTAAAATACATTTTATTCGAAGGGCTGAACAAGTAATAATAATAGTTTGTGCAATATCTGGAGTTTTATTCAAATTTAATTCAATAATTTTTTTTGGAAAAGAATTAATTTTTTTATTTAATGTAATAGTATTTTTATCAAAAACAGTAGATACTCCAAAATTTTTTTCATATATAGAAACGATATCTTTATCTCCTTGTAAACTCATATTATTATATGAGCATAAAGTAATGTTACTTTTTTTTGCAATAGCTGCCATTGAATAATAATAAGAAGCAGAACTCCAATCTGATTCTATGTAAAAAAATTTTTTACCCTCTTTTTTTTTTGGATAAATATGGATAATTTGTTCTTCCCAAGACGTTTTTATTCCTGACAGAACTAGCAAATCAAAAGTCATTTTTATATATGGAATAGATGTAATTTTTCCTTTTAGATGAATTGTCAGTCCCATTTTAAATTGACTAGCTATTAACATCAAAGAACTAATATACTGACTGCTGATTTTTGCATTTACATCTATTTCTCCTCCTAAAATTTTATTTCCAAATATTTTTATTGGTGGAAAACCTTCTTTTTCCAAATAATAAATTTTTGCCCCTAGTTTTCTTAGAGCTTCCACAAGAATAGAAATTGGTCTTTCTTTCATTCTTTTTGATCCCGTTAATACAATTTCTTTTCCCTCTTGTATAGAAAGATAGGAAGTTAAAAAACGCATAGCAGTTCCAGCATGATGAATGTCTAATATATTAGAATTGCTAATTAAACTTTTCTTTAATACTTCTGTATCTTCACAATTTGAAATATTTTCAATTTGAATATCATCTTTATAAATCGCTTTTAAAATTAAAAGACGATTAGATATGCTTTTAGATCCTGCTATAGATATAAAACCGGATAGATAATTCTTTTCTTTTTTATAAACTCTAATATAAGAAGACATATTTTATTTTAGTTTTTTATTTTTATGGTGTCTTGTATGATCTCTTATTTCTTTTTTCTTTAATTTTTTGAGAAAAGATTCTTCTAAATCAATATCAGTTTGATTAGCTAAACAAACAACAATAAATAAAACATCTGATAATTCTTCTCCAAGATCTTCATTTATTTGAAAATTTCTCTTTTGAGATTGTTCTCCATAATGTCTAGCGATAATTCTAGAAACTTCACCAACTTCTTCTGATAAAAGAATAGTGTTAGTTAATATATCAAAATAACGCACACCATGATTTATGATCCAATTATGAACCAAACTTTGTATATTTTTAATTTTCAATGTCAATTTTTCTTTTTTTTCAATAAAAATTTTACATGATTGATGATAGAATCACGATCAATATTATATTTTTTTAAAAGCTCCATAGGTTTTCCACTTTCTCCAAAAACATCGTTTACAGCAACTAAACTTTGTGGAATAGAACACCCTTTTGTTGTAAGTATCCTTGCTATACTTTCTCCTAACCCCCCCCAATAATTATGCTCTTCTGCAGTTACAATGCATTTCGTTTTATTTACAGATTTCAATATAGAATCTTCATCCAAAGGTTTTATTGTGTGAATATTAAGAACTTCACATTCTATTCCTTGTTCTTTGTATAAAATTTTAGAAGCTTCTAAAGCTTCCCATACTAAATGCCCTGTACAAACAATAGTAATATCTTTTCCTTTTGTTAAAAAGAGAGCTTTTCCTATTTCAAATACTTGGTTTCTCTCTGTGAAGTTAGCTACAGAAGGACGTCCAAAACGCAAGTACACTGGACCAAAATAATTGGCGATAGCTATAGTAGCAGCATAAGTCTGATTATAATCACAGGTATTGATAACGGTCATTCCAGGTAACATTTTCATCATTCCAATATCTTCCAAACTTTGATGTGTTGCTCCATCTTCTCCTAAAGTCAATCCAGAATGAGAAGCACATATTTTTACATTTTTATAAGAATAAGCAATAGATTGACGAATCTGATCATATACACGAGATGTTGCAAAATTTGCAAATGTTCCAGCAAACGGAATATATTTTCCAATGCTGAGTCCAGCAGCTATTCCCATCATATTTGCTTCTGCTATTCCTATTTGAAAAAACCTTTCTGGAAATTCTCTAGAAAATTGATTCATAAATAAAGAATTAGTTAAATCTGCGCATAATGCCACCACTTTACTATCTTTTCTTCCTAAGAATGTTAAAGCTTCTCCAAAACCAGCTCTAGTTTCTTTTAGACCTTTATTTTCATATTGTTTCATACTAAATAATTAATTCTACATTATTATGTAATTGGATAATCACCCAAAGTTTCATTAAGTTGAGATAGTGCTGTTTCTAATTCTTTATTATTAGGATATTTGCCATGCCATGTATTTTTTCCTACCATAAAATCTACTCCGTATCCCATTTGAGTGTATAAAAGCACCAAAACTGGTTTTCCTTTCCCTGTTTCATTTTTTGCTTCTTTTAAGATAGAAACTACTTTTTCAATATTATTTCCTTCTAATTCTTCTAAAACTTTCCAATCGAAGGATTCAAATTTTTTTTTTAAATTACCAAGAGGTAATACTTCATCTGTAGTTCCATCTATTTGTTGCCGATTGTAATCAATTGTTGCTATGTAATTATCTATATTTTTTCCCCCAGCATATAATACAGATTCCCAAATTTGTCCCTCATTTAATTCTCCGTCCCCATGTAAACTGTAAATAGTTCTATCCAATTCTCCGTTTAATTTTTTAGATAAAGCTGCACCGATAGATATGGACATTCCTTGTCCTAAGGATCCAGAAGAAATCCGTATTCCTGGAAGTCCTCCATGCACAGAAGGATGCCCCTGTAAACGAGAATTTAATTTTCTGAAAGTAGATAATTCTTTGATTGAAAAAAAACCAGACCGAGATAATATGCTATAATAAACAGGAGAAATATGTCCGTTAGATAGGAAAAAAAGATCTTCATCTTTTCCTTCCATAGTAAAATTCCTAGAATCAAAATGCATAATTTCTTGATATAATGCTACGAAATATTCTGTACATCCCAATGATCCACCTGGATGTCCAGATTTTGCATCATTGACCATTCGTAGAATATCTCTTCTCACCTGGGAACATAAGTTTTTTAGATAATTTACATTCATTTTTATTTTTACTTTTGAAAATAAAATATTTGTATATTCACAATTCTGCAAAATTAATAATTAATTATGAGTATTCTAAATAGAAAAGCAAAATTCCAATATCATTTTTTAGAGCATTATGTAGCTGGAATACAACTTTTTGGAAATGAAGTAAAATCTATCAGGCAAAATCAAGTCAGTATTATAGAAAGTTTTTGTCAAATAAAAAATGGAGAACTATATTCTTTTAATATGTATATAGCTAAATACCAATTTGATACTGATATAAATTGTGATTATTCAAATAGAAGGGAAAGAAAATTATTATTAAAAAAAAATGAACTAACGAGAATTAATAAGAAATTAAAGAATAAAGGTCTAACTGTTATTCCAATTGAATTATTTATCAATGATAAAGGGTATGTAAAAATGAAAATAGTTTTGGCAAAAGGAAAAAAAATATATGATAAACGAGAATGCTTACGAAAAAAGGATTCTCTGAGAGAAATAGATAAAAACAAAAAATATTTAAAAATCATTTAATTTATTTTTGAAAATATTTATATATTTTTGTATTTGTTTCAAAGAAATTATAGTTTTATGAAAAACGTAAATTTTTTTATTGTTGCTTTATTTGTTTTTTTTTCGTCTATTTCACATATCTTTTCTCAGGATTTAGAGAAACAAGAAGAAGGTAATGGGAAATGGTTGATTAAAATAGGGACGCATAGTATTAATTATTATCCTATAACGTCTCCTTTCGATGGTTTTTTTCTGAAAAAAAATAATAGTTTTGATCCTACTATATCTAGTCTAGGATTAGAACATAAAATCAAAAAAAATATTGGATTATATGTAGATGGATCAGTGGGATTTGTAAATAATAACAGGTGGGACATAGAAGATTGTTTTTTCGTCAAGTTGAGTCATGGAGTTAATTTATACATTTTCCCTTATCACAAATTTGATCCTTATGTGCGACTAGGTGCAGGTTATCATAAATTTAACGAGTATCTACAAAGAGATTTAAGGATCTCAGACACAAAATATTTTAAAACAAATAGAAAGGATTTTTTTGTTTTAGACGGTGGATTAGGGTTAAATTTTTGGATTGTTCCTAATCTAGGAATAAACGTACAAAGTACTTATAATCAAGTATTTGCGTATCAATCAAGAGATTACTTAAATTTTTGGAAACACAACGTAGGAGTTGTTCTTCGTTTTGGAAATTTAAAATTTGTAGAAAATGATAAATATGATCAAAATTGGAGAAACAGGAACAGGAAAATAATAAATAAAGACCGTCCTCGTATTCCCACTCCCTTTATTTCTGAAAAATCTGAAAAAGAAAAAAAGGAAGAAGATAAAATTTGTTGTCATAAACAGTATCAACAAAAAGAATTTAAAGATTCTGATAATGATGGAGTTTTAGACAAAGAAGATTTATGTCCAAATCAATTTGGATTAAAGAAATTTAAAGGTTGTCCTGATACAGATTTTGATAATATTCCAGATCATGAAGATAAGTGTCCTAATAAATTTGGAAAAAAAGAAAATAAAGGTTGTCCTGATATAGTTTTTAGTCCTATTTTATTTGATGTAGGTAAGTTTGGATTATCTCATAGATCCTTAGTTATTATCAATGAAATAGCTAAAATTATGATCAATAATTTACCTAATTCAAAATTTTATGTAGATGGATACACAGATATTCATGGAAAACTTTTTTATAACAAAATTTTATCTCTAAAAAGAGCAAACTCGGTATTTGAGGCTTTAGTTTCTAAAGGAGTAGATCCTTCTAGAATAGAAATTAGAGGATTAGTAGGAGGTAAAAAAAAGGGAAGACGTGTTGAAATAACAATACGAAAATTTTTAAACTAATAAAACAAAAATCATCAAACAAAAATGCCTCTTGAAATCAAGAGGTTTTTTTGTTTACAGAAACAGAGAACGATATATATATACTTATTTGATAAAGTATTAACAAGGGGATTAGAACAATTATTGTACTTAAAATGTCACCAGGAGTAATAGCAGAAGCTATAATTAACATTATCAAAAATGCATGTTTTCTATATTTTTTTAAAAAAATATAAGAGATTAATTCCATTTTAGTAAGAAGAAATATAAAAAATGGAAACAAAAAAATAATTCCCATAGATAATACAGTATGTAGAATTAAACAGATATAATCCGATAAATCGAATATATTTTTTGGAACTTCGCTTATCCTAAAAGAATATCCAAAGTGAATTAAAAATGGACATAAAATAAAATAACCAAAAAAAACTCCCAATAAAAATAAAAAAGTTACTACTACAAGTATGATTTTGGAATATTTTCTTTCTTTCTTCGAAAGGGCAGGTTGTAAAAACCTCCAAAACTCATAAAAAACATAAGGAAACGATAAAATAAATCCTCCTATAAAACAAGTCCACAGATAAATATTAAATTGTCCAAATATTTGTCTATTTTGTATTTCCAGATTTTTGGATAAAAGAAAAATAGGATGTAAATGAATTCCAAAAAATGTATTTGTAAATTTATAAAAGATACGGTAAGTGATGAAATCCGTTTTAGATGGAGCAAAAATAATTTTGTCAAAAATAATATTTTTATTATTCATTAGAATAATCATTGCAATGATTATTGCAAAAAGACAACGAATAATATGTTTTCTTAGTTCTTCAATGTGTTTCCAAAACGGCATTTTATTTTCTTTCATTCATTAAATGAAAATTAATTGGTGATTAAATTGATTAACTGATAAAAATATTAAATTAAATAAAATCAATGAACTGTGGAATAGTAGGTCTTCCCAACTCAGGAAAATCGACATTTTTTAACTTTATTTCAAATTCGAAAGTTTTATCAGGAAATTTTCCTTTTTGTACTATAGAACCCAATTATGGAATGACAAAAATTCCAGATAAAAGACTATATGAACTTAAAAAAATAGTTGATCCTATGAAAATAATTCCATCCGAGATAAAAATAGTGGATATAGCTGGTCTCATTAAAGGTTCTCATAAAGGAGATGGATTAGGGAATAAATTTTTATCTCATATTCGTGAAACAAATCTCATAATCCATATGATACGTTGTTTTAATGATATGAATGTTTTGCATGTAGAAGGTTCTATAAATCCTATCAGGGATAAAGAAATTATTGATATGGAATTACAGTTAAAAGATCTAGAAACAATAGAAAAAAGATTGAACAATATAAAAAAGAAAAACGAAATTAATAGATCTGTAAATACACTACAAAAAATTCTATCTTTTTTAAAAAAAGGAAAAAATATTAGAATGTATCCGTTTCAAGAAAATGAAAAAGAACATATAAAGGATTTACAATTATTAACAGTTAAACCTGTTCTTTATGTATGTAATACTGATGAAAAATTGAATGATAAAACTAATTTTCATATAAAAAGAATGAAAAAAATAGTAGAAATGGAAAATTCTATTTTGGTTATTTTATCGTTGAAAAAAAACTGTATATCCTATGAACTCAAAAAAATTTTGAATGAATCTTATAAGTTATTAAACTTGCAAAGTTTTTTTACAATAGGAAAAAAAGAGATAAGATCTTGGACTATTTCCAATAAATGTACAGCATATGAAGCTTCTTCAGTGATTCATACAGATTTTAAAAAAGGATTTATAAGAGCAGAAGTAATTCATTACGAAGATTTTATAAAATATAAATCAGAGGAAAAAATAAAAAAATTAGGAAAAGTTTTTCTAGCAGGAAAAAACTATCTTATTCAAGATGGAGATATTATTCATTTTCGATTTAATCGATAAAAAATTTTTTAGAGTTATTAATTTCTTGTAAAGTTTCGAATATTAATAATATAGTTTTTTCTACATCTTTTTTATGAACCATTTCTACTGTAGTATGCATGTATTTTAATGGTATAGATATCAAAGCAGATGATACTCCTTTGTTGGAATAAGCAAAAGCATCTGTATCTGTTCCTGTATATCTAGGTGATACTAAACGTTGAAAAGGAATTTTATTATTATTAGCAGTATGAACAATAAATTCTCTGATATTTTTTTTTATCGATGGAGAATAACCAATAACTGGTCCTAACCCACATTTTATATCTCCTTGTATTTTTTTATCAATCATAGGACTATATGTGTCATGCGTTACATCAGTGACAATAGCCATATTTGGTCGTATTTCTTGAGAAATCATTTTAGCTCCTCTAAATCCTACTTCTTCTTGAACAGAATTTACTATATATAATCCAAATTTTAAACGAATGTTATTCTCCATAATTATCTTTGCAATTTCTGCTATTATAAATCCTCCTATTTTATTATCTAACGCTCTGGATACAAAATAATTTTTATTCATGATAAAAAATTCGTCAGGATAAGTAATAATACAACCTACATGAACTCCTAAGTTCATAACTTCAGTTTTACTAGAAGCACCAATATCTATAAATATATTATCTATACTAGGATATTTTTCTTCTGAAGATTTTCTTGTATGAATAGCTGGCCATCCAAATATTCCGTGAACAAATCCCATTTCTGTATGAATAAGAACTTTTTTAGATGGAGCTATTTGATGATCGGATCCTCCATTACGAGAAACATATATAATACCATCTTCTGTTATATAATTTACATACCAAGATATTTCATCAACATGAGCTTCAATAATTAATTTGTATGGAGAATCCACATTTATAATTCCTACGGCTGTTCCATATAAATCTGTTTGAATTTTATCTACATAAGAATTAATATAATCCATCCATATTTTTTGTCCTTCACTTTCACATCCTGTTGGAGAAGTTCCATTTAAATATTTTTTCAGAAATTTTAAAGATTCACTGCTAATTGAATAGTTATTTTTCATTTTCATTATTTTATATTTCTATATATCCTTTAAATATAAATTTAACAGATCCAGTTAAATAAATATTTTTATATTCGTTTTTTTTTTCTTCGAATGAAACCCACAATTTTCCTCCCATAGTATTAACAAGAATTTTTGCAGCATAATGAATTTTATTCGTTTTATATGCTGCAATGACAGAAGCGACCACTCCTGTTCCGCATGATAAAGTTTCATTTTCTACTCCTCTTTCATAAGTTCTTACCTTTAATGTAGTCTTATTCAATACTTCTACGAAGTTAACATTAACTCCTTGTTTCAAATAAGGATTTTGAAATCTAATTTTTCTTCCTTCTTGAAACACGTTTATTTTACTTATGTTTTTTACAAATAAAATATGATGAGGAGATCCAGTATTTAAAAATACATTTTCTGAATTAATTTCTATTTTATTTTTTTGAATATCGAGTAAACTTATAGAGACAAAATTGTTATGATTATTTTTTATCATTCCGAAATGATATCCATCTATAGCTCCAAAATAAATTTTCTTTTTTTGTAGTAATTCCATAGCGAAAAAAACTGCACACCTTCCTCCATTTCCACACATCGTACTTTCTTTTCCATCTGAATTGTAATACTGCATATAAAAATCACTTTTATAGTCATTTTGTATGAAAATAATTCCATCTGAACCAATTCCAAAATGTCTATCGCATAATTTTTTTAAATGTTCCTTCTCTATTTTTATTCTTTTTTTTCTAGAATCTATTAGTATAAAATCATTACCTGTTCCCTGATATTTAAAAAAATTCAATTTCATAATTTCAAAAAAAAACGAAGTTAACATTTATTTTTCATAATAAAGTTTTATTTTATTGATCCCTTTCTATCTATTCTAGATATTCTATATATTTGTTTTTTTTCGAAGAAAAATTAACTATAATTCAAAATCAAAATATGAAGAAAATAGTTTTTTACATTGTACTTAGTAGTATTATGAGTTCGATTATAACCATTGCAGGGTATAAAAAATACACCAAAGAAACCAAAGAAGAACTTAATAATACAACATATCCATTATCTTTAGCACAAACAAAACTTATATCTTCTTCTCCTTCTTCTCCTTCTTCTCCTTCTTCTCCTTCTTCTCATTCTTCTCATTCTTCTCCAACATTAGTTCGTCCTACAGTATATCCTGATTTTACTAAAGTTGTGGAGAAAACAATACATGCAGTAGTTAATGTGAAGAATTATTCAAGAAGATACAATAATCAATTTGATCCATTTGATTTCTTTTTTGGATTTCCCGATGATTTTGGATATAAAGAAAAAAAACCTAAAAGAAATGATATTCCTGGACTTCATGGATCAGGAGTAATCATATCTCCTGATGGGTATATTGTAACTAATAATCATGTTATCAAAGATGCAGAAAAGATTGAAATTACTCTTAATGATCAAAGAACTTATAAAGCTGATTTAATAGGAACAGATTCTAGCACGGATATAGCTTTATTAAAAATAAGTGATAAAAATTTACCTTTTATTTATTTTTCGGATTCTAATAAAGTAAAGGTAGGGGAGTGGGTTTTAGCAATAGGAAACCCTTTTGATTTAAATTCTACTGTTACAGCTGGTATAATTAGTGCAAAAAATAGAAGTTTAGGAATATTAAAAGGAGAAGCTCAATCAGCTATTGAATCTTTTTTTCAAACGGATGCAGCAGTAAACCCTGGAAACAGTGGAGGAGCATTAGTTAACACTAATGGAGAGTTAATTGGAATTAATACAGCTATTTCTTCATCATCAGGAAATTTTATAGGGTATAGTTTTGCAGCACCTTCTAATTTAGTAGCAAAAGTTATACAGGATATAAAAAATTATGGAACAGTACAACGTGCATATTTAGGAATAAGAGGAATGGATCTTTCTAAAACAGAACATTTAAAAGACTATAATAAAGAAGCAAATCAAAGTATAAAACCGCAACAAGGGTTTTTAATAGGAGAAGTATTTGATAAAAGTGGAGCTTCAGATGCAGGATTAAGAAAAGGGGATATCATAAAAAGTATAGACGGAATAACTATACAAAATATTGCAGATTTATCATTTATTGTTGGAACCAAACATCCAGGAGATAAAATTAAAGTAAACATTATACGTAATGGATATAAAAAAACTTTTAACGTTACTTTAAAAGATTTACAAGGAAGAAAAAAAATAAGAAATAGAGATGAAATTGGTTTGTCTGAATTATTAGGGATAAAAGTGGAACCACTTAGCAAAGAATCTAAAAGATATTTCGGAATTGATTGTGGAATTAGAATAATAGAAATTAAAACAGGTCGACTAAGTTCTATAGGAATGGAAGAAGGAGACATTATTTTATTGATTAACGGGAAAAAAATAAAAAAAGCTAATGATATTGATCGTGTTTTAAAAAAATACTCAGGAGATGTTACCATAAAATTTATTAAACAAAATGGACAAGTATATATAGCAGGATTTGAAATGAATTAATTAATATTATTATTCCAATAAAAATAAAAAAATGATGTAATTATTCCTAAAATTCCATTAGGAAGCCAAATAGATAAAAACGAAGGAATATAATCTTTTGCTGAATATATTTTTGTAATTTCCATAAAAAAAATGTAAAGAACAGACAATGTAATTCCTATAATAATACCTATTTCACTTTTTTTTCTTTTTGAGGATAAAGACAATCCTAGAATAGTGAATATAAAAGTGGAAAAGGGTAAACTTGTTCTTTGATAATATTCATTTAAATGAATATTTACATTTCTGTTCTTTTTTTCTATATCTATAAATTTTCTCAGATCACAAATATTCATAGTTTCTGCTATATATTCTTCCGGTAAAAGTTCTTCAGGAGTGAAAGAAAATTTTTTGATTTTATAATCACCATTCACAAAAAAATCATAATTTTTTTTTAATAGAGTTTCTCTATAATCATACAAAACATATATTCTATTTCTTTTCCAAAAAATATTTTTGGATTTTAAAATATATATTAATTTTTTACCATGAAATTTTTGATAAACAAAATCTTTTCCTAAATTTTTTTTTCTTGAGAAATTTCTAATGAAAATATATTCATTTTTTGAAATTTGAATACTTATAGATTGATTTCTCTCGTACTTATTTTTATATCTTGTACTTAACATGTATTGATAATGAAATTGATTTTTTTTCCTGTTAGCTACAGGAAGAAAATAATAGTTCACTAATAATGATACAATTCCTATGATAAAAGCCGATATTAAATAAGGAATAGTTAATCTGCTGAAACTTATTCCGCTTGATAAAATGGCCGTAATCTCTGAATTTTTTTCTAATTTATATGTAAAAAAAATGACAGATAAAAAAACGGAAATAGGAGAGAAAGTATTAGCTAACCATATGGACCAAAAAGGATAATAAAAAATTAGAGCTTTTTTAATTGACCCTTGATTATTTTCTAAACGATGCATGCGTTGAGAAATGTCTATCACTACAGATATTAATTGCATAGAAACAGTAATAAATATAAAAGTAAATAAAAGATTACGAATAATATAGCGATCAAGAATTTTCATAAACGTTCTTGTAACAAAGAAATAACAGACTTCTTCCAAAAAGAAAATTTATTGTGCATGATATGGATTCTCGCTTGTTTCATTAAATTGGAATAAAAAGATAGATTATGTATAGAAGCTATCTCCTTAGCTAAATTATCTTTGGATAAAAAAAGATGTCTTACATAAGATTTGCTATATAATCTATCTACATAAGAGTCTCCGAATTCATCTAAACATGAAAAATCTTTTTCCCATTTTTTATTTTTTATATTGATGATTCCCTTCCATGTGAATAACATTCCGTGACGTCCATTTCTTGTAGGAATAACACAATCAAATATATCTATTCCTAGGGAAATTCCCTCCAAAATATCTACGGGATTCCCTACCCCCATTAGATACCTTGGTTTTTCTTTAGGTAAAAAATTCGTCAATAAATCAATGATATTATGTGTTTGTTCTTTTTCTTCTCCTAAACTTAATCCACCTATGGCATACCCTTCAGGATCTAATAAGGATATTTTTTCTGCAGAATACTTTCTTAAATCAGGATAAACACTTCCTTGTAGAATAGGAAAAAAACTTTGCTTATAATCGTATATTTCTGGATTCTTTTGTAAATAAGAAAGACATTTTTTTAACCAAAAATGCGTATTTTCCATAGATTTTTTAGATTCTCGATAACTACAAGGAAAAGGAGGGCAATCATCGAAAGCCATAATAATGTCTCCTCCAATAAAACGTTGAATTTCCATGGATTTTTCTGGAGAAAAAAAATGATAGGATCCATTTATAAAAGATTGAAATACTACTCCATCTTCTGTAATTTTATTAAATTTTCTGAGAGAAAAAACTTGAAATCCTCCACTATCCGTTAGTATAGATTTTTTCCAATTCATGAAAGAATGAATTCCTCCTACTTTATGTAATACTTCAACTCCAGGTTGGAAGTATAAATGGTAGGTATTTCCAAGAATTATTTTTGATATTTTATGTAATTCGTTGATTGGAACTGTTTTAACGCCTCCTTTTGAAGCAACTGGCATAAAAGCAGGAGTTTTTATTTTCCCATGATCTGTTTCTAAAATACCAGTTCTTCCTTTAGAAAGGGGATCTGTTTTAATTAAATGAAATTTCATTTGAAAAAATTTTTTATGATAAATGAAATATATATTAATTGTATCAAATCATAAATATATAGATTTGTAAAAAAAATGTATTTTCGGCATCTTGACTACCATCATGAACCAGTTCTTCTAAAAGAAAGTATAGAAAATTTAATTACAGATAAAAATGGAATTTATATAGATGCAACATTCGGTGGAGGAGGACATTCTTATACTATTTTAAAAAAATTAAATAAAAGAGGAATTTTAATTTCTTTAGATAAAGATAAAGAATCTATAGAAAGAAATATTATTAAGGATAAACGTCTTCATCTATTTCACAGTAATTTTATTCATATACGTAATATTTTGAACCAAAATAATATTAAAAAAGTATCAGGGATATTAGCTGATTTAGGTGTTTCGTCTTTACAAATAGAAAATCCAAATAGAGGATTTTCAAATCAATTAAATTGTCCTTTAGACATGAGAATGAACCAAGAATCTTCTTTGTCTGCAAAAAACGTTATAAACGAATGTTCAGGAAAAGAGTTGTTTCATATATTTCGCGAATATGGAGATTTTAAAAATGCACAAAAAATTGTGAAAAAAGTACTAAAAAAACGTTTTCAAAAAAAAATTGATAATACTTTTGATTTAAGTAACCTTTTTTTTGTTCAAGGATCTTTCAAAAAAAGAAAAAGATTCATTTCCAGACTGTTCCAGTCAATACGAATAAAAGTGAATGATGAAATAAATGTTTTAAAGGATTTTTTATTAGAATCATCTAAAGTTATTCGACCAGGAGGTAGAATAGCTATAATTTCATATCATTCTATCGAAGACAGAGTCGTAAAACATTTTTTTAAAAAGGGTATTTTAATAAACAAAATTAATTGTGAAACTCTTCCATTTAGAATGATCCATAAAAAAGTTATAAAACCAAGTATTCAGGAGATTATAAAAAATACAAGATCCAGAAGCGCTAGGCTAAGAATAGCGGAAAAAATTTAATAATTATTATTTTTTTTAAATAAAATGAAAATGAAAAATAACATGAGAAAAAATATAAAAGATATCCTAAAAGGAAAATTCTTAGTCAAAGACTATGCCTACCGTAGTTGGAATTTCATTCTTTTTCTGACATTTTTATCTTTAATCAGTATTACTAGTTCACACATGATGGATAGAAAAATTAGAAAAATAAATAAAATAAGCGAAGAAATTAAAGAATTAAAATCTGAATATGCAAATTTACATAGTAAATGTATGAAAATGCAATTAGCTTCTTTTCTTAAAAAAAAATTAGTGAATGAATTAAAATATTTAGAGGAACCTCCATATGAATTAATATTAGAAAATAAACAAGAAAAATAATTATAGATACAAGAATCAAATGAAGAATGAATCGAAAAAGGTATATTTTATTATATAAATCTTATTTAATTGGTTTTTTATTCATCTTTATTGCAGCATTAATTATTTTTAATTTGTTCTATATTCAAAATTCTTCAGAAAGATACAAAAAATCTGTGATAGAAAAAACAATTAGAACTAATTTAATTAAGGCTAAACGAGGAAATATTTATTCATCGGATAATAGTATTTTAGTTATGTCTGTAATAAGATATGATATTCACATTGATTTTAGGTCCATATCTGAAAAATTATTTCAAGAAAATGTTCATTCTTTGTGTAACTCATTAGAATATTTATTTAAAAAACCAAAATTTTTTTTCTATAAAAAATTTCAGTTGGAAAAAAAAAGGGGGAACAGATATTTTTTGTTAGCAAAAAATTTAGATTATTCACTTTTCAAAAACTTACGAAAGTTTCCAATTTTCAATAAAGGACAAATAAGAGGTGGTTTTATTGTAGAAAAAAAAATATGCAGAATACATACATTAGAAAATATTGGAAAAAGAACTTTAGGATATGATGATCATAGAGGAAAAGCAGGATTAGAAGGAGCGTTTAGTAAATATTTAAAAGGAAAAGATGGAAAAAGGTTAGAACAGAGGATCAGTTCTAAAATATGGAAACCATTAAAATTAAAAAATGAAATAGATCCAGAAGATGGAAAAGATGTTTATTCAACTATAAATACATCTTTTCAGGATATAGCATATCATGCCTTACTTCAAGAATTGTATATATCTCAAGCAGATCATGGATGTGTTATTCTTATGAATGTAAAA
Source organism: Blattabacterium cuenoti (assembly GCF_014252295.1). Taxonomy (NCBI): domain Bacteria; kingdom Pseudomonadati; phylum Bacteroidota; class Flavobacteriia; order Flavobacteriales; family Blattabacteriaceae; genus Blattabacterium; species Blattabacterium cuenoti. The sequence goes on from NZ_CP059215.1 coordinate 256,916, forward strand.
AGTGGAGAAATATCTGCTATGATTAATTTAGAAAAAACAAAAAGAAATACTTACGAAGATTTAAGAAATTTTTCAGTGTGGGAAGGGAATGAACCAGGATCAACGTTCAAAACAATGGCTATTCTTGCAGCCCTGGAAGATAAAAAAATAAATCTTGATATGATCGTTGATGTTAAAGGTGGAGTAATGCAATTAAGAGGAAAAAAAATACGTGATAGTCATTATAATGGATATACAGAAATTAATCCGAAAAAAATTTTGGAATTATCTTCAAATGTAGGAATAGCAAAAATTATTTATGATAATTATAAAAATAATCCAGGAAAATTCATAAAGCACTTATGCAATTGGAAATTAGATAAAAAAATAGGTATAGATATTCCAGGAGAAAGCATTCCTTTCATTCCAAAACCTGGTGGAAAGAATTGGAGTGGTATTACACTACCATGGATGACTTTTGGATATAATATTAAATTAACTCCTTTACAAATACTTACTTTTTATAACGCTATAGCTAATCAAGGTATAATGATTAAACCTTTGTTTATTAGAGAAGTAAAATATCATGGAAAGAGCATAAAAAAATATACAAAACCTATTATAATGAATCCTTCTATAGCGGATAAGTCTTCTCTTATTAAAATTCAAGATATGTTAGAAGGAGTAGTTAAAAATGGAACAGCGAAAAAATATTATAATTCAGAATATCCTTATGCGGGAAAAACTGGAACAACACAGTTAGAATACTGGATTAAAGGTAAACGACTAACTTATAATAGTTCTTTTGTAGGATACTTTCCTGCTAAAAAACCAAAATATTCTTGTATTGTAGTTATTTCAAAACCAAAAAAAGGATACTACGGAATTGAAGTTGCGGTTCCTGTTTTTGATAAGATAGCTAAATCCATTTATCCAAAAATAGAAAAAAAAAAGTTTACTGAAAAAAAAGTAATTCAAAAAAATTTACTGAAAACAATTAGAAAATCAAAAAATTTTTTTGGGGAAAAATGGGTTATGCCTAATTTAATATCCCTTCCTGGAAAAGAAATTATACCTCTATTAGAAAATAGAGGGTTTCATGTTAAATATCAAGGAGTGGGAAAAATTGTTCATCAATCTGTTAAGATAGGACGTCAATTGAAAAAAAATCAGATTATATTTCTTAAACTAGAAGAATGAAAAAGAAATTAAAAGATCTTATACAAAGAGTTAATGTGTTAAAAATAATGGGTGAAAATTCTTCCTTGATAGAAGGAATTTCTATGTATTCCAAAATCATACAAAAAAATATGATTTTTGTAGCAAAAAAAGGGAAAATAACAGATGGACATAAATTTATTACAGATGCCATAAAAAATGGAGCTAATACTATAGTTTGTGAAAAACTACCATATCCCCTTTTTCAAAATATTACTTATGTACTTGTTCCTGATTCTATGAATGCTTTAGGAATTATATCCTCTAATTTTTATGATAATCCTACAAAAAATATAAAATTAATAGGCATTACCGGAACAAATGGAAAAACATCTGTAGCAACGATACTTCATCAGTTATTCTCTAAAATGGGAGAAAAAAATATTCTTATTTCTACTATGGGAATAAAAATATTATCTAACAAATATACAAGTACAACACATACTACTCCAAATATTATTGAAATCAATAAATATTTAAATCTATCAATCCGTAAAGGGTGTAAATATGCTTTTATGGAAGTGAGTTCACATGGAATTCATCAAAAAAGAATTGAAGGATTATTATTTCAAGGTGGAGTTTTTACTAATATTACACATGATCACTTAGATTACCATGAATCTTTTGATCGTTATTTATCTACTAAAAAGTTTTTTTTTGAAAATTTATCTGAGAAAGCTTTTGCATTAATTAATTTGGACGATAAAAATTCGGATAAAATTATAAAAAATATTTTATCTAAAATCTATTTTTATGGTTTGAAAAAAGATGCAAATTTTAAAATTAAAGTTTTAAAAAAAAGTATTCATGGAAGTCAATTACTCATTGATGGTCATACAATTTTTACGAGTTTAATTGGAACATTTAATATTTATAATTTACTAGCAAGCTACGCAACAGCGATTTTGCTAGGAGGAAAAAAAGATTCTATTTTAAAAGAAATAAAAAATATCAAACCTATCAGAGGGCGTTTTGAACAATTTCTATCGAATTCAGGAATTCGTGTTATTGTAGATTATGCTCATAATCCAGATGGATTAAAAACCGTTTTAAATACCATTAATGAAATAAAAAATGATGATAGTAAATTAATTTGTGTTATAGGTTGTGGAGGTAATAGAGATATAAAAAAACGTTCTTTAATGGGAAAAATTGTTTATGAGAAATGTGATGTATCTATCTTTACATCAGATAATCCTAGAGAAGAGGATATAGAAAAAATATTAATTGATATGAAAAATTTTCAATCATTTCTCAAAAAGAAATCTATTTTAACTTTTGTCAGAAGAAAAAAAGCTATTGAAACTGCAATTCGAATTGCAAAAAAAAAAGATATTATTCTAATTGCTGGGAAAGGACATGAAACTTATCAAGATATAAAAGGAAAACGTTTCCCATTTAATGATATGAAAATTGCTAAAGATTTATTAGCAATAAATTAACTCAATTTTTGAGTGTATTCTAATTTAAATTAGAAGTGTAAAGAGATAAGATGATGATTTCTTATATTTTCAAAGACAGAATTTATTTCTCTTTTTTAAGAGAGACAAATTCTGTCTTTTTAAGATCTGCAGTTGCTTTTTTTTTATCATTTTGTATAGCATTGATTTGTTATAAAAAAATTATATGTTGGAATAAGAGAAAAAAGAATGGAATAGGAGAACAAATACGAGATCTTGGACTCATTGGACAAAAAGAAAAAGAAGGAGTACCAACGATGGGAGGAGTTGTAATGATATTTTCTACATTAATTTCTACAATTATTTTTTCTTCTTTGAAAAACATATACGTAATAATGTTGATTACAACAATGTTAATTATGGGGATTGTTGGATTTTTAGATGATTATATTAAAATAAAATATAATAAAAGAGGACTTAGTATAATGGGAAAAATATTAAGTCAGATTTTATTAGGATTTTTGATTGGAAATATTATGTATTTCTTTACAAATACAAATGAATCTATTTTAGATTCAAAATTTTTAGTTAAAAAAGAACATGGTTTTAAAACCACTCTTCCAATTTTTTATTCTAGTCATAATAATGAATTTGATTATGCTTTTTTTTTAAGTTGGTACAATAAAAAATGGAAAAAATATACATGGATTGTTTTTATTCCTATGGTCATTTTAATTATGACATTTCTGTCTAATGGAGCTAATTTAACAGATGGAATAGACGGATTAACAGCCGGAATTTCTTCAATTATTTTTGCTACTTTATCTTTATTATCTATCATATCCAGCAATAAAACATATTCTTCTCATCTTCATTTGATATATATTCCTCATTTGGATGAAATAAGCATATTTTCTTTTTCTTTTATAGGTACTTTGATAAGTTTTCTTTGGTACAATGTTTATCCTGCTCAAATATTCATGGGAGATACTGGTAGTTTAACTATAGGAGCTGTCATCGCAACTTTAGCTTTTATAAATAGAAAAGAACTAATATTACCAATATTGTGTGGAATTTTTTTTATAGAAAATATTTCTGTTATAATACAAGTATTGTATTTTAGATATTCTAAAAAAAAATATGGAATAGGAAAAAGAATTTTTCTCATGACTCCTTTACACCATCATTTTCAAAAACTAGGATATCATGAAAATAAAATTTTTAACCGTTGTCTCATCATACAAATGATTCTTTCTATGTTAGTGTTTATTTTATTAATTATATAAACTATGAAAAAAAAATTAATAGTAATCCTAGGAGGAGGAGAAAGTGGGGTAGGGGCCGCTTTATTAGCAAAAAAAAATAGATTAAAAGTATTTTTGTCTGATTCAGGAATTATTTTAAATAAATACAAAAGAATTTTAATGAAAAACAAAATTCCTTTTGAAGAGAAAGGACATACAGAAAGTATAATAGAAAAAAAAGCTATTAAAGTAATAAAAAGCCCTGGAATTGATAGAAAAAATTCTCTTATAAAAAAAATTAATTTTTTGAAAATTCCTATTCAATCCGAATTGGAATTTGGAATAAGTTATCTAGATAAAGAGAAGCCCTGTATTATAAGCGTGACAGGAAGTAATGGGAAAACAACAACCAGTTCAATAATTTATAAAATACTTCAAAGTAATGGAATTAATGTAGGAATAGCAGGAAATATTGGACATAGTTTTTCCAAAGAAGTTTTAAAAAAAAAAACGTTTATGTATTGGAAGTTAGTAGTTTTCAATTAGATGATTGTTTCAATTTTAGATCAAATATTTCAGTATTATTAAATATTACACAAGATCATTTAAATAGATATGATAATATTGAAAGTTACATGTACTCTAAATTTAAAATAGCAACTTTACAGAAAAAAGAAGATATTTTCATTTACAATTATGATGATCCTATCATCAGAAAGGGATTAAAAAAATATCCTATTTTTTCTATTTGTATTCCTTTTTCCATAAAAAAAGAATTAAATATTGGATCTTATATAAGAAGTAATAAAATATTTATTCGGAATCAAAAAAATCAAGAAATATGTTTCTTAAATATAAGAGATATTCCTTTAATAGGAGATCATAATTTATACAACATTATGGCTTCATTAATTATATCAGAAATATTAAATGTCCAAAAAAAATCAGTACTTCCTATCATATTAAAGTTAAACCCTATAGAACATCGTATGGAAAAAATACTAAATATAAATGGAGTTCAATTTATTAACGATTCTAAAGCAACAAATGTTAATGCTGTTTTTTATGCATTAAAAAGCATAAATGGACCTGTTATATGGATAGCAGGGGGAAAAGATAAAGGGAATGATTATGTAGAACTAATTCCTATGGTTCAAAAAAAAGTGAAAGCCATAATTTGTTTAGGAAAAAACAATGAAAAAATTATCAATTTTTTTAAAAATATTATTGATATTATTTTGGAAACGAAAGATATTCAAAAAGCTGTTTACATGGCTTACATATTATCTTCTCATGGAGATAAGATTCTCCTCTCTCCTTCCTGTTCTAGTTTTGATCTTTTTAAAAATTATGAAGATAGAGGGAATAAATTTAAAAAAGAAGTCATAAAGCTTTTATATGAAAAAATATGAAGAAATTAAGTGTTATTTTTAATAGGTCTCTAAAAGGAGATAGGTATTTATGGGCTTTTATCTCTTTATTAGCTATATTTTCTTTTTTACCAGTATATTCCGCTAGTACTAATTTAGTTAGTACATATGGAGGGACAAATACAGTTTTTAGTTATTTATTAAAACATGCTTTTTTCTTGTTAATTGGTTTTTGTATTCTTTTTTTTACTCAATTTATAGACTATAAATATTTTTACAGAGTGTCTCTACTATCTATTCCGATAGTATTCATTTTATTAGTTTTGACTATTAGTCAGGGAAAAGAATTAGATGGAATAAATGCTTCACGTTGGTTACATATTCCTATTATAAATATATCTTTTCAAACTTCCAGCATTGCTGGATTAGTTCTTTTTATTTATTGTGCTAGATATTTATCAAAGAAAGAAAATATAAATTTCATGAACTCTTTTTTACCTTTATTGTTCCCTATATTTGTTATTATTGGGCTTATTTTTCCAGATAATGGTTCTACTGCAGTTATTGTTTTTATTTCTGTTTTAATTTTGCTTTTTATAGGAGGATATCCATTAACAGGTGTTATGGGAGTTTTATTGATGGGTATTTTATTTGCAGGAATCTATATTTACTCGGTTATAAAATGGGGCGATAAAAATCCAATGAATAGAGTTTACACATGGAAAAGCCGTATAGAACAATTTTTAGATCACGAATCTGAAGAAAGTTATCAAATGAAACAGTCTAAAACGGCAATTGTATTAGGAAATAAATTTGGTCGTGGTCCTGGAAAAAGTGTTTCAAAAGCATTTCTTCCTCAATCTTCTTCTGATTTTATTTATGCTATTATAATAGAGGAATATGGATCTTTTGGAGGAGTAATACTTTTATTTATTTATCTTCTAATTTTGCTTAGGATCATGGTTATAGCGACGAAAGTAAAAAATTATTTTTGCTCTTTATTGGTATTAGCTGTTGGGTTACCTATTATTAATCAAGCACTCATTAATATGGGGATTGCTGTAGGTTTATTTCCAGTAACAGGACAAACTTTACCATTAATTAGTGCTGGAGGTACTTCTATGTGGGTTACTTTTTTTAGTTTTGGTATCATATTAAGTGTTAGTAGAATTATATATAATAATTCAAATAATGATAATTCAACTAATAAAATTATAATTAATCATGAACAATAATATTTCACCGAGAATAATTATTGGGAGTGGAGGAACTGGTGGACATATATATCCTGGAATAGCTATTGCAGATGAGATGAAAAAACAAATTCCAAAAACCAATATTTTGTTTATTGGATCTAAGAATCATATGGAAATGAAAGAAATTCCTAAATTCGGATATTCTATTAAAGAAATTTGTATTTCAGGAGGAAAAGATAAATTTTTTTCCATAGAAGGTTTTATTTTATCTATCAAATTGATATATAGTTTATTTGTGGCAAATAAAATTATCAAAAAATTCTCTCCAGATGTAGTTGTTGGAACAGGTGGATTTGTAAGTTTCCCTACTTTATATGCTGCAAAAAAAAATAAAATACCTATTTTGATTCAAGAACAAAATTCTTTTCCTGGATTAACTAACAGAATATTTTCTCGTTATGCTCATAAAATATGTGTTGCTTATGAGCAAACAAAAAAATACTTCCCAAAAGAAAAAACCATAATAACTGGAAATCCAGTTCGATCTGAAATATTTCAATTACCTAGTAAAAAAAAAGCTTGTATTCATTTAGGACTAAAAATAGAAAGACCTATTATTTTATCTATAGGAGGAAGTCAAGGTTCTAATAGTATGAATAATGCTTGGATAAAAGGGTTAAAAAAACTAATAGAATTAGATATGCAGCTCATTTGGCAAATTGGAAAATTTGATATTCATAAAATAAAAAAAAATAAAATGTCTCATCATTCAAATTTTATTTTAATGGATTTTATTGAAAATATACAGATATGTTATGCTGCAGCAGATATTATTGTCTCTAGAGCTGGAGCTTTAACTATATCAGAAATATGTTTAATAGGAAAACCATATATATTAATTCCTTTTCCTTGGTCCTCTGATGATCATCAGAATAAAAATGCCAAAATATTAGAAGAAAAAGAGGCAGCTTTACTTATTAAAAATGAGGAAATAGAGAAAAAATTAGTGGATTCAACTATTCAATTAGTTAATGATTCCAAAATGAAAAAAAAAATGAGTCAAAACATCCTTAGATTAGGAAAACCTAGAGCTACAAATGATATTGTTAATGAAATTTTACAAATTATTTTATGAATTTAAATAAATTTGATTTTTTTTATTTTCTAGGAATAGGAGGAATGGGGATGAGTTCTCTTGCTAGATATTTTAATTCTGTGGGGAAAACAGTTTGTGGACATGATAGAAATAGAACTTTTTTGACTGAAAAATTAGAAAAAGAAGGAATATACATTAATTATCATGATTCAATAGAATTGTTACCAAAATGGACGATTTCTAAACAATGTTTGATTGTGTATACTCCAGCAATTCCGAATCATCATAAACAATGGATTTATTTAAAGAAATATGGAAAAAATATAAAAAAACGTTCTCAAGTATTGTCCTTTATTGCAGAAAATGGAATTTGTATAGCAATAGGAGGTACACATGGAAAAACAACTACTTGTACTTTTCTAGGACATATTTTATATAGTGCAGGAATTCATATTACTGCTTTGTTAGGAGGAATATCTGAAAATTATAAATCTAATATTATATTGAGTGGCACTCATATTTTTTTGGTAGAAGCAGATGAATTTGATCGTTCTTTTTTATATTTATCACCTAATATTGCATGTGTTACGTCTATTGAACAGGATCATGTGGATACTTATCCAAAAAAAGAAATTTTAAAAAAATCTTATATAGCTTTTTTGAATAGAATAAAAAAACCATATAAAAAAATATTTCTTTGTCAGGAAGAATCTTTTCCACTCATAAAAAATGCTATATATTATTCCGTTATAGGAAAAGCGAATTATTATTCGAATCATATATCTATAAAAGGAAATAAATGGTATTTTGATTTTCATACTCCTACAGAAACATGGAAATTTTTACCTTTACCTATTCCAGGTATACACAATTTAAAAAACGTAACAGCAGCATTAGCTATATCTGACTATCTAAAAATTGATAAAGAAAAAGTAAGAAAAGCTTTGTTTTTATTTAAAGGAATCAAAAGAAGATACTCTATTCATTATCAATCTAAAAAAAAAATATATATAGATGATTATGCGCATCATCCTACAGAAATAAATGCTTTGATTCACACTGTTAAAAAGTGTTTCCCAAATAAAAAGATATTGGGTATTTTTCAACCTCATTTATTTAGTAGAACAAAATTTTTTGAAGAGTCTTTTGCAAGAAGTTTAGAAAATCTTGATATTTTAATCTTATTAGATATTTATCCTGCTAGAGAATTTTATACATATGGAACAATGAATTCCAATAGTTTATTAGAAAAAATAAAAATAAGTTCTAAAAATAAAGAAATATCTACCTTATCCAAGGTTTTGGAAAAAGTTAAAAAAAAACATTTTGATGTTCTTCTTACAATAGGTGCTGGTGATATAGATACCTTAATCATTCCTATAAAAAAATGGTTGTATAAACGATATGGATAAATGAAAAATAAATTCTTTATCCTTATTTTGTTTTTATATGTAATTTGTATGGTATCTCTTTTGTCTTTTTCTCAAAAAATACATCAAAATAGAACTTTGAATAAGTTTAACATTATATTTGATCCCTTATCAAGGGATCATTTTGTAAATGAAGAAATTATTAAAAATATTCTATTTTCTAAAATAGAAAAAATTGAAAAAAAAATCGGTCAATTATGTATATTGAGAATGGAAAAAAAATTAAATAATTATCCTTTTATAAAAAAATCTGAAGTATTTCTTAGTATAGATGGAACTTTGAATATTAAAATTTGGCAGAAAGAACCACTTTTAAGAGTGAAAGATGGAAATCAAGAATATTATTTTACTAAAGATGCAGAAAGTTTAAAACTTTCTCCTTTTTTTTCGTCAAAAGTTATTTTAGCAAAAGGACCTTTTTCCAAAAAAGAAAAAAAATATTTAGTTGATTTGGTCAATTTTATAAATTCTGATGAATTACTCAAAAATCAAATTATTAGCATAAAAAAAAATGATCAAAACTCATTCATTTTAATCCCAAAAATAGGAAATCATCATATTATACTAGGAAATATAAAGAATTTTAAAAATAAATTGAATAAATTAAAAGCATTTTACAAGCAATACCTAAATAGAATAGATATTAGTAAATATAAAAGTATTGATTTACAATATAAAGACCAAATAGTCGCAAAAAAAAGATAAGTCTATGGAATATCAAGATATAGCTATAGGTCTTGATGTGGGAACCACAAAGATTGTAGCTATGGTAGGAAGGAGAAATGAATATAATAAAATTGAGATCTTAGGCATAGGGAGATCTAAAAGTATAGGTGTTCATAGGGGGGTTGTAAATAACATAACTCAGACAATTGAAGCTATTCGTGAAGCCGTATCTGAAGCAGAACATAGTTCTGGATTAAAAATAAAAGAAGTTGTTGTTGGAATAGCAGGTCAACATATTAGAAGTCTACAACATAATGATTATATTACTAGATTAGATTTTGAAAATGTAATTAATCAAAAAGATATACAAAAATTAATAGATCAAGTTCATAAATTGGTGATGCTTCCAGGAGAAGAAATAATTCATGTTCTTCCACAAGAATATAAAGTGGATAGTCAAGCAGAAATCGGGGAACCGATAGGAATGTATGGAAGTCGTTTAGAAGCAAATTTTCATGTAGTTGTAGGGCAAATTTCTTCTATTCGTAATATTGGAAGATGTGTTAAAGCAGCAGGATTAAATTTATCTGGAATGACTTTGGAACCTTTAGCTTCTGCAGAAGCTGTATTAAGTACAGAAGAAAGAGAAGCAGGTGTAGCTTTAGTGGATATAGGTGGAGGGACCACTGATATTGCCATATTTAAAGATAACATTATTCGTCACACTGCTGTTATACCTTTCGGAGGAAATGTCATAACTGAAAATATTAAAACAGATTGTTTGATTATTGAAAGACAAGCAGAATTACTAAAAATAAAATTTGGATCTGCATGGCCTGGAGAAAATAAAGAAACGGAAATTGTTTGTATTCCTGGATTAAGAGGTCGTGATCCTAAAGAAATTTCTTTGAAAGATCTTTCTCATATTATCCATAACAGAGTATGTGAGATTTTAGAACAAGTAAATTTGGAAATAAAAAATTATGGAAATGAAGAACAAAAGAAAAGACTGATTGCAGGTTTAGTTATGACTGGAGGTGGATCTCAATTAAACCATATTCGTCCTTTGACAGAATATATTACTGGAATGGATGTTCGTATAGGTTATTCTAATGAATATATTGCAGGAGGAGAAAACGGTCTTATAAGTAATCCAGAATATGCTACATCTATAGGTTTAGTTATTAAGGGACTGAATGATAAGAAAAAATATCTTTGTACAACTGATATGGTACATAGACATGATGCAAATCATACTTCAGAATTTATTTCTAAAAAGTTTTATAACAAAAATCATAAATCAAATAATGATAATTCGGATCATTCAAAAAAGAAAGAAAATCAAAAAAAATCAAAATCGTTTCTTGAAATTTGGGCAGATAAATTCCGTCAAATATTGAATGATACAGAATAATCAAAAATGAAATGAAAAAAGAAGATTTTATACAACAAAAAAAGGAGAACGTTCAATTTGGATTTCCTAAAAATCGTTCCGCTGCGATTAAAGTAATTGGAGTAGGAGGTGGAGGAAGTAATGCTTTAAGTCACATGTTTGAACAAGGAATTACTGGTGTCGATTTTATAGCATGTAATACAGATGCACAAGCTTTAAAAAACAACCCAGTTCCTGTAAAAATTCAATTAGGAGCTTCTATTACAGAAGGGTTAGGCGCTGGTGCAGATCCAGAAGTAGGAGAAAAAGCGGCTTTAGAAAGTCTAGAAGAAATAAAGAGTGTTCTAGATTCGAATACTAAGATGACATTTATAACAGCAGGTATGGGAGGAGGTACGGGAACTGGTGCTGCTCCAATTATTGCAGGAATTTCTAAAGAAAAAGGAATTTTAACTGTGGGAATTGTTACAATCCCATTTCATTTCGAAGGGAAAATGAGATTGCAACAAGCTCACAAAGGAATAGAATCATTAAGAAAAAACGTGGATTCTCTCATTGTGATTAATAATGACAAATTGAGAGAATTATACGGTAATTTAGGGTTCAAAGCTGGATTTGCAAAAGCAGACGAAGTTTTAACAACTGCAGCTAAAGGAATTGCAGAAGTAATCACTCATCATTATAAACAAAATATAGATTTAAGAGATACTAGAACGGTTCTCAAAGAAAGTGGAACAGCTGTTATGGGTTCTTCCATTTCTGTTGGCGAAAACAGAGCAAAAGAAGCTGTTGTGCAAGCCTTGGATTCTCCATTATTGAATGATAATAAGATCACTGGTGCAAAAAATGTTCTTTTGCTTATTGTTTCAGGAAGAATAGAAATTACTATAGATGAAATTGGAATTATCAGTGATTATATACAAGCAGAAGCAGGAAATAATGCTAACATTATTATGGGAATAGGAGAAGACGAAAGTTTGGAAGAAAGCATATCAGTAACTATAGTAGCTACAGGATTTCCTACTGAAATTCAGAGAGCCATTAATCACGAAGAAAAAAAAATTTTTCATAGGTTAGAAGAACCTTACGAACAAAGATTAACAAAAATAAAAGAAGTTCATTCTTATTCTAAATCTCGAAAAATAGACCCTTTTTCTGTAAAAAAACCCTATCCAAGTCATTCAGATAATAAGAAAGAAAATTTTTTATTAAATCAAAAAAAAAGTGTTTTTGATCAATCTATTAATTCAAATTTTGTAGAAAAAAAACAAAATAAAAAATATATGATGCTAGAAGATAGTTTTGAGCTTCCTATTTCATATAATAAAAATGAAAAAATGTTAAAAAAAAAAGGAAATAATAAAAATGAAAAATTAAATGACTATTAATTTTATTTTAGATTATGGAATCTAATAATATTCCTAAAGGAACGAGGGATTTTTCATTTATTGAGATGAGTAAACGTAATTATTTAATTAAAACTATTCGAAAAAAATTTGAGCTCTTTGGTTTTAATCCAATAGAAACCCCTTCTTTTGAAAATATTTCTACTCTTATTGGTAAATATGGAGAAGAAGGAGATTATTTAATGTTTAAGTTACTTCATTCAGGTAATGTTTTAAAAAAAAGAATTTCAGATTTTTTTCGAAAAAAAAATGAAAAAGAAAAAACGGTTGATCTTGCAAAATTTTTAACTGAACAGATATCTAATAAAGCTCTTAGATATGATTTAACGGTTCCTTTTGTACGTTATGTAGTTATGCATAAAAATGAAATAGTTTTTCCTTTTAAAAGATATCAAATACAACCTGTATGGCGTGCTGATAAACCTCAGAAAGGAAGATTTAGAGAATTTTATCAATGTGATGCAGATATCATATCATCATCATCTTATCAATCATTATGGGAAGAAATAGAATTAATTCAACTATGTGACGAAATTTTTACAAAATTGAACTTTCCTATTATCATCTATATTAATCATAGAGATATATTGGGTGGATTAGTTGAAATTTCTGGAATAAACAATAATTTATTGAAAGATTTTACTACATCTTTAGATAAATGGAAGAAAATTGGACGAGATTTAGTCAAAAAAGAAATGTTATGCAAAGGTATTCCATCTCAGTCATTTGAAAAAATAGAATTTTTTTTCGATATGAAAGAAAATTTTTATAAAAAAGAAAAACACTTAACTGTAGCTTTTCAAGCTTCTCAAAAAGGGAAAAAGGGGATAAAAGATATTAGTTTTATTTATAAAAATATAAAGAACCTTTCTTTAAAGAACACAAAATTGGAATTGGATATTTCTTTAGCTAGAGGAATGAACTATTATACAGGGACAATATTCGAAATTGTTCCATTTCATAGGAATAATGATCCTTCAAATTACATTTCTATTGGTGGAGGAGGAAGATATGAAAAATTAGCCAATTTATTTGGAATGAAAAATATTTGTGGAGTAGGAGTTTCTTTAGGTTTGGATAGAATTTATTTAGCTATGGAAAAAGAAAATTTGTTACAAACTATTTCTTACAATTATCCTTCAAAGGTTTTGTTTATTAATTTTGGAGATGAGGAGGTTTTATATGCATATAAAATGATAAATTTTTTAAGAAAAAAAGGAATTTCCACTCAATTATATCCTCATGCTGTTAAAATAGAAAAACAATTTAGATATGCTAACGATAATAATATTCCATTTACTATTAGTATAGGAAAAAATGAAATTAAGAGGAGTAAAATAAGAGTCAAAAATATTCAAGAAAGAACAGAAAAAGAATATAATAATATCAGTGATGTTGTGAGCCAATTACAATTAATAAAATAAATCATCAAAAAATTATTTTTAATAAACTGATCGTACTGATCGTAGTGCTTTTTTCTTCCAAATGAAAAATCCTCCTATAGCCAATAGAACAAGAATGATAAATAAAATTCCCGTTAATACAAAACCTTTTAAAAAATAAAGAGGTACGGAAATTATGTTTCCAATTATCCAAAATATCCAGTTTTCTACTTTCTTAATAGCCATTTGATACATACCAGAAAAATAAATACCTGTAGTAAATACATCCATCCAATCAAAATGAGATTTAAGTTTTCCATTAAAATAATAAACCATCATACTAAAAATACAGGTTAATAAAAATAAAATAGAGGTGTATAGATAATCTTTTTTATTGCAAAAAGTGATAGAGATTTTTTGATTAATCTTACTTTCTTTATTCATCCATACATACCATCCATAAAAACTCATTATCGTATAATAAATATTAATGATAAAATCACCGTAAAGAGAACTCACAAAAGTTAAATAACTATATATTACAGTACTTACTATTCCTATTGGATAGACCCATATACTATTTTTTTGAGCAAAAAAAACACTAAATATTGTAAATGTTACAGCTATAAATTCTATAATTATATGAAAAATATTACTATTATAATAGGGGGATAAAATAATATTTATCCAATCATTCATCAGATTCATATTATTTATCTATAATATAAACTAAGTAATATTCTCCTATTTTTCTATAGAAAGCAGAAAATTTTTTACTATATGTTTTTTTTATTATCCAACATGATATATAATAATCTTTTTTAATACAAAAAGTAGAAACTTTATAACGATCTAAAAAACTATAATAAATGTTATAAATTCCGCCTTCTAGTTTATACAAACTTTCCTTAATTCCCCATATGATATGCAAATAATCTTTTTCATAATTTGAATTAATAAAAATAGATTCATCTTCTCTAAGAAACTTTTTCTTTATCTTGACTATTTTATTATCTTTTCGTAATTTTTCTATATCTACTCCTATATGATAAGAGCTTATAGCTATTGCTATTTTTTCAAAAGAATGACTTAAGGAAATATGTTCTTTTTCAGGGAAAAGAAAGGGTTTTCTTTTTTCATTGTAAAAAATATTTATTTTCATTCCTATATATCTAAGGGCATAACGTACTCCTAAATATTCTCTTTTTCTTTTTTCCGATAAAGAAAAAAAAAGAATTTTTTCTTTATCGGAAAGGATTTTTTTTTCGAAAAAATGTTCACACTTATCCCATCTAAAAACTAGAATTTTTGTATGAAATTTATAAAAATTATAGAGACATGAATTCATATTCAATTTTAGTATTTTTTTCATTAAATCTAGTCATTTTTTTTGTACTATTGTGAATTAAAAAATTCAATATTCTTTGATGTATGAAAAAAAAAATTGAAAAGGCATTAGAAAATATTATTCTTCTTAATAAGAAAAATATTATGGAATCTGGATTTGTAAAAAAGATAGATATCTTATCTAATAAGATAGTAATCTATTTAAGTTTATCTAATCCTTCTCTACATTTCAAAAATAAATTAATAAAAGATATAACTCATTCTATAAAAAGAAAAAATATATTATATCCAATATGTATAAAAGTAGAAATGAAATCAGAATCATGTATCAACATAAAAACTAGAAAAACTGTTATAAAAAATATAATAGCTGTAGCTTCTGGAAAAGGAGGTGTTGGAAAATCGACAATAGCAACTAATATAGCTGTTTCTTTAGAAAGAATGGGCTTCCATGTTGGATTATTAGATGCTGATATATATGGGCCTTCTATTCCATTAATGTTTAATATTAATCTTGATAAAGAAGATTTTCATACAAAAATACATAAAAATGGTATGATAATTCCCGTTATTAGTTATGGAGTAAAAATTTTATCTATAGGTTTTTTTTCAAAAAATGGACAAGCTATTGTTTGGAGAGGCCCCATGGTTACTAAAGTTTTAAGACAATTTATTCATGAAACCGATTGGGGAGAGTTAGACTTTTTAATTGTGGATTTACCACCAGGTACAGGGGATATACATTTATCTCTCTTACAAGAGATCAGATTAAAAGGAATTGTTATAGTTAGTACATCTCAAAAAATAGCATTGACGGATGTAAATAGATCTGTAGAAATGTTTCGTATTAAATCTATTTACGTTCCAATTATAGGAATTATAGAAAATATGTCTTTTCTTCTTACAAAAGAAGAGAAATTCTATTTTTTTGGGGAAAATGGAGTAAAAAATTTTTCCAAAAAGATGAATATTTTTTTTCTTGGAGAAATTCCTATGTTACAAGAAATACGAAAATATTCAGATTTGGGAACTCCTGTAGTTTTAAGAAACGAAATAATTAAAAATATTTTCCTAAAAATTACGAAAAATATCATCAATCAATTATAGAAAATTAATTCTAAAATTAGAAACAAAGTTTTATAAATTCTTTGACTATTAATATTAGAAGAGATATAGATTTTTCTGTTTCATGGAAAAATGTATTTCTAGAATATGAACTATTTTTCATATTCGATTCATATGAATCCATCACAATTATGGATAGTGCAAACACTCGTATATCCATAGATCTAGCTGTAATCACATCTGTTACTATGTTCATTCCAACACTATCTCCACCCATAGATCGTATCATAGCATATTCTGCGTAAGTTTTATAATTAAAATATGGAGAAGCTACATAAACCCCTTTCTGGATAATTATGTTATGATTCATGGCTATATTTTCTGCAATATCCAACATTTTTCGATCATATGGTTCTATTATTTCAAAAAATCTATTCCTTATAAGATTATTTATATTAGTTTTTTCTGTAAAAAAATTTATATGATCTTTAATAAACATAACATCTCCCATTTTATAATTTGGGTTAACTCCTCCAGAAATATTGATCAATATTAATTTATCAATTCCTATATTTTTACATAAAAAAATAGAAAAATAATTTCTACTATTCTCTTGATCTTCAGAAAAAGGTTCTATTAAAAAAACTACATTTTTTCCTTCTATCTTACCAAATAAGAATTTTCCATATAATTTTTCTTTCGAAAAAATGGGTATTTCTTTGTAAGAAATGTATATAGGATTTTTAATTTCCTCTATAAGTTTATCAAATTGATTTTCTAGTAATAAAATTCCAAATTCAGGTTTTTCTTTGATTTTGTTTTGTATGTATTGTTTTGATTTTTCTAAAATAATAGTCATTGATATAAATTCAATTTTTTATACGGAACGGAACTTCAAAAAACTTTATGGTCAATGAAAAAAATGAGAAATTGTTTGATTGATTTTTTGAATTATTGGATTCATTCTTATCGTATGATGTTTACTTCTATTGATAAAGGAATACTAAACTTTTTTTTTATGTCTTTCATTATTTTTTTGGAAAAAAAGTATATATCCATTCCACTAGCTTTTCCATAGTTTACTAAAACTATAGGTTGTTTTTTATATACTCCTACATTTCCAATTTTTTTATTTTTCCATCCTGTTTTTTCAATTAAGGAACTAGCAGATAGCTTCACTTTATCTTTAGAAATATCATAACCAATAATATCGGGATATTTATATTTTAGTTTTTTAAAATCAAAAATATCTACTGTAGGATTCAGGAAAAAACTACCAGCATTTCCAATTTCTTTTGGATTTGGAAGTTTACGATATCTTATATTGAAAATAGCCTTCCTTAAATCATTAATAGTAGGTGTTTGAATATTCATATTTTCTAGTTCATTTTGAATTTCCACATAGGATGTATTCAATTTTTTATATTTCTTTCTTAAAAGAAAATAAACAGATAAAATTAGAAATTTATTTATGTAATGAGGATCCTTGAAAAAAGAAGAACGATATTTGAATTGACATTCTTCACGTGTAAATTCTCGTATTTTTCGATGATTAGTTTCATATGCTTGTACTTTTAGTAAAGTATCTTTTATTTCTGCTCCATATGCTCCAATATTTTGAATTGGTGCAGATCCAACTGTACCAGGAATGAATGATAAGTTTTCCAAACCTAGAAATCCTTTTTTTATAGTCCATTTAACAAATTCATTCCAATTTTCTCCAGCAAAAGCTTGAACAATTACTTTATAATCATTTTCCTGTATTATTTTTTTACCTTTAATCCCAATTTTCATAACTAATCCTGGATAGTAATTTTTTAAAAAAAGAATATTACTTCCATTTCCTAAGAAAAGTTTCGGAATTGATGGATATATATCCAATATTTTTTGAATATCTCCTATACTTTTTAATTCTACAAAATAACGAGCATAAACATTTATTCCAAATGTATTAAATTTTTTAAGAGAAAAATTTTTTTTAATTAACATGTGAAGAATATTATATTTACTAAAATACACAAATACAATTTTGTGCGTAATATTGATTAAATTTATCAAAAACATAAAATTGTTATTCTTTATGAATATGAAAAAAGGAGGAAATTTTTTTTTGGGAGTTATTATAGGAACCATGGCTGGCTTAATAATGGGAATTTTATTAGCTCCAAAAAAAGAGGAAAAAATAAAAAATATACTAGGAAAAAAAACAGAAGAATTAAGAGATAATTTTCAGAAAATTAGTAAAAAAATTGGAAAAAAAGTAGATCGAATAAAATCTAATTTTGAAGAAAGGTGGAAAAAAAACAAAATAGAGAAGGAAAAAATGGATAAAGTAGAAGATGAATTGGGGACTTAAAAAAGTTTTTATTTTTTATGTTGTTCATTTTCATTAAAAATTTTATCCATAGAAAATGGTGTCTTTTCAAAGATGAACTTGTTAAAGTATTGGTTTCCATCACAGGAGAGATCTTATTTAATTTTTTTTTGTTGATATTTTGCATTATTATCTTTTTTTTAGGGAGTCTTTCTTTATGCTTTTTTCTTTCTTTTTATTTCGGAAATTATATTATTGGATTTGGATTTTTAACTATTTTATATTTTTTTCTTTTTCTTTTTATCTTCTTTTTCTTTAGAAAGATTTCACTTTTTTTTATAAAAAATTTATTAAGAAAATCTATTTTTAGAATTTTTGAAGAAAATAAAAAAAATTAGAATTATCGACTTTTATATGAAAAAATTGGAAATTGTTTATGGAATACATCCTTTAATAGAAGCTCTTTTAGCTAAAAAAATTATTAAAAAAATTTTTTTTCAAAGAGGATTTCAACAAGTATCAAATACTTACAAAAAAATAATACATCTTTCTAAAAAAGAAAATATTCCAATTCAAACAGTTACAAAACAAAAATTTTATCAATTAAAAAATAAAAATCATCAAGGAGTTTTTGGAATTCTTTCTCCTATAAAAACTTACAAAATAGAAAATTTGCTTCCTATGTTTTATGAAAAAGGAAAAAATCCACTTTTAGTCATTTTAGATCGCATTACAGATGTAAGAAATTTTGGATCTATAGTACGTACTTCTGCATGCGTTGGAGCAGACGCCATTATTATTCCAAAAAAATCAACAGCAATGATTGGATCAGATTCAATCAAAACTTCTTCAGGAGCTTTATTTAAGCTTCCAATATGTCAAGAAAAAAATATAAAAAACACTATAGAGTTTTTAATGAAATATGGATTTAAAATTGTTTCCGCTACGGAGAAATCCAATGTATATTGGTACGATATTGATTTTTCAGGTCCAATAGCTGTAATATTAGGAAATGAGGAAAAAGGTATTTCTACAAAATATTTGGAAATTTCTTGCGAAAAAGTAAAAATTCCAGTAATAAAAGGAATTTCTTCTTTAAATGTATCTGTAGCTTGTGGAATAATTTTATATGAAGTTTTCCGACAAAGAAAATATCACTCTAAAACTCACTTTTAAATTGTCTTAGAAAACGAATATCATTATTAAAATAAATTCTAATATCTTTCATATCATAAATCATTAAAGATAAACGTTCTATTCCAACTCCAAAAGCAAATCCAGAATAAACTTCTGGATTAATATCTACATTTTTCAAAACTTCTGGATCTACCATTCCACAACCCATAATTTCTAACCATTCACTATTACAGTGTATATCTACTTCCGCACTAGGTTCTGTAAATGGAAAATAAGAAGGACGAAATCTTATTTTTGCTTTTCCAAAAAGAGAAGTTATTAAATAATGAACCGTTTGCTTTAAATCTGAAAAGGAAACTTTTTTATCTATAAAAAATCCTTCTGCTTGATGAAACATGAAATTTGAACGTGATGAAATGGTTTCATTTCTATATACTTTTCCTATAGATAAAACACGAAAAGGAGGACGATGTTTTTTCATGTATCGTATTTGTATAGATGAAGTATGTGTCCGTAACAAAATATCTGGATTTTTGCATAAAAAAAATGTATCTTGCATATCTCGAGATGGATGATGAATTGGAATATTCAAAGCCGTAAAGTTGTGCCAATCATCTTCTATTTCTGGTCCGTCTACATAAGTAAATCCAATATTTAGAAAAATTTCTATTATTCTGTTTTTTATTATGGATAACGGATGTATAGACCCTATTTCTATAGATTTTCCAGGTATAGTAGGATCGTAGTCATGCTTTAGTCCTTTTTCATTTTTAATGATGTCGTTTTTTGATTGATAGTGAAAAATTTTTCTTTGAACTTCTTTTTTTAATTCATTAATAATTTTTCCATAAATTTTTCTTTTATAAATGGATATTTCTTTTAATTCTTTGAATAAATTTGTTAAAATTCCTCTTTTTTTTCCTAAAAATTTAATTCTAAACGTTTCTAAATCATCATATGTTTGAATATTAAAACATTTGATATACTTTTTTATTTCATCTATTTTTTGATACATATTTATTCGATAATATTTTCTTCATTCATATAACGAATGATAGCTTTTTGAATTAAAAACAATTGTTCCTCTTGATTAGAAAAAGGTATTTTTGATTTTAATATATAATGTGGCCATCCTTCCTTATCTCTTCCTAGAAAAGAATAATAACCAAAAGGTTCTAAGATTCTACATATTGCAATATGCAAAATATTAATTTTATCTTCTTTATTTGAAAATCTATTTTTACCTTTACCCAGCTCTTGAATTCCTATTAAGTAAATAATTCCAATAATATCAATTTTTTTTTCTATGAAAAAATGATTTTGTATGTATAATATTACTTTATTCCAATTGATATGAAATCGTTTCATTTCCTTATTAAATTATGTTAACATTAGATATAATTATCGTCGTTATAGTTTTATATGGAGGATATCATGGCTATCAAAAAGGTTTAATATCTCAATTTTTTGTATTCATGATATTTCTAATATTTATTTACAAAGGTCCTGTTGTATTTGATTTTGTCAAAAAAGTAAATGTGGTAAACAGAGAATCCTATTTTTTTTTAGCTTCTTCTCTAATCATTTCTTTTCTTTCTATAATTTTTTTATCTTTTTTTTCTAAAAAAATTATAGAATTTATTATGATGATTACATGGATGAAACCTGTGGATAGATTTTTTGGTGTAATATTAGGCATGATTAAATATTTTTTTTGGATTTCAATATGTCTTTTTTTTCTAAAAGAAGTAAATAAAAAAATTTATGTCATTCCTGATAATTTTTTTCAAAATTCCTTTGAAAAAGAGTTTCAATTTTTTTTTTCTAGAAAAGGATATTTATTTAATAAATTGAAAGAATTATATTTTTATTTTCAATATAAATAAATAAAATGATCTTTAAAAAAAAGGTTTTTTCGATCTCATCTAAGAATGAATTTGAAAATTTGACATTGGATATATTTCATTACCAAATGAAAAATAACATAGTTTATAAAAACTATCTTAAATCGTTAAAAATAAATCCAATGAAAATAAAAAATATTTCTGAAATTCCTTTTTTACCTATTTCTTTTTTTAAAACACACTGTATTTGGAGTAGTTTAACTAGTATACCAGATATTGTTTTTACTAGTAGCGGAACGACAGGAGAAAAGAGTAAACATTATGTAGCAGATTTAAGTATTTATATTAATAGTTTTATAAAAGGATTTGAGTTTTTCTATGGTCCAATAGAAAAATTCAAATTTTTAGGATTTTTTCCTACTTATAGAAAAAATTCTTCTTTAATTTATATGATAAAATATTTGATCCAAAAAACAATTCAAAATGGAAGTCGTTTTATTTATTCCTATGATAAAAAGAAAAATATTATTATTTCTGATAAAAAAAATATTTTAATTTTTGGACTTAGTTTTTCTTTATTAGATTTTATAGAAAAAATAGAAAAAAGTGGATATCAAGAAAATTTGATTATTATGGAAACAGGAGGAATGAAAGGAAAAAGAAAAGAAATGATTAGAGAAGAATTACACAATATCTTAAAAAATATTTTTTCTGTCAATGAAATTCACTCGGAATATGGTATGACAGAATTTCTTTCTCAGGCATATGCAAAAAAAAACGGTATTTTTCGATGTCCTCCTTGGATGAAAATATATATCAGAGACACGAAAGATCCTTTCATTCACATAGATAATAATAAAATAGGAGGTATTGATGTTATAGATTTATCGAATTATTTATCTTGTCCTTTTATTTCTACCGAAGATTTAGGAAAAAAAATAAATGAAGAAGAATTCGAAGTCTTAGGAAGAATGGATTTTTCAGATATAAGAGGATGCAATATAATGACTATTTGATTTAAAAAATATAGAAAAGATGTATCTTTTGTTTCTATAAACTATGTTGATACAATAAAAGAATACCTTCTATACTTTTTGTTATTCTTTTTGAATGTAAAAGAATATCTAACATTAATAAAGTGTTTTTTGTCCCATATTTATTATAAATAATACCCATGACCTGTTGATTCATTTGTTCCTCTATTTTTTTTATAATTTTATATTGGATAGAACAAGAAAGTTCTATTTTTTGACAATTTCTATCTATTGTTACTTTTTTGATGATGTGAAAATGTTCACCCATTAGATTTTCAAGTGTTAATAAATTTTTCTTTTGCTGATATTTTAAAGGTTTATGGCTATTTATAACATGAAATAATGTATGATTAGTAATAATATCTGAGGATTCAATAATTTCTTTAGTTTTGTTATATATATGGAAATATATGATACCAACATTAGGTTCACTATTTTTTGTGTTTCGAATTACTCTGATTAAAGAGTTTTGTATACTTGTAAAATGTTCTTTTACTTTTAAAAAAGTATTTCTACTATTTTGAAGAGTTTTTAAATTTTCTTGAGTAATTCCTTCTATACTATTTTTATAAATCTTCTCTACATATTCAAGTATAGGGTTGAGAATCTCAAAAGTTTTGTTTAAGGAAATTTCCAAATTAATATTTACTATATTAAACAATGGTTTTTCTTCTTTTATTATTTTTTTATAGTATTTTTTATAACTTTTGTAAAAAACGAATACAATTAAAAAAATAAGAGAGAATAAAGCCCATGCTTTAAAAAAGTACAAAAAAGCAGCGGTCATTCCAGACATTATAAAAGCCATTAACCCTGTTAAAAACCATCCTCTTATTACTTTTAATACACCTGATACTCGATAAACAGCACTTTCTCTATCCCAAGCTCTATCTGAAAGGGAAGTCCCCATAGATACCATAAAAGTGACAAAAGTAGTAGACAATGGTAATTTTTGCACTGTAGCTATAGATATCAATATGCTAGATATGGTTAAATTAGCAGAAGCCCTAACTAGGTCAAAAGCTACGTTCCCTTCTTTTTCTGTTTTTTTTTGTTTAAAATTTTTTTCTATTTTAACTAAAAATCTTTTCGGAAAAAATTTAAAAAAATAATTTCCAAAATATAAAAAAAATCGAACGATTCCTCTAGAAAAAGAATTAGATAAAAATTTTTCTTGCCCTTCATTTTGTCTACTCAAATTAATCTCTGTGCTAGTAATGTTTTTTGTTTTTTTGGAAAACCAAAGAGTCAATATCATAATCATTCCTGCAAAAATTAAAAATAAAGATGGAACCTGCACATTTCCAGATAAACTTTTCATATTAAATTTTTCAGCAGGAGGACTTCCCGATTCTTTCCATATATTGTAAGATTGTATACCAGCTATAGGTATTCCGATAAAATTAACTAAATCATTTCCTGCAAAAGCCATAGCTAAAGAAAAAGTTCCATATAATACAACAAACTTTAATATATTGTATCCGAAAGAAACAAATATTTTCGCTATAATTGTCCATGTTGAAAATAATATGATAAAAAAAACAAAAAAATTATGGTGAATCCATTTTATGAAATTTTGAATAAAGAAGGAAAATCCTGATAACTGATTATCAGTAAAACCTTGTAAAGTGCTATGCATTCCTCTAACAATCAGGAAATAAGTCATACAACTTAATGAAATAGAGGCCCATATGACTCCTGCATCTTTTAATTTTTTTTCATATTCAAAACTAAATAAAGAACGAATGAAATAGTGAATGAAAGTTCCAGAAGTAAAAGAAATTATAATAGATAAAAAAATTCCTATACTAATAGTTAATGTTTTTTCTGTTTTAATATAGAAAGTCAAATGATGAAAAGGCTCATTATTTAAAGGAGAACTGATTTTAATCATGGCTATACTGAAAGCACCACCTAATAAACAAAAGACCATAGATACTGTAGTGGAAGTAGGTAATCCTAAAGTATTAAAAATATCCAGCAAAATGATATCGGATATCATAACCGCTAAAAAAATAAAAATGATATCTGAAAAGTAAAAATAGGAAGGATCAAAAACTCCTTTTCTTGCTACTTCCATCATACCACTAGATAAAAAAGCTCCTAAAAAAATACCTAAACTAGCGAAAATCATAATCGTTTTACGAGAAGCTACTTGAGATCCAATGGCAGAATTGAGAAAATTAACGGCATCGTTAATTAAACCAACAATCAAATCAAATATGGATAATAAAAAAAGAACCACTATAATTGAGGAATAAAAAAATTTCATAAGTAAGATTGAATTTACAAAATAAAGAAAAAATATATTATTTATTATGTAATAAATTGTAAATATTAGAAATTATTTACAATTTTTTTAAAAATTCTTTAATAATATTTTCTACAGAAAATTCTGGATGTTCATTCAAAATATCATCCAAAACATTTTTAGATACTGTAGGAGAAAAACCAAGTACGTTCAAAGCGTTTAAAGCTTCTTTTTTAATTAAATCAGATGTACTGCCCAAAAATTTTACGTTTTCTACCTTTCTATTACTAATTTCTTTAGTAAATTTATCTTTTAATTCAATAATAATTCTTTGAGCTGTTTTTGTTCCGATTCCTTTTACTTTTCTAAATGCCTTAACATCATTTTTATATATAGATTCTGCTATTTCATATGGAGTTATAGAAGATAATAACATGATAGCAGAACTTGGACCTATTCCATTAACGGATATTAAATAAGAAAATATTTCTCTTTCTATTTTTTCAAAAAAACCGTACAGAACATGTTTATTTTCTTTTATAAAGAGATAAGTATAGATGCTTATCTCTTTTCCTTCTTCTCTTTCTTTTTCTAACAAAAAAGAATAGGTATATAATGAAATATGAATATGATATCCTACTCCATGACAATCTATTATTAAATAAGATTTATTTTTTTCTATTAACTTTCCTCTTAAATGTGTTATCACAGTATTATCGAAAAAGGTATTGTCAAAAAAAGTTATATTAAAGAATATAAAAAATACTAAGAAATTATTTTTTTCTAAAGAAAATTTTCATAGGAACGCCTTTAAAACCAAAGTGATAACGAATTTTATTTTCAATAAATCTTTTATAAGATTCTTTTATATATTGAGGAAAATTAGAAAAAAAAAGAAATACGGGACTGCATGATGGAATCTGAGTACAATATTTTATTGTTATTAATTTATTTTTTTTCTTAGAATGAGGAGGATTTTTTTTAAAAATTGGTAACATAATTTTATTTAAAATATTCGTTCTTAATCTGTTCTTACGTGATTTTAAAATTTGATCAGCTATGGGAATAATATGATGTATTCCATATTTATTCTTAGCAGATATAAAAAGAATGGGAACATTATCAAATGGAGATATTTTTTTTTGAATCAGAAATTGTAAATTTTTTTGCAACAAATGATTTTTATTATTAAATAAATCCCATTTGTTAATAAGAATTATAATACCTTTATGATTATTTTTTACTAATCTAAAAATATTCATATCCTGTCTTTCCCATCCACGAACTGCATCTACCATTAAAAGACAAACATCAGTGTTTTTGTCTTCTATTGTTTTTACCGTTCTTAAAGAAGAATAAAATTCAATGTTTTCTCCTATTTTTGATTTTTTTCTTACTCCTGGAGTATCAACTAAAATACATTCATATCCCAATTTTTTATAAAAAACATCTAGACTATCTCTAGTAGTACCAGAAATATTAGTTACAATATGATGAGGTTTATCTAGAAAAGAATTAATTAAAGTCGATTTTCCTACATTCGGACGTCCGACTATAGAAAAACGAGGAAGAAATTCTTTTTCTATGATATTTTCTTTTCTTTCAAAAAATTTATCTTTAAATATTTCTACTATTTTATCTAGTAATTCTCCCGTTCCACTACCATTTATAGCTGATATATAGTAAAAGTTTCCAAATCCTAAATGAAAAAAATATGTTTCTGAATATAAAGACGTAGATTCTACGTTATCCACTTTATTCACTACTAATAAAGTGACTTTTTGAAATTTTTTGAGTATTTTAGCAATTTCTCTATCTCTTTCTAAAATTCCCATTTTTATATCTACCAAAAATAAAATAACATCGGACTCTTTAATAGCTATGAAGATTTGATTTTTTATTTCTTTTTGAAGAATATCATTTTTTGAAATTGAAGAACTAAAACCACCTGTATCCAACACAGAGAATTTTAGTCCATTCCATTCTGAATTTCCAAAAACTCGATCTCTTGTGACTCCACTTGTAATATGAACAATAGCTTTTCTTTTTCCTACAAGACGATTAAACAAAGTCGATTTTCCTACATTTGGACGTCCAACGATAGATACAGTATAATTCATTTGAATAAATTATTCGCATAACAAAGGTAGAATTTTTTTATTAGTTTCATTACTAGATTCTTAGTCAAAGTGTATATTACTAAAAAAAATAATGCGTATAGATATTGTTAGCGTAGTTCCTGAAATTTTACACGGTTCTTTTTCCAATTTTCTTATTAAGAGAGCAATTAATAAAGGATTAATTGATATTCATATCCATGATTTACGTTTATATGGCTTAGGTAAAAGAAAGAAAGTAGACGATTATCCCTATGGAGGAGGATCAGGAATGGTTATTCGAATAGAACCTGTATATCAGTGTTTTTCAGAATTATTGTCAAAAAGAGATTATGATGAAAAAATTTTTATGACTCCTGAAGGAAATCTTTTTTCACAAAAAAATGCAAAATCTCTAACAGAGAAAAAGAATATCATAATTCTTTGTGGACGTTACAAAGGAATTGATCAGAGAATCAGAGATCATTTAATTTCTAAAGAAATATCTATTGGAAAATACATATTATCTGGAGGAGAATTAGCTGCCGCTGTTGTAGTAGAATCTATAGTAAGATTATTACCTGGAGTAATACAAAATCAAGATTCCATTCTCACTGATTCCTTTCAAAAAAAATCCTTTGTAGCTCCTCCAATTTATACTAGACCATCTATTTATAAAGGATGGGCTGTTCCAGAAATACTTTTATCTGGTCATCATAAAAAAATAAAAGATTGGTTTTATAAAAAATCCATGCAAGTTAAAAAAAGAAGATTGGATTCGTAACGTAAAATGTTTTAATACCCTTAAAAGGAAATTTTTCTGTAAATTAAGCGTTTGATAACATTTTGGATTTTATCAAAATCAAATCTTTTGATTACATTTTGCATCAAAATTCTAATTTCTTTGTTGCATAAATTTCCTATGCTTCCTTCATGAGAATAAGAATTATTTGTCAAATATAATGGTTGAAAACATCCGTTCTGAATATCTAAACCTACTTTTTGATAGGCTTCTCTAAAAGAATATCCTTTTTCAATAACAAGTTTGTTTACTATTTCTACACTGAACAAATATTTATACTTCTCTTCCTGAAGAATGTTCTTTCTCACTATGATATGATTCAACATATACTGAAACATAGAAAAACATTCTTTGATTTCTTCAAAAAGAGGAATAAATCTTTCTTTAATAATTTGAAAATCTCTATGATATCCAGAGCACAAATTAGAAGATATCAAAGAAATCTCATTAGGTAATGAAATCATTCTATTACATTTAGCTCGTATCATCTCAAAAACATCTGGATTTTTTTTATGAGGCATAATACTAGATCCGGTAGTTAGATAATCAGGGAAACTAATGAAATTGTAATTTTTACTTACATATAAGCAAATGTCTTGTGCCATTTTACTTAAAGTTCTTGCTAAAGAAGCAATAGATTCTGAAACTATTAGTTCCATCTTACTACGTCCCATTTGAGCGTATATTACATTATAATTTAAATTTTCAAATCCTAATAAATCTGTTGTCATTTTTCTATTTAAAGGAAAAGTAGAACCATAACCAGCAGCAGATCCTAAAGGATTTTTGTTAACAATACGATATGCTGTGTGAATTAATAGTAAATCATCTATTAAACTTTCTGCATATGCAGCAAACCAAAGTCCAAAGGAAGAAGGCATAGCTATTTGATAATGAGTATAACCAGGCATGAATGTATTTTTGTGTTGTTCACTTAGTTTTAATAACAAATCAAAAAAAGAATAAGTTATCAAAACTATTTCTTTTATTTCTGCACGAATAAAAAGTTTCAAATCCACCAATATTTGATCATTTCTGGATCTACCACTATGTATTTTTTTTCCTACATCTCCTAAACGATTTATTAATAAAAACTCTATCTGAGAATGAATATCTTCTATTCCTTCATCTATTCTAAAATTATTATTTAATATTTCGTGCACATAAATATGACGTAACTCCTGAATCAAAATTTTTAAGTCTCTTTGATTTAATAATCCAACATTTTTTAACATAATGATATGAGCAATAGTTCCTATAACATCATGTGGAGCTAAAAGTAAATCTATTTTAGAATCCTTACCTGAAGTAAAATTTTCTATTTTTTTATCAAAATTCGAATTAGTCTTTTTATCCCAAATTTTCATTTTTTTTATTCTATCTTTGAACAAAATAAGAAAAATTTCTAATAAAAATGGATTAAATAATGGATTATGAGTAAACAAAATACTACCAAAAATTATACAGCAGATAGTATTCAATCTCTTGAAGGAATAGAGCATATAAGACTTAGACCTTCTATGTATATTGGAGATGTAGGAAGTAGAGGATTACATCATTTAGTCTACGAAGTAATAGATAATTCTGTGGATGAATCCTTAGCAGGTTTTTGCAATAAAATATGGGTAAATATTCATAAAAATGGATTTATTACCGTACTTGACAATGGTCGTGGAATTCCAATAGATATTCATAAAAAAGAAGGAAAATCTGCTCTTGAAGTAGTTATGACTAAAATTGGAGCAGGTGGGAAATTTGATAAAAATGTTTATAAAATTTCTGGAGGATTGCATGGAGTGGGGATTTCCTGTGTAAATGCTCTATCTCAAAAACTTATAGTTACAATTTATCGTAACAAAAAAATTTATCAACAAGAGTATTTAAAAGGAAAATCCGTTTCTACTGTAGAATGTATAGGTACAACAGATATGCAAGGAACAAAAATTCATTATCTTGCTGATCGTTCTATTTTTCATTCTATCACATATAATTATGAAATCTTAGCTAATAGATTGAAAGAATTATCTTTTTTAAACAAAGGACTCTACTTATTTTTAGAAGATGAAAGAGAGAATATCAAAGAGTATTTTTTTTCTAAAAATGGATTAAAAGAATATCTTCCTATTTTGGATAAAAATCAAGAACCTTTAACAAAAGATGTCATTTTTATTGAAGGAGAAAAAGATAATACAATTGTAGAAGTTGCAATGCAGTATAATACTTCCTTTAAAGAAAAAATTTATTCTTATGTTAACAATATCAATACTCATGAAGGTGGAACTCATCTTTCTGGATTTCGAAGAGCACTAACAAGAACATTAAAAAAATATGTGGATGGATATGGAATTTTATCCAATAAAGATAAAATTGAGTTTACTGGAGATGATTTTAGGGAAGGAATTACAGCTATTATATCTGTTAGAGTAATGAACCCCCAATTTGAAGGACAAACTAAAACAAAATTAAGTAATCACGAAGTAGGAGGAATTGTAGATAAAATTGTTGGGGAAATGCTGAGCAGTTATTTAGAAGAACATCCTAGTGATAGGAAAAAAATTATTGACAAAGTCATACTATCTGCTAAAGCACGTCAAGCTGCTAAAAAAGCTCGTGAATTCATACAAAAAAAGAATCCAGTAAATAATAGTATTTTACCTGGTAAATTAGCAGATTGTTCTTTCAACAATCCAGAAAATTGTGAAATATATTTAGTTGAAGGAGATTCTGCTGGTGGAACAGCTAAACAAGGTAGAGATAGAAATTTTCAAGCTATTTTACCTTTGCGAGGAAAAATACTAAATGTTGAAAAAGCTATGCCGCATAAAATATTTGAAAATGAAGAAATAAAAAATATATTTACTTCTTTAGGAGTTTCTATTATAACAGAAGAAGATCAAGAAATTTTAAATGTCAAAAAACTGAGATACAATAAAATTATTATTATGACAGATGCAGATATAGACGGAAGTCATATATCTACTCTGATTTTAACATTATTCTTTCGTTATATGAAACCACTAATAGAAAAAGGACACATTTATATTGCAACACCTCCACTTTATTTAATACGAAAAGGCAATCATTCTCAATATGCTTGGAGCGATCAAGAAAGAGAAAATATTCTCAATCAATTAGGAGGAAGAAAATATGTTAATATACAACGTTATAAAGGATTAGGAGAAATGAATGCAGAACAACTTTGGGAGACAACTATGAATCCAAAAAATAGAACTCTACGAAAAGTAAAGATAGAAAATTATTCAGAAGCAGAAAAAATATTCTCTATTCTTATGGGAGATGAAGTTCCACCACGTAGAAATTTTATAGAAAAAAATGCAATACATGCAAAAATTGATGTATAAGTATCATGAATTATATTCAATCAATCTTATTAGGGATTATTGAAGGAATTACAGAGTTTTTTCCTATTTCTTCTACAGGGCACATGGTTATTGTTGCTTCTATTCTGGGTATATTAAAAGATAAAATAACAAATTTATTTTTTGTTTCTGTTCAGTTTGGAGCAGTTTTATCAATTGTTTTTTTATATAGAAAAAAAATCTTCTTTCAAAAATTGGATTTTTACCTAAAAATTTTTGTAGCTATTTTTCCTGTAGGAGTTTTAGGATTTCTATCTTCTAAAAAAATAAATTATTTATTAGGAAATCCGATGATTGTCGCTATATCTCTTCTGATAGGAGGATTATCCATTCTGAAAGCAGAAAATTTTTATGTAAAAAATTACACTAATAAAAATAATAATATCACTTATTTAAAAGCTTTTATTATTGGATTATTTCAATGTATAGCTTTGATACCAGGAGTATCTAGAAGTGCAACTACCATTATTTCTTGTATGTTACAAAATGTTAATAGAATAAAAGCTATTGAATTCTCCTTTTTTTTGTCTGTTCCTGTTATTGCAATTGCTACATGTAAAAAATTATTTGACTATTACTTCCAATTAAATTTTTTTACATTTAAAGAGATAGAATTATTATTGTTAGGGAATATAGCATCTTTTATAACTGGAATTATATCTGTTAAATGTTTCATGAAATACTTAAAAAAAAATAATTTCAAATTATTCGGATACTATAGAATCATAGTAGGTTTTTTTTCATTGTTATACAATACATTATTTTTATGAAACTAATTGGAATATTTTGATCAATAATTTATTAGAATTCCAAAATGGAAAAATATTACTAATAGATAAACCGTGGGGATGTACTTCCTTTGAAGTTGTGAAAAAAATTAGAAGTTCTATTCTAACGACTACTAATACAAAAAAAGAAAATTTAAAAATAGGACATTCAGGAACTTTAGATCCTCTTGCTACAGGTTTATTAATTGTGCTCACAGGTAAATATACTAAAAAAGTAAATGATATTCAAAATTATAAAAAAACCTATACAGGTATCATAAAATTAGGTTGTGAAACATTGTCTTATGATTCAGAAACAGAAGAATATAATTTTTCTTCAACTTTGCACATTACTCCTAAACTTATTAGAAGTACATCTCAAAAATTTATGGGGGATATAGATCAATACCCCCCTTTCTTTTCTGCCTTAAAAACAAAAGGGAAAAGATACTATGAGTATGCTAGAAAAGGAAAAAAAATAAACTCTATGAAATCACGACGTGTCAAAATTTATCAATTTCATATTCTAAAAATAGTTATTCCATACATCAAATTTCTCATAGTATGTGGAAAAGGAACTTATATTAGATCGGTAGCTAAAGATTTTGGAAAAGAACTAAGAAGCGGAGCTTATCTTCTTTCTTTAAGAAGAGAACGTATTGGTAATTTTTCTCTAAAAAGTTCTGATTATATAGAACTAAATTTTTCAAAAAAATTAAAATTTCCATGTTACTTTACAAAGTAAATCTTAAATTTTATATTTTTTGTACCATACATGAAATTTTTTATTACATTCTTCATCAGTTAAAACTCCTTTTCTCACTCCTTCCAATAAATGTTTTTTTAGTAATACACCATTTTTAGAAAAAATGGATCTTACCGTGTTCGTAGGTTGAGCTCCTTTCATTAGCCATGAAACAGCATTTTCCATTTTTAATACAGTGGAAGGAGGATCCATATGAGGATTATAAGTTCCTAATTTTTCAATAAATTTTCCATCTCTTGGAGAACGAGAGTCAGCCACAACTATATGATAAATAGGTTTATGTTTTTTTCCTATTCTTTTTAAACGAATTTTCACAGACATAATTTATGAATTTACAAAAAACCTTAATTTAGGCATAATTATAATGTTTTTGAAAAAAAAATGGTATATATTTACAATAGTGATAGTGATTAGTAGATAGACCCGTTGTGTAACGGTAGCACAGCAGATTTTGGTTCTGTTAGTTGGGGTTCGAGTCCCTACGGGTCTGTTCCCGACCATATAGTTTCGTGATAGATATGTTGAATTTTACAAAATGAGTATGAAAGTAAAAAAAGAAAAAGTTTTGTTAATAGCTTTTTTAAGTGTTTTAGCATATATATTGATTCATTTATCCAAATCTTTTTTAGGATTGGATAAATCTACTCTTTGCATGTTAAGATGCTTTGTCATATCTCTTTTCATATTGTATGCTTCAATGAAAAAAGATTTAACTACTTGGATTTTATTATCCATAATCATAGGAATAGAAATTGGATTAGATTTACCAAAGATTGCTGTAGAACTAAGATTTTTATCTCAAATATTTTTGAGATTGATAAAAACTATTATTGCTCCAATATTATTTTCCACTTTAGTAGTCGGAATAGCAAGTCATTCTAATATTAAACAATTAGGTAGTATGGGATGGAAATCCTTGCTATATTTTGAAGTTGTTACAACTTTAGCTTTGTTTGTTGGTCTTATTGCTATTAATGTATCTCAAGCTGGAGTAGGTATTGTGATTCCATCTGGAATCACAGAACAACAATTACCAAAAGTAGAAAGTAGAACGTTGCAAGAGACTATTCTTCATGTGTTCCCAGAAAATTTTATAAAATCCGTATATCATGGAGATGTGTTATCTATAGTAGTGTTTTCTGTTATTTTCGGTATATCAATGGTCTTTCTAGAAGAGAAAAAACGAGGACCTCTATTATTATTTGCAGAGAGTCTTTCAGAAGTCATGTTTAAATTTACTAGAATTATCATGTATTTTGCTCCTATAGGAGTAGGATCTGCTATAGCCTATACAGTAGGACATATGGGTTTGGATATTTTATATAATTTATTTCAATTATTGTTGACTCTTTACATTGCTTTACTTATTTTTTTGATAGTTGTTTTATTTCCTATTCTTTTATGGATTAAAGTTCCTTTAAAAGGTTTTATAAAAGCATTAACTGAACCTGTATCATTGGCATTTGCAACCACAAGTTCAGAATCTGCCTTGCCTCTTCTTATGGAAAATTTAGAAAAATTAGGGGTTCCTAGAAAAATTGTTGCTTTCGTGATTCCTACAGGTTATAGTTTCAATTTAGATGGTACTACTCTATATTTATCTTTAGCTACTATTTTTGTAGCACAAGCATCTGGTATTCCTTTGAGTTTTAGTCAACAAATATTCATAGGAATGACTTTAATTTTAACTAGCAAAGGAGTAGCAGGAGTTCCTAGAGCTTCTTTAGTGATTCTTTTAGCTACAGTAACTTCTTTTGGATTACCCACTTGGCCTATATTAGCTATTATAGGAATAGATGAATTAATGGATATGGCTCGCACAACAGTGAATGTAATAGGAAATGGATTAGCTAGTTGTGTTTTAGCTCGTTCTGAAGGGGAGTTCGACGACAAAAAAATGTTAGATTATATTAAAAATAAAAATGAAAATGGTTTGTGAGAACCAATTGTTTTTTTTATAGAAAAAAAAAATATTCTATAGATCCAAATGGAGTAATCACAAGGAAAAGTCCCTCCAATATTGCTTTAATTAAATATTGGGGGAAACATAATAAAAAGATTCAAATTCCGTTGAATTCTTCTATTAGTTATTCCCTGGAAGGGGTATACACGGTAACACGATTAATTTATCATTTGAAAGAAAGAAAAAAAAGAAATCCATCCATAAAAATTTTTTTTTCAGGAAAAGAAAAAACTAGCTTTCTTCCAAAGATTTTTGAATTTTTTCATAGAATTTCATTCTATTGTTCTTATTTACTGGATTTTAATTTTATAATAGAAACCTATAACACTTTTCCACATAGTAGTGGAATAGCTTCTTCTGCTTCTTCTATGAGTGCTTTAGCATTATGTATTATGGAAATAGAAAAAAAATTAGTCTCTTCTTTAAAAGAAGATTTTTTTTTGAAAAAAGCTTCTTTTTTAGCCAGATTAGGTTCTGGAAGTGCTTGCAGATCTATTTATCCTGGACTTGTTGTATGGGGACATCACAAATCCATAAAAGGAAGTAATAATTTTTATGCTATTCCATATCCATATAAAGTACACCCCATTTTTACAAAAATGGTAGATACTATTTTAATTATAGATGAAAAACCTAAAAAAATATTAAGTTCAAAAGGGCATCAGTTAATGAATATCCACCCTTACGCTAAAGAAAGATTTAAATGTGCTAACAAAAATATGAATCATCTTATATCCATATTAAAAGTGGGAGACTTACAAGAATTTGGAGAATTGATAGAACATGAAGCTTTGACTCTTCATGCCATGATAATGACATCTCGTCCTTATTTTTTATGGATGAAACCCAATACTCTGAACGTTCTTTACTCTGTATGGAATTTTAGAATACAAAGCAAAAAAAATATCTATTTTACACTAGATGCAGGTGCAAATGTTCATCTATTATATCCTATTGAAGAAAAAAAATCCATCCTAAAATGGATATATAGTGATCTTATTTCTTTTTGTACAAAAATTATAGAAAGTTTTTGTTATTAATTTAATTATATTTGTGTCATATTATCATTTCTATAAAATAATATGGTGGACGTAGCTCAGTTGGTTTAGAGCATCAGATTGTGGTTCTGAGGGGCGCCGGTTCGAATCCGGTCGTCCACCCAATAAAACCATTATTCATTAATGAAATGCCTTTTTGATTCTTGTAAATGCTTCTACGATTTTATCTTCTGAGGAAGCGTAAGAAATGCGCAAACATTCATGATTCCCGAAAGCACTTCCACTTACAGTAGCTACTTGAACATTATCAAGTAATAATTCAGAAAAATCATCTGCATTTTTAATAGTTTTTCCATATAATTTTTTCCCAAAAAAATATGAAATTTTTGGAAAAATATAAAAAGCTCCATTTGGTTGATTAAATTGAAACCCATCAATTTCTTTGATCATATCCATAACTAAATTTCTTCTTTTTTTAAACTCTTTTATCATATATCCTATTTCACTTGGATCATTTTTTAATGCAGAAATAGCTGCTCTTTGTGCAATAGAATTTGCACAAGAAGTAATTTGTCCCTGTATCTTATCACAAGATTTAGAAATCCATTCTGGAGCTCCAATATATCCAATTCTCCATCCAGTCATTGAAAAAGCCTTAGATAATCCATTTAGTGTTATTACTTGATTATGAATATCAGGAAATATAGCAATACTAGTAGGATGTTTTTCAGAGTAACAAATGTGTTCATAAATCTCATCAGAAAGAATCATGACTTCTGGATATTTTTTAAAAATTTCCGATAAATTTCTTAATTCTTGATAAGAATAAACACTTCCTGTAGGATTACAAGGAGTACTGAAAATAAATAATTTAGTTTTAGAAGTTATTGCTCTTTCTAATTGCTCTGGATTAATTTTAAAATCGTTTTCCATGGTTGTTGGTACTACAACAGGATAAGATTCACATAATTTTACCATTTGTAAATAACTTACCCAATAAGGAGCTGGAATAATGACTTCATCATTTGGATTAAGCAAAGATAAAAGTACATTCATTATAGCTTGTTTTGCTCCAGTAGAAACTACAATTTGAGAAGGTGTATATTTTAAATGATTATCACGGTAGAACTTTTCGCATATTACTTTTCTAAGTTCTAAATATCCGGATACAGGAGTATAATAATGATATCCTTCATCTATCGCTTTTTTAGCGGCATCTAAAACAAAATTAGGAGGTAAAAAGTCTGGTTCTCCCAAACTTAAATTTATAATGTCATATCCTTTGTTTTTTAATTTTCTAGCTTTAGCTGACATAGCTATGGTTTGCGAATAAGATATATTATTCAAACGATGGGACAATCTATTTTTCATAGATATTAGAATTTGAAATGATTACAAATCTAAATAAATTTGGTTATAAATTTGTTGATCCATTCATTTAAAATTAATATGATTAACAACATGGAATTAATTAAAAAATATTTTCCAGACTTATTGAATCAACAAATCTATAAGTTGTCTTCTTTAAAAAATTTATACGGATATTGGAATACACATGTTAATCTTCTTTCTAGAAAGACATTTTACGATTTTTATCAACAGCATGTTCTTTTTTGTTTAGGAATAGCTAAAGTATTTTCTTTTTTTCCTGGATCATGCGTTATGGATTTAGGAACAGGAGGAGGATTCCCAGGTATTCCTTTATCCATAATTTTTCCTCATACAGAGTTTATATTAGTAGATTCTATTAGAAAAAAAATTAAAATTATAGAAAAAATTATACATAATCTTCATTTAAAAAATGTATATCCTATTTGGATACGTGCAGAAAAATTAGAAAAAAAATTTGATTTTGTGGTTACTAGGGCTGTCACTAAAATAGATATTATCCATAATTGGATAAAAAATAAATTTAAATGTCAATCTAATTCAAAAATTGTAAATGGATCTTTATATCTAAAAGGAGGAAATATTTCTGAGGAAATAAAAAAATTTCCTCATGCAATAGAATATCCTTTAAATCATTATTTTGAGGAACCGTTTTTTATAAATAAAAAAGTGATTTGGATTTCCAATATTTAAAATATATTAAAAAAAAGATAGAATTAAAAATGAATCCTAAGAAAATTTTTATAGAAAAAGTAAAAGAAAAAGGTGGATGGGTAAATGCTCATTCTCACTTAGACAGAGCTTATACTCTAACAAAAAAAAATTTCAAATATTCTTATTTTCCTCTAAAAAAAAAATGGTATCTGGTGGATGAAATGAAACGTTTAGCTACAGAAGAAGATATTTATATCCGTATGGAAAAAGCTTTAGAATATTTTTTAATGCAAGGAACACAAGCTTTATGCTCTTTTATAGATGTAGATGAAATTATTGAAGATCGTGC
Organism: Blattabacterium cuenoti; assembly: GCF_014252295.1. Lineage (NCBI taxonomy): Bacteria > Pseudomonadati > Bacteroidota > Flavobacteriia > Flavobacteriales > Blattabacteriaceae > Blattabacterium > Blattabacterium cuenoti. Next base: position 294,852 of record NZ_CP059215.1, read on the forward strand.
TTTGAAAGCAGCTCAAAAATTGAAGAATAATTATGGAAATTACATTTATATTCGTTTTGCTAATCAAGTACTGAAAGGAGTGTTAGATAACAAGTCCAGATATTGGTTCGATAAATCAGTAGATTTTGTGGATATTATTGGAGGATTACCCGCCAAAGATTATGGAAGAGAAGATGAACATCTAGATGTTTTATTAAAAACAGCTAAAAAAAAGGAAAAAATAGTGCATGTACATGTTGATCAATTTAATACTAGCGAAGAAAAAGAAACCGAAAAATTAGCAAAAAAGACGATTGAATATGGAATGCAAGGAAAAGTAGTAGCCATTCATAGCATTTCTTTGGCTGCACATTTTAGAGATTATCGTTATGAAACATATCAATTGATGAAAAAAGCAAATTTAATGGTAATTTCTTGTCCAATTGCTTGGATTGATCACAACAGAAGTGAACGTTTGACTCCTAGCCATAATTCTATTACTCCAGTGGATGAAATGCTCCCTGAAGGAATAATAGTAGCATTTGGAACAGATAATATTTGTGATATATACAAACCTTTTTCTGATGGAAATCTATGGATAGAATTACGTGTAATGTTAGAAGCTTGTCATTATTATAATATAGATCATTTGGTAGAAATTGCTACAATAAATGGATTAAAAGTATTAGGATTAGTCTAATAAATAATTTATTTTTTTCTCCATTTTTCTGGTCGCATTTGTGGAAAAAATAAAACTTCTTGAATAGAATATTTTTTAGTTAGTAACATCACTAAACGATCTATTCCAATTCCAATTCCTGCAGTAGGAGGCATTCCAAATTCTAAAGCACGTATAAAATCTTGATCAATTGACATAAATTCATCTTTTTTATTTTTTTTGGATAACTTCATTTGTTTCCGTAAACGATCAAGCTGATCTATAGGATCATTAAGTTCTGAATATGCATTAGCAATTTCTTGTCCATTGATAAGAAGTTCAAAACGTTCTGATAAATTTTCTTTATGACGATGTCTTTTGGTTAAAGGACTCATTTCTATTGGATAATCAATAATAAAAGTAGGATTAATGTAATTTTTTTCGCATTTTTCTTCGAAAATGTTCTCAATAAGTTTAGCTTTGCTCATTTTTACATTTTCTTCTATATGCAATTTATGACATACTGTTCTTAACTCCTCTTCTTCCATTTTTTCTAAATCAAATCCTGTATATTTTTTAATAGAATCCAATATAGGAATACGGGGAAAAGGAGTATTAAAATTAATATGATTATTTTCTTTTTCTTGAAATTTATTCCATATATACTTCATCAGTTCTTCTGTAAAATTCATCATCCAATAATAGTCTTTATAAGCTATATAAAGCTCTAATACAGTAAATTCTGGATTATGAATCCGATCCATCCCCTCATTTCTGAAGTTCCTGGAAAATTCATAAACCCCGTGGAATCCCCCAATTATAAGTCTTTTCAAATAAAGTTCATTAGCTATACGTAAATATAATGGAATTCCTAACGTATTGTGATAAGTTTCAAAAGGGCGAGCTACTGCTCCTCCAGGAATAGATTGTAAAATAGGTGTATCTACCTCTAAATAACCTTTGTTATCCAGATAATTTCTTATTTTCTGTATGATACTAGTTCTTTTCAAAAAAATTTCTTTGACATGATCATTTACTATAAGATCTACATAACGCATGCGATAACGTTGTTCCATATTGGAAAAGGCATCGTATATTTTTTTATTTTTTTTATCCACTTTTACTTGTGGTAATGGTCGTATCGATTTGGATAACAAGGTTAATTTATGAACACGTATAGTGATCTCATTCATTTTTGTTTTAAATAAAAAACCTGTTACTCCAATAATATCCCCTATATCTATAAGTTTTTTTAAAAAAATGTTGTAAGTATCCTCTTTTCCCATTTTATCTGAGTATAAATAGTTTTGAGAAAAGTATACTTGTATATAACCCGTATGATCTTTAATTTCTCCAAAAGAAGCTTTTCCTAAAAATCGAAAACGCATTAAACGTCCGGAAATACTAATGTTTTTTTTTTCGATAAAATTTTTTTTTATATCCAAAATAGAACTAGTTACACTGTATTCCTCTGATGGATAAGGATTTATTCCTAATGACTTAAGTTTATCTAGTTTTTTTCTACGTATGATTTGTTGTTCTGATAAATAGGGCATAGATTGTATTTATGAATGTATCAAAAATACCCAAAATGGACAAAACGAAGGTATATTTGTTTTTTTACATTGCGTTATTATTTCTATTAAAATAAAGAAACTAAAGAAATTTATGAAAAAAAAAATACTTTTTTTCGAAGATTTAGGAAAAAAAGAATACGAAAAAACTTGGAAATATCAGAAAAGATTATTTGATGATATTATTCAAAAAAAAGTAAATAAAATTTTTTCTAAAAAAGCCGGATATTTTCTATTTGTAGAACACCCTCATGTATATACTATAGGAAAAAATGGAAAAAAAGATAAACATTTGTTGGTAACATCAGATTTTTTAAAAAAAATAAATGCAACCTATTATCAAACAGACAGAGGGGGTGATATAACTTATCATGGACCTGGACAATTGATAGGATATCCCATTTTAAATATGGATTATTTCTTTACGGATATTCATAAATACCTTCGTCTTTTAGAAGAAGTAATTATCCATTTTTTATGGAAAAATTATGAAATTAAAGGAGAACGAAAAAAAGGGCAAACAGGAGTATGGTTTCATAATAAAAATGGAAAATCAAGAAAAATATGTGCAATAGGAATTAGAATGAGTCGTTGGGTTACCATGCACGGATTTGCTTTAAATGTAAATACAGATTTACGGTATTTTGATCATATTATTCCTTGTGGAATTCATAATCAAGAAGTAACTTCTTTAAAAAAAGAATTAAAAAAAAATGATATCTCTTTTCAAGATGTGAAACGTATGGTAAAAAAATCTTTTCAAGAAATTTTCGATGTAAAATTCATACCTATTCAAAAAAAATTAGATGAATAATTTCATAATTTATTTATGGGTTTGGCTATCATAATTCCATCTTTATCTCTTTTTGTGAGAAAAACATCTTGCAATGTGTTTATATATAATAAATTATATGAATTTAATGGGATCTTCACTCTAAGATAATTTTCTGTATATCCATATAAATATTCTTGATTTTTAGAATTTTTTTCAAACAAAACAGTTTTCTTCGTGTGAATTTGACTTTCGCAAAAAAAACGATATTTTTTGTTTGATAGATTTCTCAAAATTTGATTTCGTTTCCATTGTATTTTTTTAGATACATGTCCCTGTATCATAATAGACTTTGTATTTGGTCTTGGAGAATAAGTAAATACGTGTAAAGATGAAATTTCTAATTTTTTCAAAAAATTGTAAGTTTCCAAAAAATGTTTATGTGTTTCTCCAGGAAACCCGACAATAATATCTGAACCTATATAAGCATCTGGGATGAATCTTCGTATTTTTTTGATCTTTTCTTGATAAAGTTCGCGTTTATAACGTCTATGCATTTTTCCCAATATATCGTTACTTCCAGACTGTAAAGGAATATGAAAATGAGGGACAAAATGTTTGCTTTGAGAAAAAAATTCAATATATTCATTTTTTAATAAATTAGGTTCTATAGATGATAAACGTATTCTTCCTTTCTCTTTGATTTGATCTATAGCTTTGATTAAATCAAAAAATGTATACAAACGACTACTTTTCCCATACATTTTTCCATAATCTCCAATATTAATACCTGTTAAAACGATTTCTTTTACCCCTTTACTAAAAATAAATCTAATATTTTTTAATATATTTTCTATGCTCTCAGAACGAGATGCTCCCCTTAACATGGGAATAATGCAATAGCTGCACTTATAATCACAACCATCCTGTATTTTTAAAAAAGAACGAGTTCTTTCTCCAACAGAAAACGATGGAAAATAAGCATTTTTTGTCTCTGTATTTGAAATAATTGTTGGATAAGATTTTTTCAATAATTTTCCATCAATATAATCTATGATTTTAAATTTTTCGTTAGAACCTAAAACTAGATCTACTCCAATGAAAGACGAAATTTTTTTATAATTTAATTGAGCATAGCATCCTACTGCTATAATAAAAGCCTGTGAATTTTTATTTCTAGCTGAACGTACAATATATTTAAATTCAAGTTCTGCATTTCTTGTAACAGAACAGCTATTAATTACATAAATATCTGCATAACTTTTAAAAGGAACATGTTGATAATATAAATTAGAAAATTTACTTGCTATAGTAGAGGTCTCTGCGTAATTTAGTTTACACCCCATTGTATAAAATGCTACTTTTTTTTTGACCATTTATACCGATTATTTAGGAAAAATAAGGATCAGATTATTTTCAATCCGATCCACTTTTTTTTCTAACTTCTAAACTTCTAAGATGAAAAATAATCTATAATTCCACTATGACTAGCTTTCATAGCTTTTTTTCCTTTTGTCCAATTTGCTGGACATACTTCTCCACTTTTTTCATAATATTGAATAGAATCTACCATACGAATAGCCTCATGTACATTTCTACCTAAAGGAAAATCATTAACCAAAAAATGTCGTATAATACCTTTCTTATCTATTAAAAATAAACCTCTGTAAGCAATAAGTTCTCCATTTGCTTTCAATCCTTCATTTTGATTGCAAACCCAATCTCCAGATAAAACTCCATAGTTATAAGATATGGTTTTATTAATATCAGAAACAAGAGGGTAGGTAACTCCATATATTCCACCTTTTTCTTTTGGCATCTGTAACCAAGACCAATGAGATTGCTCTGTGTCTGTAGATACAGCAATAATTTGTACATTTCTATTCTCAAAATCCTTTATTTTTTCTTGAAATGCATAAATTTCTGTAGGACATACAAAAGTAAAATCTTTGGGATAGAAAAAAAGCAAAATATACTTTTTACCAAAAAATTGTTCTAAAGTAAAATTTTGTACAATATCTTTTCCATTTAATACCGCACTAGCCCTAAAATTAGGCGCTTTTTTTGAAATTAATGTCTTCATTTTTCGAAAATTTATAAGCACGAATTTACCAAAAATTATTATTATTATGGAATTATGGTAAAAAGAAAAAAATTACACATATCTATGTAACTTTTTATGAAGTTCATTTTTTATATTTGTTAAATCTATGATTTTTTTGAGAAAGTATTTTCTATCATCGTTTTTTGTTATATTATGATGAATTATTTCTTTTTTAATCAATTTTGAAATACATAAAGATTTATATTTCAATATAATATCAATTATATATTGATAAATATGATCTTCTTGAGAAGGAACTTTTATTCCTTTTTTATCCCATTTAGATAATGGATAAAAATTTTTTTCTCCTTTATCATCAGTATCACTCTTCAAGTTTGAAGAACCTGTTCCCCCCTTTTGTAAACAAATTTTATCAAAAATTACTTTATTTTTTTTCGAAGAAAAACGTAAATTCCAATATTTGAAGGCATGCAATATTTCTTCCAAAACTGTTGTATTGCATTTTTCTTTTTCTATTATTTTATCTCCATAATTTAAAATCAATTGAATTAATTTCTCTTCAAGAATAAGAATAAGAGGGGTTTGATTGTTTTTTTTATCCTTAATTACTTGAATTTTATGAATTTTTTGTTCATTTTTTTTGTTGATTTTTTCCAATTCATGAATTAAAATTTCTTGACGAATTCTAAGGATTTTGGAAGCTTCTTGTAAGTATAATTCTTTTTGAAGAAGATTGGATATTTTTGAAATACTATTTAAAATGTTTAAAACAAAAAATGATTTTTTAATGGGATCATCTTTATGGAATTTTCCATATATTTTTTGTTTAAAAGAAACGAAATTATAACTACTTTTCACCAAAAAATATCTTAGTCTAGAACGAGAATACTTTTTAGATATAGAATCTGGATCTTCTCCGTTAGAAATAAATAATATACGTAAATTCATCCCTTGTTCCAATATCATATTAATTCCTCTTAAAGAGGCTTTAATTCCAGAACTATCCCCATCATAAAAAAGAACTATATTTTTCGTAAATTTTTTTATCAATAGTATTTGATCAACAGTCAGTGAAATTCCAGAAGAAGATACTACATTTTTTATTCCAGACTGATGTAAAGAAAGAACATCTGTATATCCTTCTACTAAATAACAAAGGTCCTCTTTGAGGATATTTCTTTTAGCTTGGAATAATCCATATAATATTTTACCTTTTTGAAAAATATCACTTTCTGATGAATTGATATATTTTGTTGTAGAACATGAATAGCTAGAATCAATACTTCTTCCCCCAAAACCTATCACTTTTCCTGATAAATTATGTATTGGAAACATCACACGTTGACGAAAACAATCATTATTATAATATTTCCTAGATACAGTAAAACCAGATTTTTTTAGATACCGTATTTTAAATCCTTTTTCTAAGGCTTTGTTAGTGAAAAAACTCCAAGAAAGAGGAGCATATCCTAGTTCAAATTTATGAATTATTTTCATATTAAAACCTCTTTTTTGAGTCAGATAATTGAATCCATTTTTTTGTCCCTCTTTAGTAAAAAATAATTGATTTATGAAAAAACGTTTTGCATAATCCTGTATCAAGTATAATTTTTCATTTTCTTCATGATCTATATCTATTTTACTTTTGCTAAATTTTTCTATATATTCAATTTGAATATTATATTTTTTAGCAAGATAATGTAATGATTCAACATAAGTAAAATGTTCATGCTCCATAAGAAAAGTAATAATATTGCCACCTTTTCCAGAACTAAAATCCTTCCATATTTTTTTTATAGGAGAAACTATAAAAGAAGGTGTTTTTTCATTAGAAAAAGGACTAAGTCCCCTATAATTTAAACCACTTTTTTTTAACTCTACAAAATCTCCAATAATGTCTTCTATACAAGAAACAGAAAGTATTTTTTTTATAGTTTTTTTAGAAATCATTATTACAAAATTTCATTTTATGAATAATTTTTTTTGGATTAGAATTAGAAAAAATAGTAGTTCCTGCTACTAATATATCTGCTCCATTTCTGAATAAATAAGAAGCATTTTCTAAATTAATTCCTCCATCTACTTCTATAAGAGCAGAAGAATTCTTCTTTAAGATCAAATCTTTAGTATCTTCTAACTTTTGATATGTTTGTTTAATAAACTTTTGCCCGCTAGAACCAGGATTTACACTCATCAATAAAACAAAATCTAGATCTTTAATAATATCTTGCAAAAGAAAAATTGGAGTATGTGGATTTACAGCTACACCTACTTTCATTCCATATTCTTTAATAGAAGAAATAGTTTTATTTAAGTGTATAGAGGCTTCGTAATGAATGTGTAAATGATCTGCTCCAGAATCTTTCAATTGTTCAATGTATGATTCTGGTTGTAATATCATTAAATGAACATCGATAGGTTTATTCGCATACTTTTTGACATGTTTGGTAAATAATGATCCAAAAGAAATATTAGATACGAAAGAGGAATCCATAATGTCAATATGAAACCAATCTGCTTCACTTTCATTCAGCATTTCTATTTCACGATGCAAAAACGCTAAATTTGCTGAGAGCAAGGATGGAGCTATAATTTTTTTCATTTTTTTACATAAAATCATAAACTAATAGTTTTAGGAATTTTCTTATGAAATTATATATTCACTAATTCCAGTATTAGAAAACCCTCCATCATGATACAAGTTTTGCATCGTTACTTTTCTTGTTAAATCTGAAAAAAGTGTAATTATATAGTTTGCACAATCTTGTGCAGAAGCGTTTCCTAATGGAGACATTTTTCCTGAAAAAATAAAAAATTTATGAAAATCTTCTATAGCTTTTGCTGCTCTAGTTAGACTAGGAGACTGTGATACAGTATTAACCCTAACTTTTTCTTTTACTCCCCAATAATAACCAAAATTACGTGTGATACTTTCTAAGTAAGATTTATAGTCAGACATATCTCCATAAAATGGAAAACTTCGTTGAGAAGCAATATATGTTAGAGCAACAATAGACCCCCACTTATTCATCGCTTTTTTATTCCAAGCAGTTTGCATTATCTTATGATAAGAAACGGCAGATATTTCCCATCCTTTTCTTAAAAATTCATAATTTAGAGAGGTATAATTCAATCCTTTTCGGATATTCATAGACATAGCTATAGAATGCAACAAAAAATCTATTTTTCCTCCAAAATGATCTAATGTTTTTTCAAACAAAATATTAAGATCTGATATAGAAGTGGCATCTGCCGGTATTACAATAGATTTTGTTTTGTTAGATAACTCATGAATTTTTCCAATTCTTAAAGAAGCTGGTGTATTAGTTAATACAAAAGAGGCTTTTTCTTCATAAGCACGTTCTGCAACCTTCCAAGCAATAGAATTTTCATCCAATGCTCCAAATATAATTCCTTTTTTTCCTTTCAATAAATTGTAATACATAGATTAAAATATTAAACTAAAAATATCTAATTTTTTGAATGATTAAAAATTTCCTTAATGACAGGCAAATAATCCAACTTTTCCCATGTAAAAAGTTCCACTTCTTGTTTTTTTTTATTTCCTTCTATATCCAAAAAATATTTATACACTTTGCTTGGAGTTTTTCCCATATGTCCATAGACAGATGTTTCTTCATATATTGGATTACGCAATTTCAATCTCTTTTCTATAGCATAAGGACATAAATCAAAAATTTTATTTATATTCAAAGCAATTTCTTCATTATCGATCTTTGATTTACCATAGTTATTGACAAAAATACCAATCGGTTTTGAAATTCCTGCTGCATAGGATATTTGTATTAGTAATTCATCTGAAATTCCTGCAGCAACAATATTTTTAGCTATATGTCTAGCTGCATAGGCTCCAGACCTGTCCATCTTAGATGGATCCTTTCCAGAAAAAGCTCCTCCTCCATGAGATCCTCTTCCACCATAAGTATCTACTATAATCTTTCTCCCTGTTAGTCCAGTATCACCATGAGGTCCTCCAGTAACAAACTTTCCTGTAGGATTTATGTAATATTTTGTTCTATCCGTAAATAATTTTTTTCCATTTTTTAATGGAATATTTTCTATTACCCTTGGAATAAGTATGTTGATTACATCATAAATGATACGTTTTTGCATTCTTTCTTTTGTATCGAATTCATCATGCTGAGTGGAAATCACTATAGCGTGAACATGCACAGGTACATTTTTTTCCGAATATTCCAAAGTAACTTGTGATTTTGCATCTGGACGTAAGTAAGTCATTTTTTCTCCTTCACTTCTAATTAAGGATAGTTCCTTTAATATATGATGGGAGATCTCTAATGTAAGAGGCATATAATTTTCCGTTTCTTTCACAGCATAACCAAACACTATTCCTTGATCTCCAGATCCTTGATCTTCTTTTTTTGATCGAATAATCCCTTCCAATAGATCCGAAGACTGCTCTTGAATAGCAGAAATAATTCCACAAGAATCTGCATTAAATCTATATTCATTTTTAGTATATCCTATTTTCCTTAGGATATTACGAGCTACTTTTTGAACATTTACCCAAATTTTAGAATTTACTTCTCCAGCTAATATGATTTGTCCAGTGGTCACTAAAGTTTCTATAGCTACCTTTGCATTGGAATCATACGCTAAAAAGTGATCTAATATAGAGTCCGATATTTGGTCTGAAATTTTATCAGGATGACCTTCTGAGACAGATTCGCTGGTAAACAAATAAGCCATTTTAGTAATTAGTGACTGATATATTTAAGTTTTTTTAAGTTACCTTATTTGATTTTGAATTTTGATAGATTCTTGATGCAAGAGTTTAAAAATCCCTTCAAGTAATTCCTCAGAAATTCCTAAACTTTTTCCTAATACAATAGATTTTTCCATGATATTTTCCCATCTGTTTGGTTGAAAAACAGCTACATCTGTAGATTTTTTCCAAGATCCTAATTCTTTTGAAATATTCATTCTTTCTGCTAGAAGCGCGATAATATTTTCATCTATTTCATCAATAATAATTCTAAAAGAGTCTAAATCTTTTTGATTTTTTTGATCACATTTTCTGACATATGTTAATTCTTTTAACATTTTTACAAGATTTTCAGGAGTGATTTGTTGCTTAGAATCACTCCAAGCATGATCAGGATCACAATGACTTTCTATCATTAATCCTTCATATTGAAAATGATATGCTTTTTTTGCTATATCGAAAATTCCCTTTTTATTTCCACAAATGTGTGAAGGATCACATATTATTGGTATTCTAGGAAGAATATCCCTAAAATTGAACAAAAGATTCCAATTAGGTTGATTACGATATTTAGAGTTTTTGTAGGTATAAAAACCACGATGGATAACGCCCAATTTTCTAATACCTTTATTTACAAAACGTTCTAACGCTCCTATCCATAATTCTATATCAGGATGAATTGGGTTTTTTACCAAAATAATTTTATTATTTTCTCCTTCTAAAGCATCCGCTATTTTTTGAATAGTGAAAGGACTAGCTGTACTTCTGGCTCCTATCCAAAGAACGTCTACTTCAAAAGAAATAGCTAGTTTAACGTGCTCTTCATTAGCTACTTCTGTGGCTGTCAGAAAATTCATATTTTTTTTAACCTTACGAAGCCATTCAAGTCCTTTTTTCCCAATCCCTTCAAAATTATTTGGTTTTGTTCTAGGTTTCCATATTCCTGCTCGAAATATTTTAACATAGGAAGGATTCAACCTGTTTGCTGTTTCTAATATTTGTTGTTCACTTTCTGCACTACAAGGACCAGATATAATTAAAGGTTTATCTAATTCATCAATCCAGGATCTATCTATACTATTATTCAGTTTTTCCATCACAATACATTTAATTTACACATATTTTTTATCTTTTATATCGTTCGCTTTTTTCATATATTGATTTATTTTGTTAAACTCATTATTTATTAAATGATTACGAAATATTTTTAAATGATCAATATAAAAATTTATAGCTTGAATCATATTATCCCTATTAGAAATAAAAATAGGTAACCACGTTTCAGGATTACTTTTTGCTAAACGTGTAGTTGAATCTAATCCACTTCCCATCATGTTATTAAAAATTTTTTCTTCATTTTTAAATTTTTTTAAAACTGTTCTAGCTAAAGAAAAGGAAACTACATGAGGTAAATGAGATATATAAGCAATATATAAATCATGAACTTTAGAGTTCATATAAATCATTCGCATTTCCATAATCGAATAAATCTTTTTCGCAATAAAAATTGCCTCTGGATCACTCATCTCATAATCACATATAATACAATTTTTTTGATAAAAAAGATCCGAATGGGCGGAAATAGGGCCAGAATTTTCAACTCCTGCAATAGGATGTGTAGCTACAAAACGACTTCTTTTTGGATGAGAGGAAACCCTATTACAAATATCATATTTAGTAGATCCAGTATCTAAAATTACTGTATCCGAATGTATTCTATTAAGGATAATTGGAAGTATTTTTTTTATTCCATCTACGGGGATAGATAAAACAATTACTGAAGATTGCATAATAAGATCCTGTAAAGGAATTATTTCGTCTATAATTCCAAGTTTCACAGCATATGAAGCATTTTCCTGATTCAAATCTGTTCCTATAAATTTGTCTCCAAAATTGGATTTTCGCAATCTTAAACCAATGGATCCGCCAATTAACCCTAATCCTATAATTCCAATATTCATGAAAAAATTCTATTTTTTGCTTGTTCCAAAATTTTTACCGGACAACACATAGAAAACCTTACATATCCTTTTCCATTATTCCCAAAAACTCTTCCAGGTGTAATAAATATGTGATGGTTTTTGAGAAATTCATTCGACCATATATAATCATTTTTTTCAGAACCGGTTATTCTTGCCCAAACAAAGATTCCGGAACTTTTTTTCATATATTTTAAGTTTAGATAATCACATATTTCCCATATGATTTTTCTTCGTTGAAGATATTCTCTATTAAGTTTATTAAACCACTTTAAATCGTTATTCATAGCTTCTATAGAAGCAATTTGTAAGGGATAGTACATACCAGAATCCATTTGACTTTTCACTTTTAGTATATTCCGAATAAATTCTTTTTTTCCTATTATCATTCCAACACGCCATCCTGGCATATTGTAACTTTTGCTTAACGAATTCAATTCTAAAGCTATATTTTTAGCTCCTTTTACATTAAAAATGCTTAAAGGAGGTTCATTATTCAATATGAAACTATAAGGATTATCGTGAACAAGTAAAATACGATTTTTTTTCGAAAACAAAACAAGTTCTTCTAACTTATCCAAAGTGATTGTTGCACCCGTAGGCATGTGAGGGTAATTAACCCACATAATCTTTACCTTCTTAAGGTCGTTCATTTTTTCTAACAAATGAATATTAGGATACCAATTTTCATCTTCATAAAGATTATAATAAATAATTTCTGCTTCTAGAAGTTTTGATACAGAAGAATAAGTAGGATATCCAGGGTTTGGAACTAATACCTTGTCGCCTTTATCTAAATAAGACATACTTATATGCATAATTCCTTCCTTAGAACCCATTAATGGAAGAATCTCACTTCTAGGATCTACATTCACTTTATATTTCTTTCCATACCAATTAGAAATAGCATTACGGAATTCTTCTATTCCAATATAACTCTGATAAGTATTTGCAGTTTTAAGAACTGATGCTTTTTTCATTTCATTTATCACTCCTTTTGGAGGAAGTAAATCTGGATTTCCAATCCCCAAATTAATGACTTTTGCACCTTTTTTTTCAAGATCATTAATTTCCTTCATTTTTTCGGAAAAAAAGTATTCCGATATTTGATTCATTTTTTTTGCTGCTACAATCATTAGGCATTAAGATCTAATTATACCATTTTTATATTCTCCCATAATAGATAATTTATGAAGACAGGGTATTTCTTGAATACGTTTTTTCATTTTTTCATAAGAATTCATATTATTGAATATAATATCTACATAAAACGAATACTCCCAAGGTCTTTGTATTATAGGGATGGATTGTATTTTAGTCATATTTATTCCAAGACTAGATATAAGACTCAAAATCTGAGATAAACTTCCAGTAGTATGAAATATTTTGAATCTTAATGAAGCTTTATTAAAAAAATTATTTTCTTTCTTGTAACAATTTTTAATGATAAAAAATCTAGTAAAATTACTTGTAATAGTCTGTATATTCTTAGATATTATTTCTAATCCATATTCTTTAGCTGCTTTTTCAGATGCTATGGCCGCTATTCCTTCCTTTTTACATATGGATATATATTTAGCTGCAGCAGCTGTATCTGAATATTCGGATATTTTTATATAAGGATGCGCATCTATGAATAATTCACATTGTAAAATAGCCATAGGATGAGAATAAATTTCTTTAATATTTTCTATATTTTGTCCTGGATAAGCCATGAGATGATGTTGTATGGGCATATAAATTTCCCCTACTATTTTCAAATTATATTTAGACAAAAGACTGTAATTAGTCAATATTGTACCCGCTATGGTATTTTCTATAGCCATAACCCCAATATCTACATTGGATCTTGCAACGGAAACAGCTAGTTCCCTGAAAGAAGAACACTCCATTAAATTATAATTACATCCCTCAAAATATCTGGAAACGGCTGCATGATGAAAACATCCTTTCACGCCTTGTATAGCTATTTTTTTCATGAAACTAAAGAAAAATTGAACCACTTGGAAGACCAAAAAAGTTTCATTATAAATGAAGCGGAATTTGACACAAATATAAAAAATTATTCTATTTAATGCAATTTATTCTTTTATTTTGATTTCTTTTTAAGATTGATTAAATCAGAATTGCCATGTAACTTTATATTTTCATATTCTACTATTTTTATTCTATTTTTATTCTATTATTCTGCTTATGCAAAAAAAAAAATCATATCCATATCCAGAATGGAGAGGATGGAGAAAAGAGAACAAAACCCCTTCCCTTTCGGAAGTTTTTTCTTCCGTTTCTGTTCCTCAAAAAAAAGGAATATGGAAAAAACTTTTTGCTTTTACTGGTCCAGGATTATTAATTGCTGTAGGGTATATGGATCCAGGAAATTGGGCTACAGATATCGCTGGAGGGGCAAAGTTTGGTTATATGCTTTTATCCGTTATTTTTATATCCAATTTTTTCGCTATTATATTACAACATTTAGCTTTAAAATTAGGAATTGTTTGTGAGAGAGATTTAGCACAAGCTTGTAGAGACCATTATCCACCCTTTATTAGTTTTATATTATGGATTCTGTGCGAAATATCTATTGCAGCTTGTGACTTGGCTGAAATTATTGGTTCTGTATTAGCCTTAAAACTACTTTTTGGAATTCCCATTACATGGGGTGTTCTAATTACAGTTGTTGATGTTTTAATTATTTTATTTTTTCAATATAAAGGATTTAGATATATTGAAAGTGTGGTTGCTGCTTTAATATTTACAATTTTAGTTTGTTTTAGTTTTGAAATTATTAGTTCAAAACCGGAAATATTTCCCATATTACAAGGCATTATTCCTAATATAGAAATAATTAAAAATTCACATTCTTTTTATATATCCATTGGTATATTAGGTGCCACAGTAATGCCTCACAATCTTTACCTTCATTCCAGCATTATACAAACTAGAGATTATCCACGTACTACTATAGGTAAAAAAATGGCTATAAAATATGCAACAATAGATAGTACATTATCTTTATCCTTAGCATTTTTTATTAATGCTGCTATACTAATCATATCTGCTGCCACTTTTCACAGATCTGGATATACAGAAGTAGCAGATATTATGCATGCACACAAACTTTTAACTCCTATACTTGGCTCTAGCCTTGCTGGAGTTTTTTTTGCATTAGCTTTGCTAGCATCAGGACAAAATTCCACATTAACTGGAACTTTAGCTGGACAAATAGTTATGGAAGGATTTCTAAATATCCAATTAAAACCTTGGATAAGAAGATTAATAACAAGACTTATAGCTATTGTTCCAGCTATGATCGTTTCTATTTTTTATGGAGAAAAAGGAACAGCCGAATTATTAATAATAAGTCAAATAATTTTATCAATACAATTAAGTTTTGCTATTATTCCATTAGTGTATTTTACAGGAGATTATGAAAAAATGGGACCATTTGCAAATGGTCCCATTCTCAAATTATCATCGTGGTTAATCACGATGATAATTATATTATTAAATATATTTTTATTGTATGATATTTTACATTAAACTTAAGAGGAAGCTAATACTTCAAAATTTAACGTAAAATCATGTTTGTGATGTAATCGGATACTTACTTGATGTTTTCCTATTGTTTTAATGACTTTATTCCCGGGAATTCTAATAAATTTTTTATCTATAGGAATTCCTTTATCCTTCAAAATTTTCATAATCTTTTGATTATTAATAGAACCAAAAAATTTTCCTCCTTTTCCCACTTTAACTGGTATTTTAATAGTTAATTTTCTTAACTCATCTTCTATTTTTTTTGACTTTTCAACTAGAAAATTTTCTTTTTTAGAACGTTGATTCAAAATTTCACGAGTATCTTTTATAATTCCAGGTAACGCTAAAACAGCATATCCCTTAGGAATTAAATAATTTCTAGCATAACCAGGTTTAACATCTAATTCATCATATTGAAACCCTAAGTTTTCTACGTCTTTTTTTAAAAGAATTTTCATTTTTATTTTTATCTTATCTCAAATCATCTGTAACAAAAGGTAACAATCCAATTTGCCTACATCTCTTTATAGCAGAATTTAATTTGTTTTGATTTTTTTGCAAAGTTCCTGTTATACGACGTGGCAAAATTTTACCTTGTGCATTCAGAAATTTAATTAAAAATGTAGGATCTTTATAATCTATGTATTTAATATTTCTTTTCTGAAAAAAACAATATTTTTTTTCTACTTTTGTTTCTATTTTAATAGGAGATAAATATCTTAAATCACTATCTCCTATTTTTTGTTGTTTTGTATTTTTATGCTCTTCCTCTAATATCATAATTATTCATCTTTTTTTAAAAATTTTTTTCTCCTTATTTCTGCATACTCTATTCCATATTTGTTTAATCTTACAGTTAAAAAACGTAAAATACGTTCATCTTGTCTTAATTTCAATTCTAAATCAGATACTAAATTAGATTTCAACAAAAATTCCAATAAATGATAACAACCACTTTGTTTCTTGTGAATAGGATAAGCTAGTTTTTTCAATCCCCAATGTTCCTGATAAACAATTTTCCCTTCTTTTTGAATAAGATAATTTTCATATTCTTTTGCAGTATCTTTTGCCTTATCATCAGATAATATGGGAGTGATTATCATGATATTCTCATAATGTTTAAGCATTAAATTTTTATTTCTAAAATATTGTAAATCTATATTTTTATGTTCTTTTTTCAAAAAAACATTCTAAATTTTTTCTTTAATTTTGTTTATTAGTTTCTCTATTCGTCTTATACTTTCTTCTTTTCCTAATATTTCAAAAATCATGAAAAGATCAATTCCTTTTAAAAATCCAACTAAAGATAAACGTAATAATTGCATAATTTCACGTTTATTCTGATTATTCTTAAATAAGGATTTTAAATTTTCATACGTAAATTGACTTGTATTAGATAACAATATTTTTTCATTCTCTAAATGAGAGATAGATTTTTTATGACATATTTTATTGAAAAAACTAGATTCATAAGAACTGGGTGAAATAAAAAAATAAAAAGAATGTTCCCATATTTCATGAATAAAATGTATCCTATCAATGGTTTGATAAATAATTTTCCATAAAAAATCTTTTTTATATTGAATGGAACGTTTTTTAAGTTCTTTGCAAAGGAAGAAAAGTATTTCTTCTTTTTTTTTATTCAAATATTTTTTATTAAACCAATTAACTTTTTTTATATCAAAAAAAACACCTGACTTACTTATTTTTTCCAAAGAAAAAAAATTTTCTAATTCTCGCAAAGAAAAAATTTCCCTTTTTATTCCAGGATTCCATCCTAATAAAGCCAACATATTAACAAATGCCTCTGGAAAATAACCTAATTCTCTATATCCTGGAATGACAATTTGAGTATCTGGAGCCTTCCATTGAATAGGAAATATAGGATAATCTGATCTGTCTGCATTTCTTTTGCTTATTTTTCCTTTTCCATCCTTTCTTAGAATTAAAGGTAAATGTGCAAAATAAGGTGGGATCCAACCAAAAGCTCTATATAATAACATATGAAAAGACATAGATGGAAGCCATTCTTCTCCTCTTAAAACATGGGTTATTTTCATTATATGATCGTCTATAGTATTAGCTAAATGGTAAGTAGCTCCTCCATCTGATTTTAACAAAATCTTATCATCTAAGTGATCTGTATTTGCTATGATATTCCCACGTATAATATCATACATATTAAATTTTTCTCCAGGTTTTATTTTAAACCGAATAACATAGGAAGAACAGGATTGTAATCGCCTATTTAATTGTTCTTTCGTCATAGTTAAAGAATTGTTCAAGTACATTCTATTTTTAGAATTGTAAGAAAAAGTTAATCCACAATCGTTGTATTCCTTTCTCTTTCTCTCAATATCTATATCTGTATCGAAAGCATAATAGGCATATCCTTTTTCTAACAATTGATTTATATAAAAACGATAAATATTAATTCTTTTGGATTGATAATAAGGGGAATAAGGGCCTCCATATCCTACTCCTTCATCAGGTTCTATATGACACCATTTCAATGTTTCAAGAATATATGATTCAGAATTAGAGACAAATCTCTTTTTATCAGTATCTTCTATTCTAAGAATAAATTTACCACCATATCTTTTAGCAAAAAGGTAATTATACAATGCCGTCCTGAGTCCACCTAAATGAAGTGGACCTGTAGGACTAGGTGCAAAACGAACTCTTACAAAATTTTGTGAATCATAATTCATGAACATGTATGAATGTTATTTTCCAATGCAAAATTTAGAGAAAATGTTTTTTAAGATATCTTCACTGGTTACTTCTCCTGTTATCTCACCTAAATAACGTAATGCTTCTTTAATATAAATAGAAACTAAATCTTCAGAAGATCCTCTTTTTAAAGCTTCATAGGCCAATAAAATCTCTCTTAATGAAAGTTTCAAAGCTTCATAGTGTCTGCTTTGCGTAACAACTATTTTTCTTTCTTTTAATCTTTCAATAAATAAATGACTTAAAGAATCTAGTACTTTTTTTACTTTTTGACGATTTATTGAAGAAATTTCAAAAAAATAAGAAAATTTTGATCTAATATCATAAAAATCACAAAAATGAGATAAATCTGACTTATTTGCTATTGCAAATATATCTTTTAATGGATATTTTTTTTGAATATCTTGAATTTCACTAATAATTTTTTCCTGTTTCCTCCTTTCTGAGGAATCAAAAATATATAATATCACTTGAGCCTCTTCTATTTTTTTCATTGTTTTCTCAACTCCCATTATCTCTATAGGATCTATAGTATTCCTAATTCCTGCTGTATCAAAAAAATGAAAAATAATTCCATTTAAAATGATCTCTCCTTCTATACAATCTCTAGTTGTTCCTTCCACATGGGATGTAATAGAACGGTCTTCTTGAATTACTTGATTAAAGAAAGTAGATTTTCCAACATTAGGTTCTCCAATAATGACCACATCAATTCCTTTTTTGATAGCATTTCCTAA
Organism: Blattabacterium cuenoti; assembly: GCF_014252295.1. Taxonomy (NCBI): domain Bacteria; kingdom Pseudomonadati; phylum Bacteroidota; class Flavobacteriia; order Flavobacteriales; family Blattabacteriaceae; genus Blattabacterium; species Blattabacterium cuenoti. Next base: position 313,633 of record NZ_CP059215.1, read on the forward strand.
CGAAAAGGATTCAATTAAATCTTTTAATATCTCTTCTAATTTTTGTAAAAATAAAAAAAGTTCTGATCGACTAACAAATATCACATTTTCTTCCGAAAAATCTAATTCAAGTTCTAGTAATGATGCAAAATTTAACAATTTTTTTCTTAAATCCTTAATAAGATTAGAGAATTTTCCTTTTATATCTTGTAAAGATAGATCGTGATAAGCTTTATTTTCAGATAAAATAAGATCAGATATAGCTTCAGCTTGCGATAAATTCATTTTCTTATTTAAAAAAGCGCGAAATGTAAATTCTCCCGGCCTGGCTAAACGTATTCCTTTTCTAATTAACAATTGTAAAATTCTTTGTTGAATATAGTAAGATCCATGACAAGAAATCTCTATCATATTTTCTCCTGTATAAGAAAAAGGAGATCTAAAAATAGAAATCAATACTTGATCCAATAAATTCTTATCTTCTTCTATAAGATATCCTAAATGAATAGTATGTGTAGATTGATTTTTAAGTTTTTTTCCAGGTTTAATAGAAAGAAAAATATTTTCAACAGTGGAAATGGAATTACTTCCAGAAAGACGAATAACAGATATTGCACTGGAACCAATGGGAGTTGCTAAAGCAACAATAGTATCATCATCTAACATAATACATAACTAAAAACATAAAAATAAGTATTTTTTTTAATTTCTATAATTTCAATGTTATGAGATATTTTGACAAATTTTATCGTTTATTTCAAAAAACTCTTCAAAATTTATATACAGACCCCAAAGAAGTAGAAAATATCTTTTTTTTACTTATGACTCATGTTTTTAAATGTGATAAAACAACTATATTATTAAAATTGAGTAGAAAAGTAAAAATACATTTTTTGATTTATGATAAATTAATCAGAAAATTGTGGGAATTAAAAAAAAATAGACCTATCCAATATGTAATTGGAAAGACATATTTTTTGGATATGGAATTCATAGTTAATGAAAAAGTCTTCATTCCAAGACCAGAAACGGAAGAGCTCGTATCCTGGATACTACAGGATAGTAATAATACGAGGAGCATTCAAATATTTGATATTGGAACAGGAAGTGGATGTATTAGTATTACTCTAAAAAAGAAAAAACCTGAAATTGAACGCATTTATGCAATAGATTTCTCTCAAAAAGCACTTGAAATAGCCCATAAAAACGCAGAATTACATAATGTAAAAATTTCGTTTAAAATGGTGGATTTTTTGAAAGATTCTATTTTTATACCAGAAATGAATGAAATTGCTGTTAGCATAATTGTAAGTAATCCTCCTTATGTTAGGCTCTCTGAAAAAAAATTATTACATCCAAATATTGTTCAATACGAACCTTATCAAGCTTTATTTGTTCCTGACGAAGATCCTTTGATTTTTTATAAAAAAATTTCTTTTTGGATCAAAAAAAAATTTACTGGAGTTGTTTATGTTTATTTTGAAATAAACCAATTTATTTATTTAGATATTATGGATTTTATGAAAAAGATCGGATTTTTAAATATAGAAATAAGAAAAGATTTTCAAGGTTTTTTCAGGATGATTCGTGCCGTATATTACGGATAAAGTAAAATAAATAAACTATAACCATGGATAAAAAAATAGAAAAAGAAATATACAGACTACGAAAAGAGTTATCAGACTATAACTGTAAATATTACAATTTTGATACTTCAGATGTATCCGATTTTCATTTTGACAAAAAATTAGAAAAATTATCTCTTTTAGAGAAAAAACATCCTGAATTCTATGATCCAGCTTCGCCAACAATGAAAATTGGAGAAAAAATTCAGGAACACTCTTCTTTTTATCATAAATACAAAATGTACTCTCTTCAAAATACTTATTCTCAAAAAGAATTAATAATTTGGGGGAAAAAAATAAATAAATCAATTCGTTCTTTGTCCTTTGTGTGTGAGCCAAAATATGATGGAGTCTCTATTAATTTAATTTACCAAAACGGTTATTTAACAAATGCAGCAACTCGTGGTGATGGAGAAAAAGGAGAAAATGTTACAGAAAATATAAAAACTATAAAATACGTTCCTTTAAAATTAAAAGGTAATAATTATCCATCATATCTTGAAATACGTGGAGAAGTTTTTATTTCTAAAAAAAATTTTATAGAAATAAATAAAAAACGTATAAAAAATGGACAACAACCTTATGCAAATCCAAGAAATACGGCTAGTGGAACACTAAAAATTCATGATCATAAAAAAGTAAGTAAAAGGAATTTGTTTTGTATTGCGTTTCATGTTATAGGAAAAAATTTGCCTTTTGAGACACAATATGAATCTCTTAAATACATAAAAAATTGGGGGTTTCAAGTTCCAGAAACAGCACACTTTTGTAAAAACATAGAAGATGTACTTCATGTCATAGATATTTTTAGTCTTTGTAAAAATAGACTTCCCTACCAAACAGATGGTATAGTTATTAAAGTAAATGAACATGAAAAACAATCACTTTTAGGATACACTAATAAATATCCCAGATGGGCCATAGCTTATAAATTTAGACAAACATTATCTGAAACAAAATTATTAAGTATTACATTTCAAGTAGGACGAACTGGAGTCATTACTCCTGTAGCTAATGTAGTTCCTATCTATATATCTGGAACAACTGTTAAAAGAGTAGTTCTTTACAATAAAAGTTTCATACAAAAAATGGGAATTCATCATGGAGATTCCCTTTTGTTAGAAAAAGGTGGTAATATTATTCCAAAAGTAACAGAAATCAATATACAAGAAAGATCGAATAAAGCGTTACCTGTATTTTTTTTGAAAAAATGCCCATCATGTAATCAAACTTTAACGAAAAAAAAAGAATTATTGTACTGTACAAATAAAAATTGTTCTTCTCAAAGAATAGAAAGAATAAGACATTTTGTGAGCAAAAAAGCTATGAATATTAAAAAAATTGGAATAGAAATGATAAAAAAACTATACAAAAAAGGTTTTTTGTATAGTTTTTTTAATTTATATGAATTGAAAAGAGAAGATCTTGTTCAAATAGATGGAGTAAAAGAAAAATTGGCCTATAGCATTATAAAAAACATCAAAAAATCTAAAGAAAATTCCTTTTACAGGGTGTTATATGCCTTAGGAATTCCTCATGTAGGAGAATATGTTTCCAAAAAATTAACAGAATACTTTTGGGATATAAATTCTTTAATGAATGCTAATTATGATCATTTAATTTCTATTTCAGGTATAGGAAAAAAAATTACGGAAAGTGTAATTAATTATTTTTCAATTAATGAAAATAAACATGCAATTAAAATGATGATTAAATATGGATTAAATTTTTCCAAACATTCTATAAGTAAAAAATTTTCTTTTTTGAAAGGAAAATCTTTTGTCTTTACAGGAAAACTATCTTGCATGACTCGTCATGACGCAAAAAATATAATAGAAGATTTAGGAGGAAAAGTCTATAATACTGTCAATAATAAAATGAATTTTATAGTAGTTGGAAAGAATTTTGGTTCCAAACTCAAAAAAAGTATTAGTAAAAATCATGTACAAATTTTAACAGAAAATCTTTTTCTAGATATGCTGAAAGAAGCAAAAAAAAGAGAAAAGAATCAAATTCTATAAAAGAAAAATGGTGAGTGAAGACTGGTTTTTTTTTTCATATATAAAACAGTATATTTAATTCTTAACTTCTTAAGTGATGATGATTCTTATTATGAATTCATGCATCACAGAATTAATACATCATTTAAGTAAGAAATCTATTTTTTTATGTTACTAAAAAATATATTTACAGAATCTGGATTCGAGTCTGAAGCTGAGTTTATACCCTTAATGAGTCAAGATGAAGAGGATCAGTTACTGAAAGACGATATTCCTGAACAATTATGTATATTAACAGTCAGAAATATGGTTTTGTATTCAGGAATTGTTTTTCCAATCATAGCAGGGAAAAGTGGATCCATTCAATTGTTACAAGATGCTTATGGATTTGATAAAACAGTTGGAGTATTAACACAAAAAAATTCTGGAATAGAAAATCTCAGTGAAAAAGATTTGTATTCTATTGGAACGGTTGCTAAAATCTTGAAATTATTAAAAATGCCTGATGGAAATACAACTGTTATTTTACAGGGGAAAAGAAGATTTAAAGTTAATCGTTTTATTCAAAATGATCCCTATTTTAAAGCAGAAATTATCGCATTAGAAGAAAACAAACCTTCCTGCAAGGATAAAGAATACCTTGCTTTAGTTGAATCTATAAAGGAAATCGCTATAAAAATAATTCAAGATAATCCCAATATTCCATCAGAAGCAAGTATTGCTATTAGGAATATAGAAAGTCCTTCTTTTTTAATAAACTTCGTAGCAGCTAATATGAACTTAGCTACTAGAGATAAACAAAAATTGTTGGAATATGATGATTTAAAAAAAAGAGCAATGGAAACATTGCGTTTTCTCAATGTGGAACATCAACAAATTAAATTAAAAAATGATATTCAATCTCGTGTTCGTAGTGATATGGATCAGCAACAGAGAGAATATTTTTTGCATCAGCAAATTAAAGCTATACAAGAAGAATTAGGAGATATTTCATATGAAAAAGAAATTGATGAAATGCGTTCTAAAGCATCTAGAAAAAAATGGCCAAAAGAAGCAAAAAAACAGTTTGAAAGAGAACTAATAAAAATGCAAAGAATTAATCCTCAAATGCCTGAATATACAGTCCAGAGAAATTATCTAGAATTGATGATTGACCTACCTTGGGGTAGATATTCAAAAGATAGTTTTGATTTAGAATATGCACAAAAAATATTGGATAGAGATCACTATGGTCTAGAAAAAGTAAAAGAACGTATTATAGAATATTTAGCAGTCTTAAAATTAAGAGGTGACATGCGTTCTCCTATTCTATGTTTTTACGGTCCTCCTGGAGTAGGAAAAACTTCCTTAGGAAGATCTATAGCTACTGCACTGAAAAGAAAATATGTACGTATTTCTTTAGGAGGATTACATGATGAATCTGAAATACGTGGACACAGAAGAACATATATAGGAGCTATGCCTGGTCGTCTTTTGCAATCTATACGAAAAGTAGGAACTTCTAATCCAGTTTTCGTTATAGACGAGATAGATAAAATGGGATTAGGAACAAATGGAGATCCTTCTTCAGCTATGTTAGAAGTTTTAGATCCTGAGCAAAATACTTCTTTTTACGATAACTTTTTAGAAATGGGTTATGATTTATCAAAAGTATTATTCATTGCTACAGCAAATTCACTTTCCAATATACAACCTGCTCTGATAGATAGAATGGAGGTGATAGAGATGAATGGATACACAGTAGAAGAAAAAACACAAATTGTAAAAAAACATATACTTACTAAGCAACTAAAAGAAAATGGATTAAAAAAATCAGATCTAATACTTAGAACAAAACAAATAGAAAAAATTATTGAAAGTTATACAAGAGAATCTGGGTTAAGAACTCTGGAAAAGCATATTGCTAAATTAGCACGTTATGTAGCTAAGCATATTGCTATGAATAAAAAATATGTAAAACATTTAAGTATTGAAAAAATAGAAAATATTCTTGGAATCCCAAATGATCCAGATCGTTATGAAGAAAATAATGTTCCAGGTGTAGTTACAGGTTTAGCTTGGACTAATTTTGGAGGCGATATTTTATATATTGAATCCAGTTTATCTAAAGGAAAAGGTAATTTAAGTATTACCGGAAATTTAGGAGAAATCATGAAAGAATCTGCTACTATTGCTTTGCAGTATATTAAAGCTAACTACAAAGAGTTTAATATAGATCCTATAATGTTTGAAGAACAAAATGTACATGTTCATGTTCCTGAAGGAGCAGTTCCTAAAGATGGTCCATCTGCAGGAATTACAATGTTAACTTCTTTAGTATCAAGTTTTACAAAAAGAAAATTGAAACCTAATTTAGCTATGACAGGAGAAATAACCCTAAGAGGAAAAGTTCTTCCTGTAGGTGGAATTAAAGAAAAAATTCTAGCGGCTAAACGTGCTAATATTAAAGAAATTATTCTATCGAAGGAGAATAAAAAAGATGTAGAAGAAATTAAATCAGAACAATTAAAAGGATTAACTTTTGATTATGTTAGAAATATGAATGATGTAATTCATTTATCTTTATTATAAGAAAATTTTTAACATGTTCTTTTTGATTTTAAAAATGAATGAATTAAAATATATGAGTTCTACAGTTATTACAGTTCATAGAGAACACTTAATTCAACTAGCGAAAAAATACGGAACTCCACTTTATATATACGATTCTTGCAAAATAAGAAAACAATATATAAAGATGAAAAATGCTTTCAGTGGAGTTCAAAAATTAATAATTAATTATGCTTGCAAAGCTAATACTAATTTGAACATATTAAAATTTTTTCAAAACTTAGGAAGTGGATTAGATACTGTATCTATACAAGAAGTGGAATTAGGATTAAAAGCTGGGTTTCATCCAAAAAAAATTATATTCACACCTAACTGTGTTTCTATTCAAGAAGTTAAAAAATCCGTTGATTTCGGAGTAAGAATTAACCTAGATAATTTATCTATTTTAGAACAATTCGGGGAATTGTATCCAAATTATTCTGTAGGGATAAGAATCAATCCGCATATTATGGCAGGAGGAAATTCAAAAATTTCAGTAGGACATATTGATTCTAAATTTGGAATTTCTTATTATCAAATTCCTCATATGAAAAGAATATTAAGAAATACAGGTCTTAAAATAGAAGGATTTCATATGCATACAGGATCTGATATATCAGATATCAAATATTTTTTAGAGGGAGCAAAAATATTATTTCAAACAGCTATAGATTTTCCAAATATCGATTATATTGATTTTGGAAGTGGGTTTAAGGTTCCATATAAAAAAAATGATATAAGAACGGATCTTATTGGATTAAGTCATTCTATCACGGAAAAATTTAAAGATTTTTGTAAAAATTACGGAAATCAAATTTCTTTGATTTTTGAACCAGGAAAATTTTTGGTTAGTGAATGTGGATATTTTTTAGTTCATGTCAATGTAATAAAACATACTACTTCTACTGTTTTTGCTGGAGTAGACTCCGGATTTAATCATTTTATTCGTCCTATGTTTTATAATTCTTATCACTGTATTGAAAATATTTCTAATCCAAAAGGTCGTCTTCGATATTATACGGTAGTAGGATATATTTGCGAATCGGATACTTTTGGTTTTAATAGAAAAATTCAAGAAATACGAGAAGGTGATATTTTGTGCATAAAAAACGCGGGAGCATACTGTTTTTCTATGTCTTCGAATTATAATTCTCGTTATAGACCCGCTGAAGTTCTAATTTTTCATGGAAAAGATTTTCTTATAAGAAAAAGAGAAACAATGCAAGATCTTATGAAAAACATAGTAGAAATACACATGTAAATAAAAAAAAAGGGGGATAGGGGAAGGATAGGAGAGATGGCAGAGTGGTTAATTGCGGCGGTCTTGAAAACCGTTGAGGGTTATGCCTCCGGGGGTTCGAATCCCTCTCTCTCCGCAATATTCCAGTTTTCAAACAATGTAATTTTATTTACAACTTTTTTTTTCTAATTTTTTTAGTTGCTTTTCAATACTTTTATTAGTGACTTTTTCAAATAAAAATGTGGGATCCCCCAATAAATGTCCTGGATATAAAATTTCTTCTTTTATTTTATTCCATAAAAAAGGTTTTAAACGAAGCATATTTAAAAATTTTTTTGCGATATGTGGAAGAAAAGGTTCTGATAATTGAGCTAACATTCCAACAATTTGCAAAGAAACATAAAGAATAGTTTCTACACGTTTTTTGTCCTTTTTTTTCCAAGGCTCTTCTTCTGTTAGATATTTGTTTCCAATTTTAGCTAAATTCATAAAACATGCCAAGGATTCTTTAAATTTATAAGATTCAATCAAATTACCTATATATTCTGGATGATTTTTTATTTTCGTTAAAATATTTTTCTCTTTTGTAGAAAAAACTCCTGGATTAGGGACAATACCATTATTGTATTTCTTAACTAAAGTTAGACTTCTATTTACGAAATTTCCTAATACAGCAACCAATTCTGTATTATTTTTTTTTTGGAAATCTTTCCAATTAAAATTATTATCTTTTTTTTCTGGCATATTAGCAATAAGAATATAACGAAGTGTATCCTGTTGATTTGGAAAATCTTCTAAATATTCATGACCCCATACTGCCCAATTTTTAGAAGTAGATATTTTTTTATTTTCTAAATGAAGAAATTCATTAGCTAATATTTGATCAGGAAGGATATATCCACTATCATATGCTTTAAGTATAACTGGAAAAATGATGCAATGAAAAACAATATTGTCTTTTCCTATAAACTGAATTAATTTGGTTTTTTTATCTTTCCAATAAGGTTTCCAATCTATCTTTTTTTTTTGAGCCCATTCTATAGTAGATGAAATATATCCTATAGGAGCTTCGAACCATACATAAAGTACTTTTTCCTTCTTTTCCGAAATAGGGACAGGAACTCCCCAATTTAAATCTCTAGTTATAGCGCGAGGTTTTAATCCTTGATTTAACCAAGATTTGGCTTGTCCATAAACATTTACCTTCCAATCTTTTTTATGACTAATTAAAATCCATTTTTCCAAAAATTTTTGATATCTATTCAAAGGAAAATACCAATGTTTGGTTTTTTTTAAAACTGGAAAACTACCACTTATGGTCGATTTTGGATGTATTAAATCTTCAGGAATTAACGAACATCCACAATTTTCGCATTGATCTCCATAAGCTTCATCATTTTTACAATAGGGACATATACCGGATATATACCTATCCGCTAAAAATTGTTGAGCTTCTTCATCATAATATTGTTCAGATACTTTTTCAAAAATTTTTTCTTTTTCATGAAGTTTTTTGAAAAAAGAAGTAGAGACTTCGTAATGAAGTTCTTTAGAAGTTCTAGAATAATTATCAAATTGTATACCAAAATTAGTAAAACAATCTTTAATCATACGATGATACTTATTTACTATTTCTTGAGGAGTTTTTTTTTCTTTTTTAGCTTGCATAGCAATAGGAACTCCATGCTCATCCGATCCACATATAAAAATAACATCTCTGTTTTTTCGTCTCATATAACGTACAAAAACGTCTGCAGGGAAATAAACTCCTGCTAAATGACCTATGTGAATTGGTCCATTTGCATAAGGTAAAGCTGCAGTAACTGTATATTTATTTGATTTTTTCATAACAATTTTTAATAAAATATGAATAATAATAAAAAATTATTTTTAATAGATGCATTTCCACTCATTTATCAAAGTTATTATGCTTATATAAATAATCCACTGTTAACTTCCAAAGGACTAAACACTTCTCCTATCATAAATTTTACAAAACTCTTAATAAAGACATTAAATAATGAGAAACCATCTTATATGGCTACGATTTTTGATGACAATCAAAAAATTTCTTTTCGAAAAAAAGAATATTATAAATATAAGGCACATAGGAAAAAAACACCGGAAGCCATTAACATAGCAATTCCTTATATTAAAAAGATTTTAAAAACCTTTCAAATCCCTTTTTTTCATGCACAAAACGGATATGAAGCTGATGATCTTATCGGAACAATAGCTAAAAAAGCAGAAAATAAAGGATATATAATTTATATAATTACCTTAGACAAAGATTTTTTTCAATTGGTGACAGAAAACATTAAAGTTTATATGCCACCTTTTAAAGGAAATCCAAAAAAAATATTCGGAATAGAAGAAATACGAAAAATATATGGAGTTAATAACCCAAAACAAGTTATAGACTTATGGAGTATGATGGGAGATTCTTCCGATAATATACCAGGATTACCAGGAATAGGAGAAAAAAACGCCAAAAAGTTTATTCAAAAATATGGAAGCATTGAAAAATTATTGAATTCAACTCATGATCTTAATGGAAAGATTCAAATAAATATTGAAAAAAACAAAAATTTAGGTCTTTTGTCCAAAAAATTAATTACTATTGTAACCAATATTTCCTTTTTTTCTTTTCATGAAGAAAAATTTTATGTTCAAAAACCAAATTGGAATTCCATTAAGAAAATATTCGGAGAACTTGAATTCATAAAATTATTAAAAATAGCTCATCAATATTATAAATCAATATAAAACGTATAATTATTTTTTTCTATAAAATTTATATTTTATCATATAATTCCAAACATCTGCATGAAGCATCGTTTTCATATTTTTTCCTTTTTTAATAGAATTTCGAATAAAAGAAGAAGATATTTCAATAATTGGAGCTTTTAAAAAAATTATATTTTTCCGTTTAAAAAAAGGATTGGAAAAATGACCAAGTCTAGGATAAACTAAAATATCATATTTATTCAATATCACTTTATAATCTTTCCATTTTTTGAAAGAAGAAAAAGTATCTTGTCCCAAGATAAGAAAAAATTTATATTGAGGATATTTTCTCTCTATATCATATAAAGTATGAATTGTATAAGAAGGAAGATGTCCGTTTTCTATATCCAATACGCTCATTTTTTCATAATCATAAATAGCTATTTGAACCATTTTAATACGGTGTTCATAATCTAAAAGATTTTTTTTTTTAATGGATTTTGTGGAGAAACTATGAACCAAACATGATCTATATCTAGAAACTCTGTTATATGATTAATAATAATTGTATGTCCTAAATGGATAGGATTAAATGATCCGAAATAAAGTCCTATTTTCATATTTAATATCAAATATCAATTAAATAAAAATATCGAGATATAGGCTCGATATTTTTACACTCAATTCTTTTCTTTATTTTGATTTTTTAAAGCATATTAATGCGATAACTCAATCCTAAAATAATAAAATGATTATTCTTATTTTCTTTTTGAATTGGATCTACAATGTAATTGATTCTTTGATTTTGATATAAAAGATGAAAATTCAGATCATCATTATTTATAGAAGGAACAAATTCTATACCTCCATAATAAGTATATTCTTTTTTGAATAATTTTTTTTCCTCCAAAATATCATTTACTCCTCTTTTAGATGTTCCAATTTCATATACGCCTTTTACAATCAAATTCCATTTTGGAATAAAGTTGTATTTTAATTTAAATAAACAAGTTCCATATTTTACAGATGCTACATTACGATAATAAGAATTTAGTGAACGTAAAACTTCTGTTATACTTCCATTTTTTTCTATATCTTCATCACTTAATATATAATCTGCTTCTAGAAAAAAAGGTTTTAAATCTACTTTACTCCCTAAAGCAAGAAATTTCCAAAATTTTTGATCTTCATTTTCTTGAAAAATGGAATATGACCATCTGTTTTGTATAATTTTATTCAAATTCCAATTCCAACTCACGGAATAACCAATAGGATTATTCACTTTTTTAACTTCATCTCCATCCCTATTATATGTATTACCCATTGGATTTTTTATGCTATTTACAACTTGTAATTGTAATTCATGATTTTTTATCGGAATATAAATAAAGTTGAATCCAATAGGATTATCACTACTTTTATATACATTTGCATACTGATATGGAGATTCATGCAAACCATTGGAATACTCTATGCTTCCAAAAGAATATGGTTGTTTTCCGATCAAAAAGTGGAGTTTATCATTCCACTTATATTTCAAATAAGCTAAATCAATTGTTTTGTAATTTTCTATATCATTTAATTTTTTTACAAAACGATAACTGATTTTGTCGTTTATCTTTCCTATCATTTCTAATGTTAAATGGTCTTCAGAAAAAAGAGCTCTTTCAGGCGATTCTTTCTTGACTGTAGAATTAATAGTACTTACAAAATCTACAAACATGTTAAAACGAGAATTCTCATCTTTTTGATGTGATATTTCTTCATCTTTTTGATGTGATATTTCTTCATCTTTTTGATGCGATATTTCTTCATCTTTTTGATGCAATATTCCTTCATCCTCGTAGCTATAGATGCTATGAAAAGGGTAAAAAAAACCTAAAAAAAGAATGAAAGAAATCATTTTTGTTTTTTTCATTTTTTAATAATTTTTGAAAAATATATATAATATAATCAATATTTACAGTATAAAAAACTGAAAAAATATTTAATTTATTTTAAGTAACTACTTTTCAAAACAAAATGCAAAAAAATATTTCAAAAAAAAAAGAAAATAAAACTACTAGAATTTTTTTAGGATTTTTTTTATTGATGAGCAGCCTTTTTTTGTTATTAAGTTTTTTTTCTTTCTTTTTTCATTGGAAAAACGATCAAAGCCAATTATATAAATTTTTCGATAAAGAAATCATAACAGAAAATTTGCTTGGTAAAATGGGAGCTGTTGTTTCTCACTTTTTCATTTACAATGGAATAGGAATTAGTGCTTTTTTCATCCCTATCATATTATTCATCACTGGATTAAAAATTATTTTCAAAAAAAAACTATTGAATAATTTTTACAAATCAATAATATATAAGTTTATATTTTTCAGCATATATATTCCGATAGCTTTTTGTATCGTTATTCCTTATCAAGGAATACTTAGTGGAGTTTTTGGATTTGAAATAGGAAATTTACTGATTCATTTATTTGGTAAAATAGGATCATATATACTTCTTTTTACGAGCATTATTTTTTATTTTATCATCATTTTTCGTATTACGAATCAAAATGGAATACAACAAAAAATACAATATTATGAAAAAATAGATATAGATATAATTTTCAAATTGTACAATTTATTTCGATCAATAATAACTAGTGAAGATGAATCTAGTACTAATTCTACTAATTCTACTAATTCTACTAATTCTACTAATTCTACTAATTCTACTAATTCTAATAAAGATAAAAAAGATAAAAATGTTTTGTATTCTGTTCTTTCTTCTCAAGAAGATTTTTCTTCCATATCAGTGAATAATATAGAATTAAATTCTAATAAAAAAAAAATAATTCAAGTACTAAACTATTATAAAATAGAAATATGTAAAATAAAAGCCATTACAGGACCTACTATTATTTTATATGAAATATACCCTAAGGTAGGAACACGTATATCCAAAATAAAGAATTTGAAAAATGAGATAGCTCTAAATCTATCTGCTCTATCCATAAGAATTATAGCTCCAATGCCTGGAAAAGGATCCATTGGAATAGAAATTCCAAATCATAATCCTCATACTGTTTATATGAAAGATATTCTTTTCTCAGAAGAGAGTAATAAAAAAAGTCATGAAATGGAGCTCCCTATTCCTTTAGGTAAAACTATATTTAATAAAATTTTTCTTATAGATTTAGCTAAAATGCCTCATTTACTTATAGCAGGATCAACTGGGCAAGGAAAATCTGTAGGATTAAATGTCATGATTATTTTTTTATTATATAAAAAAGATCCAGAATCTATCAAATTTGTTTTAATTGATCCAAAAAAAGTAGAATTATCTATATATAAAAGAATATCAAAGTCTTATTTTGCTACTACTCCTAATTCTAGAGAACCAATCATCACAGAATTACATAAAGTAAAAAACATATTGAATTCTTTGTGTAAAGAAATGGATAAAAGATATGCTATTTTGGAAAAAAATAAGGTTAGAAATATTCAAGAATACAACGCAAGGGGAAATAAAAGACATCATTTACCTTATATTATACTAATTATCGATGAATTTGCAGACTTAAGTTTTTCTTTTCGTAAAAATAAAAAAATAGAAACGTATATAACTCGATTAGCACAAATTGCTCGTGCTGTCGGCATTCATTTAATTATAGCAACACAACGACCATCAGTTGATGTAATTACTGGATTAATTAAATCAAATTTTCCTGCAAGAATTGCATTTAGAGTAAGTTCTAAAATAGATTCTAGAACTATATTAGATTGTACTGGAGCAGAACAATTGATAGGAAAAGGAGATCTTCTATTTTCTAATAGAAATGAATTGATACGATTACAATGTCCCTTCATCAATTTATCAGATATTAAAAAAATTGTTAATTTTTATAAAGATGATGGGAAAAAAAACGAATATTTCTTTTTGCCAGAACCTGACTGAATTCAAGTTCAGTTCATTATTATAATGAAATGATATGAAAAAAATTGATCTATATATGATTCGTTTATTTATAGCACCTTTTTTCATTATTTTTTTCACAATATTTATTGTTTTTCTGATTCAATTTTTTTGGAGTCAAATAGATGAATTATCTGGTAAAAACATTCATATTTTAATAATAATAAAATTTATATTTTACTTTGGTATATCTATTATTCCATTGGTAGCTCCTATATCATTATTATTAAGTTCTATCATAACATATGGTAATTTTTCAGAAAATCAAGAACTTATTGCCGTAAAATCTTCTGGAATATCTTTTTTTCGTATCATGAAACCTATTTTATGTATAACTTTTCTTTTTTCTATTGCATTATATTTTTTTTCTGATTTAGCAATACCAATAGCGAAAATACGAGCTAAAAAATTAGGATATCAAATTTTATTGGCTAATCCCTCTTTCAAATTAAAAGAAGGAATTTTTGTAAATTTATTCCCAGATTTTTTTGTGAAAATAGATAGAAAATCGGAAAATAATCAGGAACTGCATAATATATTTATTTTTTTTTATGATAAAAATTCACTTGTAAATACTATCCTTTCTAAGAAAGGATTTTTCATTCCAAATAAATATAGATCTGAATATATTCAATTTAAATTAATGAATGGTATTTTATATAGTGAAAACACAAATGAAACTAAGGGAGAATCTTCTTATCAAATTGTACGATTTGATACTTTAATTCAAAACTTTAAAATTCCTTCCTATGATTATGAAGGAATCAAAAATTTAGATGACTACGACTCTTATAATACACATGATTTAATTAAAAAAATTAACTATCTAAAACAAAAAAATTCTTTTCGTAAGAAAGAAAATATCCATACTTTAATCAAGTTGCAATTAGAATTACAAAAAAAATTTACATTTCCAGTAACATGCATTATAATGTTTTTAACTGGGGCTCCACTAGGTGCTATTATTAGAAAAGGAGGAATAAGTTATCCTACTATTGTGGCTATTATTATATTCATCATTTATTATACTTTGCTGACTATTAGTCAAAATAAAGTAGAAAAAAATGAAATATGTCCATGGATAGGTGCATGGATTCCAAATTTCATTTTTTTCCCAGTAAGTATATGGATGACTTATAAAACTGTAATGGATGATTTTTATATTCAAAAATAAAACAAAAAAAACAAAATATTATGGTTTTTGGTTCGAATCTAAATTTCGATAGTATTGAAGAATCCATACAGGATATCAAAAATGGAAAAATTATTATTGTGGTAGATGACAAAAATCGTGAAAATGAAGGAGATTTTATAGTGGCGGCTGAAAAAATAACTCCTAAGATTGTAAATTTTCTCATTACTCATGGAAGAGGACTTGTTTGTGTCCCATTAACAGAAGAAAAATGTAATCAACTAAAACTTCAAATGATGGTCGAAAATAATACAGATCCTAGAAGAACTGCTTTCACAGTATCCGTTGATTTACGAGGTTATGGTGTTAGCACTGGAATTTCCGTTTCAGATAGAGCAAAAACTATTCATGCCTTAGTCAGCAAAGTAAACCCAGAAGAATTTAATAGGCCAGGTCACATTTTTCCTCTTCGAGCAAAAAAAGGAGGTCTATTAGAAAGGCCTGGACACACAGAAGCTGCTATCGATATAACTAAAATGGCTGGATGTACACCTGGAGGTGTTGTTGTAGAAATACTGAATAAAAATGGATCTATGGCTCGTTTACCACAATTGATATATATCGCTAAGAAATTCCATATGAAAATTATATCCATAGAAGATATTATAAAATATAAAATAAACAAAAACTAAACGTAAAAGATTAATGCGGTCTGGACGGGATTTGAACCCGCGACCCCATGCGTGACAGGCATGTATTCTAACCAACTGAACTACCAGACCCATAAAAAAATTATTGAATAATTAAAGCATCTAATTTTTTTCTAATTTCCTCTTTAGAGGCAATTCCAATATGCACATCCTTTTTTTCTCCATTTTTAAAAAAAATCATAGTGGGAATGCTTCGTATTCCATGTTTAGAAGAATTTTTTGGATTATTATCCACATTTAACTTAAAAAAAAATGCTTTATTCTGATATTCAGAAAATATTTCTTCTAATAAAATAGATAAAGATCGACATGGAGCACACCACGGTGCCCAGAAATCGACTAATACAGGTTTATCCGATTTATTGACCAATTTTTCAAAATTATCATCGTTTATTTCTTGTAACATATTTTTCTCTTTTATTAAACAAATGTACCTTTTTTGTTTCAAATTCAAAAGGAAAAGTCTTTTAACAAACAGATATAAATATCTATTCCTTCCATGATTTCTGAAATAAGAATATACTCATTAGGAGTATGAGAACGGATACTATCTCCAACTCCCATTTTAATTGTAGGAAAAGGCATAATGCTTTGATCAGAAAGTGTAGGAGATCCATAAGTTTTTATTCCCATTAATTTAGCTTTTGAAACAATAGGATGCATAGGATCTATAAAAGAAGAATTTAAATGATAAGAACGAGGTTTTATTTTAGATTGAATAATTTTTTGTATAATTTCAATTAATTCTTCATTTTTATATAACTCATTAGTTCTAATATCTACAATAAAAGAACAAAAATCAGGTATAACATTATGTTGTATTCCTCCTTGTATTTGAGTAACATTTAAGGTAGTATAACCTAATAATTTTGATCTTCTATCAAAAAAGATATTTCTCAAATTTTCTATATCTCTTGTCGCTACATAAATAGCATTTATTCCTATATTTCTTGCAGAATGTCCTGTTTTTCCTTTGGCTATACAATCTAATATCATTAATCCTTTTTCAGCAATAGCTACTTGCATCTGTGTTGGTTCTCCTACAATTCCTAAGTCTATCTTTCCCAATTCAGAAAGAATTGCTCTAATTCCAAAAGAACCAGATATTTCTTCTTCTGCAGTAATTGAAAGAACCAATCTGTAAGGTAATTCAGATAAATTACTTAAATATATAAAAGTAGATATTAATGATACAACAGAAGCTCCAGCATCATTACTTCCTAATCCTATTAGTTTATCTCCATTTTTTTTAGCGGAAAAAGGATTTGTTTCCCAATTTTTCCCTGGTTTAACCGTATCATGATGAGAATTTAATAATATGGTTCGTATGTTCTCTTTTTTTAAAAAATTATCATTTTCAGTCCATATATTATTAAATTTTCTCCTTACATGAAATCCATATTTACGAAGATAATCTTCTATAAGAAAAGATACTTTATTTTCTTGTTTTGATATAGAAGGTGTATTGATTAGTTTTATAATAAGCTGAACAGCTTCTTTTTTTAATATTTTCAAATTGACTATAGACATATAATAGTCTTATTATTAACATCATTTAAATATTTAGGTAAACCTATACTGACCTTAGTCACTCCATTTTTTAATGCAAAAAAAGCATTTTCTAATTTAGGGATCATACCATCTTTTATGGTATGATTTTTTTTCATTTTTTGAAATGAATTAAAACTTATTTTTTTATAAAAAGATTCTGGATCTTTTATATCTCGTAAAACTCCTTTTTTTTCAAAACAAAAATGTAATTCTATCTGACAATCCTTTTCCTTTTTTAAGGATACAGCTATGTAAGACGCAATTGTGTCTGCATTTGTATTGAGTAAATTACCTGTTCCATCATGAGTAATGGAACAAAATACAGGAATGATATTATTTTTCAATAAAAATTGAATGAAACGTGTATTAACACTTTTTCTATGGATATCAATATCTCCTACATATCCATAATCAATATCTGTTTTTTTTCGTATATACGATTTAATGCAGTTTCCATCTGCTCCACATAAACCAAAAGCATTACAGTTATGAGATTGTAAACGAGCTACAATATTTTTATTAATCATTCCGGCATAAGTCATAACAACGATATCTAAAGTTTCTTTATCGGTTATCCTTCTCCCTTGTAAAATTTTTTGACAAATTCCCATTTTATTTGAAACAAGATCTGCTTTTCTTCCTCCTCCATGAATCAATACTTTATATCCTTGCAGTTTACTACAAAAATCTTTCAAAGAAGAATTAAGAATCTCTGGATCATTAATTAAATGACCTCCAATTTTTACTACATGGATTTTCATGATAAAGACTCTAGAATTTTTAAAAAAATTATTTGTGAAGCATAAATTCTATTTTCTGCTTGTTGCAATACTATAGAATCTTCGCTATCTAAAACAGCATCTTCCACTACAACATTTCTTCTAACAGGTAAACAGTGCATAAATTTAGCACGATTGGTTAGTTTCATTTTATTTACAGTAATCATCCAGTCAGAACTGGTACAGAGTATTTTTCCATAATCTAAATAACTACTCCAATTTTTGGCATAAATAAAATCTGCATTCATAAATGCTTCATTTTGATTATGTGTTATAAAAACTCCATTAGAAAATTTATTATGAAGATTATATTTTTTAGGACACGCAATAGTAAAATCAATTTCATCTATTTTTGATATCCATTGAGAAAAAGAATTCGCCACGGAATGAGGCAATGGATTAATATGAGGGGTCCAACTTAGAACAACTTTACATCTTTTTTTAAAAAAAGATGTAAATTCTGCAATAGTCATTACGTCTGCTAAAGACTGTAAAGGATGCAAAGTTGCACTTTCCATATTGACTACTGGAATTCGAGAATATTCCAATATCTTATTAAAAATTACTTCTTTGTAATCAAAATCTTGATTTGATAAATTAGGAAAAATCCTAACTGCAAGAATATCACAATATATGCTCATAACAGAGATCGCTTCTTTCAGATGTTCTTGTGTCATTTTCATTACACTTCCATCATTCATTTCAATTTTCCAAGAATCTTTATGGATATCTAGTACCCAAGTATTACATCCTAAATTAAAAGCTGCTTTTTGACAACTAATTCTTGTTCGTAAACTAGGATTAAAAAAAACCAATCCAATTGTTTTATTTTTTCCAACATGTTTAAATTCATATGGATTTTTTTTTAAAAAAAGAGCTTCTTTAAGAAGATCATATACATTTATAACAT
Organism: Blattabacterium cuenoti; assembly: GCF_014252295.1. Taxonomy (NCBI): domain Bacteria; kingdom Pseudomonadati; phylum Bacteroidota; class Flavobacteriia; order Flavobacteriales; family Blattabacteriaceae; genus Blattabacterium; species Blattabacterium cuenoti. The sequence continues at coordinate 332,829 of NZ_CP059215.1, forward strand.
CTTCTACACTAAAAAATTTTCTCATAAACTTTTTCATTTTCATTTATATTCATTCCAAGCTTTTATAAATAATTGTTCCATAGATAAATTACAAAATGCTTGTATAAAAGCTTTTGCTAGACGCGCATTGGTCAGAAGAGGTATATTAAAATCAACTGCAGAACGTCTTATAGCATAATCATTATCTAATTCTGATTTACTCAAATTTTTTGGAATATTAATAATAAGATCCAATTTTCTATTTTTTATCAATTCAATAACATTTGAATATTTTTTTTCATTTGGCCAATGAACTCTTATAGAGGGAATTTCATTTTTTTGTAAAAAATTATTTGTGCCTTCTGTAGCAAATAACACATATCCTTTTTTATGTAACAATTTGATTACTTCTAAAAGGTCCAATTTTGATCCAATAGGACCTCCAGATATCAATATATTTTTTTTTGGAATGGTATACCCAACGGAAATCATTGATTTCAGAAGAGCTTCATCAAAAGTATTTCCTAAACATCCCACTTCTCCTGTTGAAGACATATCCACTCCTAAAATAGGATCTGCATCTTGCAACCTAGAAAAAGAAAATTGAGAAGCCTTCACTCCTAAAAAATTTGTAATAAAAAAATTAGGTTCCATTTTATTTTTCTTCTTTCCAAGAATAACTTGAGTAGCTAATTCAATCATATTGAAATGAGATACTTTTGATACAAAAGGAAAACTTCTAGATGCTCTTAAATTACATTCAATTACTTTTATTTTATTGTCTTTAGATAAAAATTGAATATTAAAAGGACCAGATATATTAAAATATTTGGATATTTTTCTAGATATAGAAATGATATCTTTCAATGTTGACAAATAGAGATTATGTGGGGGATACACCAAAGTAGCATCTCCTGAATGAACTCCTGCAAATTCTACGTGTTCCGATATAGCGTAATATAAAATTTCTCCATGCTGAGAAACAGCATCTAATTCAATTTCTTTTGCATCTTTAATAAATTCTGTAATAATTAATGGATGCTCAGGAGATATTGATATCTTTTTATTAAGATAATGTTGCAATTCTTCTTGATTCGAAAAAATATTCATTTCTTCCCCAGAAAGAACATATGAAGGTCTCACTAAGATAGGAAAATCCACTTCTCTAACAAATTGATAAATCGTATCCAAATCGGATAATTCTTTCCATCTAGGTTGTTCAATTTTTAAATCATCCATAGCATTAGAAAATTTATATCTATTTTCTACTTTGTCTATGGAAATAGGAGAGGTTCCCAAAATTTTTACTTTTTTTTCAAAAAGTTTTAGAACCAAATTATTAGGAATTTGCCCCCCCATGGAAACAATTGTTCCTTTTGGTTTTTCCAGTTCAATAATATCCAATACTCGTTCTACAGTTAGCTCTTCAAAATATAATCTATCACATACATCAAAATCAGTACTGACAGTTTCAGGATTATAATTAATCATTATTGATCTATAAGATTCTTTCCTAATAGTATTCAATGCATTTACACAACACCAATCAAATTCTACACTACTTCCAATTCTATAAACACCAGATCCTAGTGTAATGACAGATCTTTCATCTTCCTCATAAAGAATATCATGTTGAATAGCGTGATATGTCAAATACAAATAATTTGTATACGCTGGATATTCAGAAGCTAAAGTATCAATTTTCCTAACATATGGAACTATATCTTTTTCTTTTCTATATTCTCTTATTTTTTGTTCTAAATGATAAATACGGTTGTACTCATGTTGATTATTTTTTTTGTTAAAAAAAATAATAGCTATTTGCATATCAGAAAAACCTTCTTTTTTTGCTTTTCGTAACAATTCGTATGGAATATCTCTCCAATTATCACAACTATCTATCTTTTTTTTCGTTTGAAAAATGTTATCAAGTTGAAATAGAAACCATGGATCAATTTTTGTTAAATCATGTATTTCTTTCACAGAAAAACCTTTTTCTAAAGCTTCTTCTAAAAAGAATATTCTTTGGTCTGTAGGTTCTTTAAGAGATTCTCTCAATAAATGATTAGATACTAATTTTTTTTTCTTCATGTTTATGAACCCTTGTTTACCTATATCTAGCATTCTAATTCCTTTTTGTAGAGCTTCTTCAAAAGATCCTCCAATAGCCATTACTTCCCCTACACTTTTCATGCTACTTCCAATTCTATTAGAAACACCATAAAATTTTTTAAGGTCCCATCTAGGTATTTTGCATACCACGTAATCCAACGCTGGTTCAAAAAAAGCAGAAGTATTTTTAGTAACAGAATTCTTTAATTCATGTAATCCGTATCCTAAAGATAATTTTGCCGCTACAAAAGCCAAGGGATAACCCGTTGCTTTTGAAGCAAGAGCACTGGAACGAGAAAGACGTGCATTAACTTCAATAACACGATAGTCTTCTGAATTAGGATCTAATGCAAATTGAACATTGCATTCCCCAACTATATAAAAATTTCTAGCAATATATATTGCTATTTTTCTTAAATTATAATATTCAGAATTTGTTAAAGTTTGTGACGGTGCTACTACAATACTTTCTCCTGTATGAATTCCTATAGGATCAAAATTTTCCATATTACATACAGAAATACAATTATCATATTTATCTCTCACTATTTCGTATTCAACTTCTTTCCATCCCTCTAAAGATTCTTCTACTACAATTTGAGAAGAATAAGAAAAAGCTCTACTTACTATTTTTTTTAAATCATTAATATTTTTCGCGAAACCACTTCCCAATCCTCCAAGTGTATAAGCAGACCTAATAATAATTGGAAATCCTATTTCCAAAGAATAATAAATAGCATCATCTATGGAATGAACCACAAAACTTTTTGCTGTTTTTATGTTAATCTTAGTCAACCTATTTTTAAATAAATTTCTATCTTCACTGTGAATAATAGATTCAATAGGTGTACCTAAAACTTGAATATTGTATTTTTCTATGATTCCTTCTCGAAACAGCTGAATTCCACAATTCAATGCAGTTTGTCCACCAAAAGACAATAGAATTCCTTTTGGTTTTTCTTTATCTATAACATTTTTAATAAAAAATAAAGTCAAAGGAAGAAAATAAACTTTATCAGCAATTTCTTTTGATGTTTGAACTGTGGCAATATTCGGATTAATCAATATAGTATAAACACCCTCCTCTTTAAGAGCTTTTAATGCTTGTGTTCCAGAATAATCAAATTCACCAGCTTCTCCTATTTTTAATGCACCTGATCCCAGGATAAGTACTTTGTCTATTTTCATACTAATTTTGGAAGATTCTTAAAATTAATTATTTATTGCTTTTATTAACAATTGAATTGATAAAAAAATCGAATAAAAATTCTGTATCCGTAGGACCACTTGAAGCTTCTGGATGAAACTGTACAGAAAAAAAAGGTTTATAATCATGGATTATTCCTTCGCAAGTATCATCATTTAAATTTTTAAAAAATATTTTCCATTCTTTCGGAAGATTTTCCGAATCCAAAACATATCCATGATTCTGTGATGTAATAAAACTTTTTCCTGTTTTTAATGATATAACCGGTTGATTATGACTTCTATGAGAAAATTTTAATTTAGAAGTATCTCCTCCTGCTGCAATCCCCAAAAGTTGATTCCCCAAACATATACCAAATATAGGTCGTTCATTTTTCAGAACTAAACGAATATAATGTATAGGTTTTTCATAAATCTTTGGATTTCCAGGTCCATTGGAAAGAACTAATCCATCATATTCTTCGTTCGTAAAATCATAATCCCATGGAACCCTTATAATGGTACAATCTCTTTGCAAGAGACAACGTAAAATATTATTTTTTAATCCAAAGTCTACAAGTAATATTTTGTATTGTCCATTTCCATATGTTATTTTTTCACGAATAGATACTTTTTCAGACAGGTTTTCCAGATTAGGATCATAAAATGGAATATCTTCATTTTCTATTAAAATTTTTCCTAACATAGATCCACCATTTTTTCTAAGTTTTTTTGCTATAGATCTAGTATCTATACCATATAATCCAGGAACTCCATTTCTAGATAACCAATCAGATAGTGATAAATTCATATTCCAATGATACGGACGGTTAGAATAATAAGAAACAATAAGTCCAGATACTTGAATTTTATCGGATTCATAAAATTCAGAAATAGATTCTTTACAATAAGAAGAAGATGGAATACCATAGTTTCCTATCATAGGATAAGTATAAGTAAGAATTTGACCTTTGTAAGAAGGATCTGTCATACTTTCTGTATAACCAGTCATTGCGGTATTAAATACAACCTCTCCGGAAGAAGATATTGAAGCTCCAAAATGATAAGAATCATATCTTGTTCCATCTTCTAACATAAGGATAGCTTTCTTTATTTTTTTATTACTTTCCATTTTTTTTGTATAGATATGCTAAGGCATTCCTTAATTTTGTAAGGAATAATTTTATATGATCTACATTAATATTCATAGGAGGTAGTAATCGTAAAACATATGGATTATTAGATGTTCCAATAAATACTTTTTCTTTGTAAATTAAAATATTTTTCAAATCCTGAATAGGAAAATTAAATTCTAACCCTAGCATAAGACCCCTACCTCTTATTTCTTTAATTTCAGGAATAAGCTTCAACTTTTTTAACAATATTTTTCCCATTTTTCTTGCATTTTCGATTAAATTTTCTTTTTTAATAATTTCCAATACAGCAATTCCAGCTGTACAAGCTAAATGATTTCCTCCAAAAGTAGTTCCTAACATACCATGATATGGTTTAAATTTAGGATGAATTAGTACACCTCCTATAGGAAATCCATTTCCCATTCCCTTAGCTATAGTAATTAAATCTGGTTGTATAGGATATAATTGGTGAGAAAAAAAAGATCCTGTTCTACCATATCCACTTTGTACTTCGTCAATAATTAGTATTGTATCATATCTTTTGCAAAGATCTGCAGCCTTGCAAAAAAAATCTAATCCTGGATCTATAATCCCAGATATTCCTTGTATACCTTCAGTAATTAAAGCACAAATATTTTTTTTCTTTAATTTTTCTTCTAACAAATCAAAATCCTGATAATCTAAAAATATAGTTTCATGTAGAGCATTAAAAGGAGAAACTATTTTATAGTTATCTGTAACAGAGACACTACCGCTTGTTCTTCCATGAAAAGAACCTTTAAACGCTATTATCTTTTTTTTCCCTGTATAAAAAGAAGCTATTTTCAATGCATTTTCATTAGATTCTGTACCTGAGTTACATATAAATAAGGAATAATCTTCATATCCTGAAATACTTCCAATAAGATTAGCTAATTTGTTTTTTTGTGAAATAAAAACACTATTAGAATAATAAGATATTTTATTAATTTGTTCAGTCAAGGCTTCCACGTAATATGGATGCGAATGACCAATAGAAACTACTGCATGTCCTCCATAAAAATCCAAATACATGTTCCCATTCACATCAAAAAGATAAGATCCTTTGCTTTTGTTTAATTCTATATTTAGAACAGGATAAACGTCAAATAATTTCATATCATTTTTTATTAAAAACGAACGGATTTTAGTTTTAAACCACAATTTTCATCTAGATGAAACATAAGATTCATATTTTGTATAGCTTGACCTGAAGCTCCTTTTATCAAATTATCTATAATACTGATAACAATCAATTGATCCTTCTCTTTAAGAAGATATAAAATACATTTATTAGTATTTATCACTTGTTTAATATCGATATTAATATCAGAAATATTTACAAATGGATGATTTTTATAATATTCTTTATATATTTCTCTATTCTTTTCTAAAGAAAAAGAAGAAGAAGTATATAAAGTGGTTATAATTCCTCTTGAGAAATTTCCTCTATAAGGAACGAAATAAACTTTATAACAAAAATTATTTTGTACTTTGTGGATAGTTTGTTCAATTTCTTGTAAATGTTGATGTTGAAAAATTTTATAAGCAGAAATATTGTTATTTCTCCAACTAAAATGGTTAGTATCACTATGTTTTCTTCCGGATCCTGTAGAACCAGTTATAGCACTAATATGAATATTATTTTTTAATAATTGATTTTTAGCTAATGGCAAAATAGATAAAAGAATAGCTGTAGCAAAACATCCAGGATTTGCTATATTATTAGATTCTTGTATTTTTTCTTTTTGTAATTCTGGTAATCCGTATACAAAATTTCTTTTTTCAAAAGAAGATTGATTTGTGAGTCTGAAATCTTGACTTAAATCAATAATTTTTGTTATTTCCGATATATTATTCAATTCTTTTCTAGATTGTCCATGTTCAGAACAAAGAAATACGACATCAACATTTTGAGTTAAATTACGAGTAAATTTCATATTATTTGTTTCTCCTAATAAATCTTGATGAACCAAATGAATCAATTTACCTGAGTTACTTCTACTAACCACACTTTTTATTCTAGTTTTCGGATGATGGATCATCAGTCTTATTAATTCTCCAGCAGTATATCCACTTCCTCCAATAATACCTATTTCAATCATTATTTTAATTTTATTTTTTTTAAATTATGATACATTTTCATTTGATTACTCAAAATTTTTGTAAAACCCTTTACATCTTCTGCAGTCCAAGCATAATTCATTTCTCCATACTGAGCTATGTTAGAAGACGCCATTAAATCGAACTTTGATTTAATCCCTACTAAATGAAATCTATAAGGATAAAGAATTATATATACAGTTCCTGTTAATCTTTCTTGTGTACTCTTTAAAAATTTTTCTATATCACGCATTACAGGATCTAAATATTGAGCTTCGTGAAGTAACATGCCATACCAATTAGAAAGTTGCTCTTTCCAATAAAGTTGCCATTTAGTGAGAATATGTTTCTCCAATAGATGATGAGCTTTTATAATAATGATTGCTGCTGAAGCTTCAAATGCAACTCTTCCCTTGATTCCTAAAATCGTATCCCCTATATGAATTCCTCTTCCTATAGCAAATTTTGAAGCTATTTTTTCGATATTTATTATATTTTTTATAGCTGTACCTTTTTCTTTATTAACACTAACTATTTCTCCTTTTTCAAATTCTAGTTCTAAATTTTCACTTTTTTTTCTACTCAATTTTGTTGGATAAGCCTCTTCTGGAAAATCGTGATAAGAAGTAAGAGTTTCCTTTCCTCCTATACTAGTTCCCCAAATACCTTTGTTTATAGAGTATTTTGCTTGATCCCAACAAATAGATATTCCTTGATTTTTCAAATATTCTATCTCTTCTTCTCTAGAAACTTTCATATCTCTTATAGGAGATAAGGTTATTTTTTCTGGACAAACAATTTGAAATGCAATATCAAATCTAATTTGATCATTTCCAGCCCCTGTACTTCCATGAGCTATTGCTTTTGATTGAATAAAAGTTGCATACTGTGCTATTTTAATAGCCTGGAAAATCCTTTCTGAACTTACTGAAAGTGGATAAGTATTATTCTTAAGAATATTTCCGAATATAAGATATTTTATACAATTCTGATAGTATTCTTCTATGGCATCAATTGTTTTGTGAGATTTAGATCCTATACTTATAGCTCTTTCTTCAATTTTTTCTAACTCATTTTTTTTGAATCCTCCTGTATTGATAATAACTGTATGAACTTCATATTTTTGTTGAATAAGATATCTTAAACAATAAGATGTATCTAATCCTCCACTATAAGCTAAAACAATCTTATCTCCATAAGATAAACAAGAAAAATAATTATTTTTCTTGTTTATCTTTTTTGTATTTGTATATGGATTATATAAAAGACCTGTGCATAAACACATTTTTCTTTGATTTCTAGTTAATATATCAAAGTTTGCACAACTTTTGCATCCTTTCCAAAATTCTTCTGATTGAGTCAATTCACTAAAAGAAACAGGCTTAAAGCCCAATTCTGTATTGATTTTAATAACTGGATTACTTGTTGTAATGCTAAAAATTTTAGAATTTGGAAATTTTTCTCTGGAAAGTTTGAATATTTTAACTTTAATAAGTTTTGCTAATCCTTGTTTTCTAAATTCAGGAAAAACAATAAGACCGGAATTCACGACAAATTCCTTGTTTTGAAAAATATCAAGATAACTGAATCCCGCTAATTTTTCATCACAAAAAGCAATGACTGCATTTCCATGAATCATTTTTGATTTTATATATTCTGGATCCTTTTTTGCAATTCCAGTCCCTCGTATTTTTGCTGATTCCTGAATTTTTTTACAAATTAAGGATGCATATTTTGTATCCTCTTCATGAGATACTCTAACTTTGATTTTCATCTTTTTTATTAAGAAACCACGTAAGAAAAAAAATAAATGAATTTTACCGATTGATAGAAGTATGAATAATGCTTCATATATTTTACTGTAAATAAATACAAATTTAATAAAGTCTTTTCCAATTCAAACAAAAATCCAATCCGTTTATTTTTTCTAATTTTTTTAAAAAATTTGAATTAATGTTAATTCCATATTTTCTAGATTCAAAATTTAGAAAAATTTTATTCTCCTTGTCATAAAGAACAATATTTAATTTCTTATCTCCCATTTGTTGATAAAATAATTTTTCTACATTATTAATAATTGCGTTATTTAAATTGTTTATATTAATTTTTACTATCAACTGATTTACTAATCTACTAAGAACATTTTTCAGATTTTCTATATGCAAAATATTTATTTTATATTCTTTATATTTTGATTTTTCAATAGAAAGACATAAATACAATAAACTATTGTTTAATAAAAGGGGTTCATATTTAAAATATTGTTGTCCATAAATTCGAAACTCTTTAGAAGAATTGTAATCTTCCAAAAAGAAAATACAATATTTTATGCCGCTTTTTACATATGTTTTTTTTTCTATTTTTGATAATATTCCACATACATGAATTGTTTTTCCAACAAGCGTATATTCCTTTTTATTGAGTTTTTCTAAGGAAATATTAGTGAAATACTTTATTTCATAATAATAATCATCTAAAGGATGTGCAGAAGCATAAATACCTAATACTTCTTTTTCTTTAGATAATTTATATATATTACTCCATAAATCACATTCCACAATAATAGGTTTATCAATTTCAACGTTTTTATCTTTTGCTTTTTGAAATTTTGCACCAAACCGAATAATTTTCTCCAAAGTGTTTAATTTATCATTATATCCGATACGAAAATATTGTTCTCTATGTATAGAAAAGCAGTCTAAAGATCCAGATAGGATCAAATTTTCCAAAATTTTTTTATTCACTATACGTAAATCAATCCTTTTCACCATATCAAAAATAGAGGTATATGGTCCATTTCTATTTCTTTCTTGAAGAATAATATTTACAGCATTTTCTCCAACTCCTTTTATCCCTGCAAGACCAAACAAAATTCTATTGCAGTCAGTCACTTTAAAAAAAGAATCACTCTCGTTGATATCTGGGTAAATTACAGAAATATTGATTTTTTTACATTCTTCTATAAAAAAAGTAAGTTGTTTAATATTATGCATGTTATTGCTTAATACAGAAGCCATGTATTCATATGGAAAATGAGCTTTTAAATAAGCAGTTTGAAAAGCAATATAAGCATAACATGTTGCATGAGATTTATTAAAAGCATAACAAGAAAAATACTCCCAATCTTTCCATATTTTTTTCAATATATTTTTAGAATATCCTTTTTTCATAGCTTCTTCAATAAATTGATTTCTCATTTTATTGAGAACATTTTTTTGTTTTTTACCCATAGCTATTCTAAGAAGGTCTGCATCTCCTTTACTAAATCCAGCTATTTTTTGAGCTATTAACATAACCTGTTCTTGGTATATTGTTATTCCATAAGTTTCTTTCAAAAATTCTTCCATTTCTGGAAGATCATAGGTGATTGTTTCTTTACCATGTTTTCTAGATATAAAATTAGGAATATATTGTAAAGGACCAGGTCTATACAATGCATTCATTGCTATTAAATCATCAAATTTATCAGGTTTTAACTGACGTAAGTATTTTTGCATACCTGGAGATTCATATTGAAAAACGGCTACAGTTTCTCCTTTTTGAAAAAGACAATAAGTTTTTTTATCTTCTAGAGGAAATGAAAATTCTGTAATGTTCTTACGTCTCTTTTTAATGAGATTAATAGCATCTTTAATGATAGTAAGAGTTTTCAATCCTAGAAAATCCATTTTTAATAATCCAGCATGTTCTACAACATGATTATCAAATTGAGTTAATAATAAATCAGATTCTTTGGATACAGAAGAAACAGGAATATATTCTCTAATATTATAGGGACTTATTATAATACCGCAAGCATGTATTCCCGTACTTCTTATAGTCCCTTCCAAAATTTTTGCTTGATGCAAAACTTTTCCCTTCAATTCATATTTATTTTGAGCTATATTTCTTAGTTTTTGTATGTTATTTTTTTCTTCTTTATTAAGATTAATTTTTCCTATTGGATAATTTTCTGATAAAATAGTTTTCAATGAAAGCATATTCGGAACCATTTTTGCTAAAATATCTGTATCTCTTAAAGATAAATCTAGTACACGTCCAGTATCTCTTATAGATGATTTTGCTCCCATTGTTGCATATGTTATGATTTGTGCAACTTGATCCTTTCCATATTTTTGAACTACCCATTCAATAATTTTTTCACGTCCTTTATCGTCAAAATCAATGTCAATATCTGGTAAAGAAATTCTATCAGGATTTAAAAATCGTTCGAAAAGAAGATGATATTTTATTGGATCTATATCGGTTATTTCTATACAATAAGCAACAACGGATCCTGCTACTGATCCTCTTCCAGGACCAACTGAAATGTTCATTTTTTTAGCTTGATGAATAAAATTATGAACAATAAGAAAATAACCAGGATATCCAATTTTTTCTATTGTTTTTAATTCAAAACAAATTCTTTCTTGAATTTCTTTTGTGATATTTTTATAACGTTTTTTAGCACCTTCATAAGTAATTTTTTTTAAAAAATGATTTTGTCCTCTATTCCCTCCATCTATTTTATCCATTGGATCTTCAAAAGATTTTGGAATTTGGAATTTTGGAAGCAATATTTTGTGTGAAAGATGATAAGACTCAATTTTATTAACCAACTCCTCTAAAAAATCAAAAGATTCTGGAATATCATAAAATATTTCTTTCATTTTTTCTGAATCTTTGAAATAAAATTCATGATTAGGAAAACCAAATCTATAACCTCTTCCTTTTCCTATAGGTGTTGATTGTTTTTCTGCATTCTTTATACAAAGTAATATATCATGCGCATTTGCTTCATCTTTGTCTAAATAAAAAGAATTATTTTGTGCAATATATTTTACATGATATTTTTTCGAAAATTTCAGTAAAATATTGTTTACATGATCTTCTTCTTCCAATCCATGACGTAATAACTCTATATAAAAATCATCTCCAAAAAGTTCCTTCCACCATAAAAAAATTTTTTCTGCTTTTCTTTCTCCATGATTGAGAATAGTATACGGAATTTCTGCATGAAGATCTCCAGTAAGAGCAATTAAATTTTCCTTGTATTTTTCAACTAATTTTTTTCCAACTCTAGGAATTCCAGCATAAATACCTTCTGTAAAACCAAGTGAACAAAGTTTTGCTAAATTGTGATAACCTTTTTTATTTTTAGACAAAAAAACTTGTTGATACCGTTTATCTGGTTCATCTTTTGTAAATTTTTTTTGCAAATAATTGTCTGAAAGAAAAACTTCACATCCAACAATACCTTTGATTGATTTTTTAGGAAAATTTTTTTTATTTATAGAATGAATAGCATTTAAAAAATGAAAAGATCCCATCATGTTTCCATAATCTGTTATTCCTACAGCTGGCATATCAAAAAGAATAGCTCTATTAACTAAAGATTGTACATCTATAGTAGAATAAAGAATAGAAAAATAAGTATGATTATGAATATGAGAATATTTTTTTTTTTTCAATTCTTCTCTTAATTTATCATTTTTTAAGTTTATTTTTTCTCTTTTTTTTACTTCTTCTGAAGAAGATGAATATAACAAAGGATCAAAATCTACTATAGCAGAAGGTATTTTCCATGAATGTTTATTTTTGAATTTCAATATCATATTCTCTTCTGCTCCTACATCTTTATGTGATATTATTCCAATACGCAATAACTCCAAAAAGCAACGGGCTGTAGCTTTTACATCATTTGATGAATTATGTAAATTAGGAATTTTTTCTTCAAAAAGTTTCTGATATAATTCAGATAATGTAGGCCATTTGAACTTTTTTCTATTCCCCGATAACTTACAATAGGAAACAGAAATCTCTTTAGTGTCTAACATTTTCTTCTTTTTGAAAGAAATTTCTCTTTTCTTTCTAAAGAACTCACATTCTATAACTTTTCTGTCAAATTCTAGATTATGCCCAATTAAACACTGAGATTTTTCAAGAGAATTTCTAAACTCACAGAGTACAAAATCCAAATCTACCCCATATTTTTCTGCTTTATCATTAGTTATACCATGAATTTTAAAAGCATTAAAAGGTATATCATAATGATCTGGTTTTATAATAAAATTTTTAAATTCTATTAAATATCCTAGATTATCATGAATTTGCCATGAAAATTGCACAATTCTTGGCCAGTTATCTATATGAGTAATTGGAAAATTATAGGATATAGGTAATCCTGTTGTCTCTGTATCAACAATAAGGTACATTTTATTTGAATTAGTAGAAAAAGTTACTGAAAAATTATTAGTTTTGTATTATCTGTTTTTTTTTGTAAAAAAAATTTATAATAAATAAATAAGAATATTCTATTCTAATTTTTCTGTCCGTATTTTATGTGAATTTTGGATAGAAAAAGTAGTGAAAAAATAATAAAAAATTATGTCTAATCAAACAGAAAAAATAAAGAAAAAAGTATCCACTTTATCTGATTTATCTGAAAATGAAAAATTGAATGATCAGGAAAAAATAATAGAAAGTTTCGATTGGACGAAATACGAAACTCATTTGAATACTAATGAGATACAAAAAGAAAGAAAAAATTTAGAAGAGATATATACAAAAACTTTACCAAAAATTCAAGAATTAGAGATATATCAAGGAGTAGTTACATACATTTCAGATAAAACTGTTATTGTAGATATTGGATTTAAAGCAGAAGGAGCTATTCCTATAAATGAATTTAGAGAAAATTTGAATATTATTCAATCTGGAAGTAAGATAGAAGTTATGGTTGTTAAAATGGATTATAAAGGACAATGTATTCTTTCTTATCAGAAGGCAAAAATGTTGAGAAATTGGCAACGGATTAACGAAGCATATGAAAAATCAGAAGTTGTATTGGGTTATGTTGCTGCTAGAACAAAAGGTGGATTAATTGTTGAAATATTTGATATTGAATGTTTTTTGCCTGGTTCACACATTAATGTTAAGCCTGTTCGAGATTATGATGTCTATGTAGGAAAAACTATGGAGGTTAAAGTGGTTAAGATTAATAAAAAGACAAAAAATGTTGTTGTTTCTCATAAAGTTTTAATAGAAAGAGATATTGAAGAACAGAGAAAAGAAATGATATCGAAATTAGATAAGGGTCAAGTATTAGAAGGTAAAATAAAAAATATTCTTCCTTATGGTGCTTTCGTAGATTTAGGAGGTGTGGATGCTTTACTTCATATTACTGATATGAGTTGGCCACATATCAATCATCCTACAGAAGTTGTTCAATTAGAACAAGAATTAAAATTTGTAGTTTTAGGAGTAGATAAAGATAAAAATCGTGTACAATTAGGATTAAAGCAATTGCAACCTCATCCTTGGAATTCCTTGAATCAAGATTTAAAAGTAGGTAGTAAAGTTAAAGGAAAAGTTACTGTTTTAGCAGATTATGGAGCTTTTATAGAAATAATTCCTGGGGTAGAGGCTTTATTACACATTAGTGAAATGTCTTGGTCCACCGATTTGTCATCTACTCAAGATTTTGTGAAAATAGGAGATGAATTAGAAGCTGTAATTTTAACGATAGACCGTAAAGAAAGGAAAATATCTTTAAGTGTAAAACAACTTACTCAAGATCCTTGGATTAATATAGAAGATAAATATCCTATAGGATCGAAACATATTGGAACTATTAAAAAATTTACAAATTTTGGAGTTTTTCTGGAATTAGAAAAAGGAATATCTGGTATTATTTACACAAATGATCTCTCATGGACAAAAAGAATAAAACATCCTTCTGAGTTATATAACATAAATGATAAATTAGAAATAATTGTGCTTGCCTTAGATCCTCAAGCAAGGAGGCTCAATTTAGGTCATAAACAACTAATGGAAAACCCATGGAACAAATATGAAAAAAATTACCATTTAGGAAGTATTCATACTGGAATAGTATCAAACTTATTTGATAAAGGGGCTTTTATTAAATTTATAGAAGATCAAGAAATAGAAGTTTTTGCCCCACTCCGTTTTTTAGAAAAGAAAGATGGTACTACTCTTAAGAAAGGAGAAAAAACTAATTTTAAGGTGATAGAATTTAATAGAGAAACTAAAAAAATCGTAGTATCTCATACATCTGTGTATCGTGATAAAGATAAAAAGAAAGAACAACGCGTCGTAAGAAATAGAAAATTTGAGAGATCTACTCTTGGTGATATA